>CALRZR010000061.1:0-32207 GCA_943372705.1 Opitutus sp. GAS368 | reverse complement strand
CGCGCGCGGCGGGTCTTCCTCGAAGGCGTAGTTGAGGTAGAGCACCTCGTCGGCACGGAGCCGGCGTGTGAGGAAGGGATACCAGAATTTCCAGATCGCGCGGCGCACGAGGCCGGAGGCGAGGAGGTGGTCGATCACGGGCATGGTTGCGTGTGAGGGAAACGCGGGGCGTTGCCAAGTGCGGGGTGCGGCGCGACACGCTTCGGCGCTTGAATACCGCCGCTCCGTCGGAAAATGCGGCTGGCGGCGGCGCGACGCCGGGCCTACGACGTGCGGCCATGACGACGAAGCCCGACCCCCGCATCGATGCGTATATCGCCGGAGCCGCAGCGTATGCGCAGCCGATCTTGCGTCACCTCCGCGCGCTGGTGAGGCAGGGCTGCCCGGAGGCCACGGAAACGATCAAGTGGGGCATGCCGTTTTTCGAACACCACGGGCTGCTGTGCAATATGGCGGCGTTCAAGGCGCACTGTGCGTTTGGTTTTCACCATCAGGGGATGGACGCGGTGCTGGCGAAGGCCGGCGACCAGTCGGCGGAAGCGATGGGCAGTCTCGGGCGGATCACGAGCCTCGGCGATCTGCCGACGGACGCAGTGCTCCGACGCTATATCAAACAGGCGGCGCAGCTCAACGCCTCGGGCGCGCCGCACCGGCCCGCCGCGAAACCACGCCCCGCGCCGAAGGTGCCGGCGGAGCTCACGGCCGCGCTGAAAACGAACGCGGCGGCCGCGGCGAACTTCGCGCAACTCGCGCCGAGTCATCGCCGCGAATACATCGAGTGGATCACCGAGGCCAAACGACCCGAGACGCGGGCGAAGCGGGTCGCGACGACGGTCGAGTGGGTCGCCGAGGGGAAAGCGCGGAATTGGAAGTATCAGGATTGCTGAGGGCGGAGGGGCGCGCCGCTTATCTCCATGCGTCTTGAAGATGAGATTGGTCGGCATGGAGGCAGGAGCCTGCCTGCAGGCGATTTTACGTCCTGAATCGCCTGCAAGCAGGCTCCTACCCAGATCGTGTCATCTTGAACGCGAACTAGAATTACGAGGTGAGCACGACGGAGACGGGGAAATTTCCGGGCGAAAAAAAAGCCCGGCCGGGGGGCCGGGCTGGCGGGGACGCGGGGCGGAGGTTGTCCGCGGCGCGTTTATTTCTTCACCGAGTAAGGCACCGAATACTCGAGGTTTTCCCAGGCGAGGCGCAGGAGGCCGCCGGCGCCTTCCTTCTTCACGCTCATCGTGAACTGCTCCACGGTCGAGGAGAGCTCGGTCTTCTTCAACGCGATGCGGGCCACTTCGGTCGCGGCGGGATACGGATCGACGCCCCATTGGCCGATCGCCTTGTTGACGACGAGTTTCGCGGAGCCGTCGGCTTCGGGGTGGAGGTAGAGGCTGTAGGCGCCACCGGCGAGGGCCGTGCCGCCGAGGTCGATGTCTTTCTGCGTGATGAGCAGCGTCGCTTCGTCGGAACCGAGGCGCCAGATTTTGCCGAAGGGCACGAGACCGCCCCAGACTTTGCGGACGGCGCCGTCTTTCTTCGGGTCTTTCAGGTTGGGGCTGCCGTAGACGAGAATGACGCGGTTGTCGTCGATTTTGGCGCTGGTGGTGACGTGGGGACTCCAGCTGCCGGTGGAGGTCGCCGAGCCTTTTTTGGCGGCGGCTTTCGGAGCAGTTTGAGCGACGAGCGGCGACATGGCGCAGAGCGCGAGGGCCGCGAGGAGGGTGGTGGTGAGTTTACGCATGATGAGGTGGGAGGGGGATACAGTTGGATGAACCGGCAGCACGACGGAACGAAACTCGAAAGGAAACGCAACCGGTGCCACCGGGAGGGGGAACGAGCGAGCACAGTGGCGCGCGGCGCAGGTGCGGCGAGAAAAACTTTCTGGCGTTCCGCGGCGGTTGCGCTTCGTTTCGCCGCTCTATGGCTCACCCCCTCCGCCCCGCGGGCCCGCTCGCGCGTCCCCTCCGCGTCGCAACCTTGGCCGCGGTTTTTGCCGCCGCTGTTCTCAGCGCCGCCGAGCCCGCCGCGACTCCGCCGCCCGCCGCCGAGAAGAACGCGAACTCCGTGGAAAACGCCGTGGTGAAAATTTTCTCCACGATGCGCGGGCCCGATCCCTACAAGCCGTGGACGAAGCAGGCGCCGCGCGAAGCGACCGGCACGGGCATCATCATCGAGGGAAAACGCATCCTGACCAACGCGCACGTGGTCGTCTACGCGAGCCAGGTGCAGGTGCAGGCCAACCAATCGGGCGACAAACTCTCCGCGAGCGTCGAGTATATCGCGCCGGGGATCGACCTCGCGGTGTTGAAGCTGGAGGACGAGACGTTTTTCGACACGCGCCCTCCCCTGCCCCGCGCCACGATGCTGCCGGCGGTGAAAGACGCGGTGATGGTCTACGGTTTCCCCACGGGCGGCACGAGTCTCTCGATCACCAAGGGCATCGTGTCCCGCATCGAGTTTACCTCGTATAATTTCCCGACCTCGGGCCTCCGCATCCAGATCGATGCGGCGATCAATCCCGGCAACAGCGGCGGCCCGGCGCTGGTGGGCGACAAGATGATCGGTCTCGCGTTCAGCGGACTCCGCGGCGCGGACAATATCGGCTACATCATCCCCTGCGAGGAAGTGGAACTGTTTCTGCAGGACGTGACCGACGGAAAATACGACGGGAAGCCGGCCATGTTTGACGAGTTGCAGACGCTCGAAAATCCGGCGCTCCGCGCCTTTCTCAAACTCGAAAAGACGGTCGAGGGCATCGTCGTCCACGAGCCGGACGGCACCGACGCGAGCTACCCGCTGAAGGAGTGGGACGTGATCACGAAGATCGGCGACACGCGTGTCGACAACGAGGGCATGATCAAGCTCGGCGACAATCTCCGGGTGAAGCTCCGCTATCACATCCAGAAAATCGCGAAGGACGGCAAGGTGGCGCTGACCATCGTGCGCGACCGCAAGGAACTCGTCGTGCAGGTGCCAGTCGCGCCGACGCGCCCGATGCTCATCCCAAATTTGGAAAACACTTACCCGTCGTATTTCATCTACGGGCCGCTCGTGTTTTCGCCGGCCACGGGAGTGTTTGTCGCGGGGCTCAACAACGCGATGTCGGCGCTCTCGGCGTCGGCGAGTCCCCTCGCCCTCCGCCGCGTGGACAAGCCGGCCTTCGACGGCGAACAACTGGTCGTCGTGGCGTCGCCGTTTTTCCCGCACAAATTGTCCAAGGGTTATTCGAACCCCCAATCACGGGTCGTCGAGACGGTGAACGGGATCAAGATCAAGAACCTGAAGCATCTCGTCGAAGTGCTCCGGGACGCGCGCGACGAGTTTATCGTGTTTGAATTTTCGGGGCACAGCGGGGAATCGCCGGTGTTTCCGCGCAAGGAAGTGCTGGCGGCGATCGAGGACATCCTGACCGACAACGGCGTGCGCAGTCAGGGCTCGCCGGATACGCTGGCGGTGTGGAACGCGAAGCCGGCGCAGTGAGGCGGACGGGGGGGAGGCGACGCGCGGGGAGGCGACGCTCGTCTACGACGGGCCGAAGACGACGCGCACGACCTTGAGGGTCTGCGGCGTCTCGGGGGCTCGCGGCGCGGGCGACGGCGGGCGCGGGGCGGTGGCGGAGGCCGGGCGGCGCGGTCCGGGGCGAGGAGGTGGTGGGGGCGACACGGCGGGCGCGGTGAATTCACCGACGACTTCGTAGGCGGCGCGGCCGTGGAGGGCGCGGTCCACGGATGCGGTGGACCGCGTGATCCAGTAAACGGGCGCGCCTCGGGCGTGCGCCTGCAATTCGTGCCAGACCAAGTCCTGCCGCTCGCGCGCATCGGTGGCGCGGCGGTCGGAGCCGGCGGACGACGAGGAGCGCGAGCGGCTTGAACCGCCGCGGTAGCTGCCGAGCAGCCGGGCATCGACAAACTGCCATTTGCCGCCGGGCTGCACGCCGCCGGCCAAGGACGACGGGCCGATGATGAGGGCGCCGGAGGGGAGGTTCTGCTCGGCAAAGGACCGCACGTTGGCCTTCGCGACCGTCTCGCTGCGGCGGCGGGACCATTGGTCGGAGCCGACGGTGATGCCGAGCACGAGCTGGGCGGCCAGCGCACTCCCGACGACCAGGCGCGGACCGGTGGCGTCGCGCTCGAAGGTGCGCACGACCAGGCAGGCGCCGGCCGCGATCAGGAAGGGCACGGGCAAGACCCAGAACTGGCCCGGCCACGAGGCGTTGCGGCCGAGGGCGAGGAAGAGGAGCATGGCCGCCGCGACGCTCGCCAGCAGCACGCCATCGGCGCGGCGCCGCCAGTTGCCCAGCAGGGCCACCACGCCGGCGAGGCCGAGGAGCGCAAAAATCAGCCACATCCCGCCGCGGGCATCGGGCAGCCAGGACCACACCGCGGCGGCGTTGCCCGACCAAAGGTGCCGCGAGTGTTCGCGGACGAAACGGAAATAGCCGGCCCACGAGGCGACGAGTTCGGCGCCGCGGACCGAGAGGAGCCAGGCGATGGGAGCGGTGAAGCCGACGACCACCGAACCGCTCCGCCAGTGGGGCCGCGCCTGCCAGACCAGCCAGCCGAGGATGGCGAACGCGCCGACGGTGCCGGTGCGGCTGAACGCCGGGAGCGCGCCGAGGAGAGCGCCGGCCAAGAGGCCGTTGACGACCGATGCATCGTCGGAAAACCGCAGCGCCCGCCACGCACCCGCGAGGAGCAGGGCCATGGCGACGGTTTGCAGTTGGGAGTGGCCGTAGCCGTCACCGAGGCCGGCCGAGCGCGCGAGCACGAAGGTCACCGCCGCCAAGACGCCGGCCCACGCTCCGCCGAGGCGACGCGCGAGCCAGAAAACCAGGAGCACGGTCGCGCCTGCCAAAAAAGCGGCGAGCTCCGGGGCGACACTCAGGAAGACGGCCCGGCCGTGACCGCCCTGCGACGGGCTCCACGTTTGGACGCGGGGCGTCAGGTGCGTGAGGAGCCAAATGGTCTGGCCCGCCGCCAAGATGCCGGCGCACCAAGCGGGGATCCGCGACGGTTTTTCCGCCGGCGGGAGCAGCACACGCAGGGACTCGTCGGACGCGAATGACATGAGTTGAGGAGACGCGGCGCCGGGCGGGTTGTTGCGGGAAAAGTGGCGTGAGTGAGGGGCGGTCGGGCTCACCATGTGGCGAGGCACGAACTCGTCGGAGGCGCGTCCGTTTGGGGTAAGACCCTATTTGAAAGCGAAGACAACCGGCTAGGGCCCCGGAGCGAAGCCGTCCTCGCTATCATTTTGAACGCGATACTGGCCGGTGCGGACGGTGCCGCTGCGCGCGTTGTAGAGTTCGATCACGCGGACAAGCTCAGCCATGCTGATCGAACCATCATAGTTGGTGTCGGCCGAGTGGTATCTATCAAGGACGGTGCCAACGCCGATGTCCCGCGATGGATCGGGGGCAAACCCATCTTCCGTAGCGGTGGCGACGGTGTAGTGACCGCTGCGGGTGGCATTGCGGCGAGTGTTGAAAAGCTCGATCACACGGGTCAGCTCCCGGAGGCGGAGACGCGAATCGAGGTCGGTATCCGCAGTGTGGAGGGAAAACGGCCGGAGCCGCGTGGCGATCGTGACCGAAGCCGCTTGGGTGACACCGTCTCCCGGGGTGACAGTGCAGGTGAGGAGGTCGCCAGGAGCACAAGCCGAAGCGGGGATGGCGTCGGCCAAGCTCGCGTTAATCGAATCTCGGATCACGGCTCCTTTGCGTTTCCAAACGTAGCGATAGCGGACGACATCGTAGTCTGGATCGTCGATGAGCCGAAACGGCACGCGGCAGAACACCGCTTGCGCGGCCACAGCAAGTGGCGGATCGAAGGCAGGAACTACGGCAAGCGGCGGCCGGTTGACCGCTGCGCCAGTGGTAATGGCGATCGGCGACTGGGAAACCACGGTGCCGTTCACGCTCAGTTCCAACAACCAATCTCCCGTGACATCGAAGTTGATGTTGTAGGACCACCACCAATAGGAGGAGCGGTAGTAAGGATTGGTGCCCCCCGCAAACCCGAACGTGCCGCTGTCGAAGCGGGCGGTGCCATTTGGACGCAAAAAACGGAGACGGTAGGTGCTGGCAGCCGGAAGATTCATGATCGTCGCCCAAAAATAGAAACTTTTGGTGCCGGTGCCGACAAAGGTGCCGGTTCGCGTGGTATCGATGGGCGGACCGGGCCAGGAAGACAAATTTTGCGTCGTGAACGTGAAATCGCGGACATAGGTCGCGCCGCGATATACCGGCTGGTTGATCCAACCACTCGTGCCGGAGTTGGCGGAACCGGCGAACGGCTCGAACGAAACGCCGTTGACCAGAGACTGGAAGTGCAAGTGCGGGCCTGTGCTGAAGCCGCTGCTGGCAGTGAGGCCCAATTGCGTGCCTGCCTTCACGGTTTGGCCGACGGATACCGCCACGCTGTTCTTTTTCAGATGGTAATACCACGTTTCGTGGGTGCCGGCGTGGCGGAGGACGACATAGTTGGCCGGCGTGCCGGCCACCCACGCTGTGTTCTGGTCGAACTCCCCGTCGTGGGTCGCGGTCACCACGCCGTCCAGAGCGGCAAAAACCGGGACGCCGATCGACTGTTCCGTGAAGCTGGTGATATCGCTGTCGATGCCCTGGTGCCCGTCGTAGGATTGCGTGCCGCCTCGATAATCCCGGACGCCGGGTGAAGCCGGATCGAGGTCGACGAAGTTCACCGGAAACAAATCGTCCCAGAGTTTTCCGGACTGCGGGAAAAAGGGATACGGCGCGGTGCCAGCGGGAGCCGGCGAGGACGTTTTTCCGGAGGGCGCGAGAGGAAGCAGCGCATCGGGATTGCTGGCGAGGAAACCGTCCGTCGCAGCCCGGATGCGCGCCGCTTCCGCCGGCGGAATGCACGGGCCCGGCGGTTGCAGTCGCTGCGCTCCGCCCGTCGCAAGCTGGCCTTCTTGCGCGAGGGCAGCGGTCATCGGCAGCACGACTGCCGCGACAACTGCGGCAAGCGTGGCGCGGTAGGGTAACGCGGCGGGCATGGCAGTGGGATAAGGCGCAGCGCTTGCGCGCGCGAGAAAATCACCACGGATACCAAAATCCTTTGAAAACAGACCCAAACCGACCGGCTAGGCGTCCGTGCTACGTTCCAAAAAAGGGAGGATGGAAATCAACGCCCAGTGGAATGACGCTTCGCAGCTGCGCGGCCTGACCGCAGGAGAAGACGGCGCGGAGGCTATCGAGAACAGTGGCGAAAGCCTCTTCTCAGAAAACGGCAGCTGACAGGGTGGGTCGGAGACCCTGCCCTACTCCAAGATCGAGCGGAGGCTGTCGAGGTCGAGGATGCTCGCGAGGGATTCTTCCTGGACGACGGCGGCGGCGAGGGCGGCTTTGTCTTTTTGGAGGGCGCGGATTTTCTCTTCGACCGTGCCTTCGGCCAAGATGCGGTAGGCGATCACGGGGCGTGTTTGGCCGATGCGGTGCGTGCGGTCGATGGCCTGCGCTTCGGCGGCGGGATTCCACCACGGATCGTAGAGGATCGCGTAGCTGGCGGCGGTGAGGTTGAGGCCGAAGCCGGCAGCTTTGAGCGAGAGGAGGAAAACGGTTTTCGTTTTGTCGGACTGAAATTCGTCGACGAGCTCGGCGCGGTTTTCGGTGGCGCCGGTGAGCATGAGATAATCGATGCCGGCGGTGGCGAGGCGGTCGCGGATGAGTTCCAACATGCCGACGAACTGGCTGAACACGAGGACCTGGTGGCCTTCGTCGCGGAGCTCTTCGAGGCGTTCGAGGAGGGCGTCGAGTTTGGCGCTGGGGAGATCGCGGTGCGCGGGGTCGACGAGCGCGGGGTGGCAGCAGATCTGACGGAGGCGGAGGAGGCTCGCGAGGACGTTGAAACGGACGGCGGCGAGGGCGGTGTTGGTGTCGACGCCGAGGAGTTGAGCGCGGGCGCGCTTCAGCTCGGCGTCGTAGAGGGCGCGTTGCTCGCCTTCGAGTTCGACGATGATTTCGTCTTCGGTGCGCGAGGGGAGATCAGGCGCGGCTTCGGCTTTGGTGCGGCGTAACAGGAAATGGCGGACGCGGCGGTGGAGGCGCGTGAGGGCTTCGGCGTCGGCTTGGTCGTGTTGGCGGCGGAAGGCGGTTTGCGTGCCGAGGAGGCCAGGCTGGGCGAAGGCGAAGAGGCTCCAGAGATCGGTGAGACGATTCTCGATCGGCGTGCCGGTGAGGACGAGGCGGTGGCGCGAGGGTAGCGCGCGCGCGGCGGCGGCGACCTGGCTGCCGGGGTTTTTGATGAACTGGCCTTCGTCGAGGATGACGACGTCCCAGTGCTGCGCGCGGAACCACTCGGCGTTGAGACGGAGCTGGGTGTAGTTGGCTACAATGAGCTGAGAGTTGAGAGCTGAGAGCTGAGAGCTTGAGCCGAGGCGGAGCGGGTTGAAGGCGACGGCCTGGAGCGCGGGCGTGAAGCGGGCGCTCTCGACGAGCCAGCCGTGCGTGACGCTCTTCGGGCAGACGACGAGGGCGCGGAAGGGTTTGGCGGCTTCGCCGCCAGTTGAAGTCGGAAGTTGAAGTTTAGGTTCCTGGTCAGCGAGGTAGAGGAGCCACGCGAGGGTTTGGACGGTTTTGCCGAGGCCCATGTCGTCGGCGAGGATGCCGCCGAGGCCGAGGGCGGAGAGGTGGCAGAGGAAGTGAAAACCTTCCTGTTGGTAGGGGCGGAGGGTGGCGCTGAGGCCGGCGGGGAGCGGCGGCGCGGGGAGCGCGGTGAGGTCGGCGACGCGTTGACGGAGGGCTTTGGCGAGGGCGGCGTCGCGGAGCTCGAGCTGGTCGGCTTCGGCGGCGAGCTGGAGCGCGTGGATGCGGTGCGTCGCGGGGCGGCCGTCGGCGAGGACGTCGGTGGGATCGAGGCCGAGGCGGTTGAGCGCGGCGACGGAGGAGGCGTCGGTATCGTCGGTGACGACTTCGAGGCGCTGCCAACCGTGGCGCGGGAGACTGACCCATTTGCCGCGGGCGCGCATGAGGAGCGCGATTTCCTCGGCGTTGAGTTTGGTGTCTTCGACGCGGAGTTTGACAGTGAGATTAAACCAATCGCGGCTGGCGGAGTCGGGCGCGGGGGCGGCGGAAAATTCCACGTGGGCGCGGAGGCCGGGACCGAGGAGATTGGCGAGGCCAGGCGAGGCGTCGACTTTCAGGCCGGGCGGGAGCGTGGCGTGCCACGCGATGAATTCCTCGGGGAAGGTTTTTGAGACGGGGCGCGACCACGAGTTCACCCAGTCGGGCCAGACAAGGGAAAAATCCGGGAAGCGCGCGGCCGCGAGCTGCGCGGCGGCGAGATCGAATTCGAGGAGCGGCTCGCCGGGGCGGCGGAGCGGCGGGGCGCCGCGGGGGGTCCATTGCCAACCGGTGTTGGTCCAGTGCTGCTCGCAGGGCAGATCGTCGGCGCGCGCGAGGAGTTGCGCGTGGAAGAGGAGCGAATCGGCGTCGGCGGGCGACGGACTGAGCCAGCAACTCAAGACGGGACGAAGCGGGACGCGCCGGACATTGCTCTCGAGGGCAGCGGGAAGACGCAAGCCGACGGAGCGGAGGCGCGTCATCAGGCGCGTGTCACCGAGGGCGGCGGTCGGAAGCGGCGTGTGCGGCGTGGGGGGCGGGCCGGGCCAGACGCGATTTTCGAAATAGTAGAGCGGAGTCGGGCGAAGCGTGACGAGCGTGGCGCGAACGGCGCTGCGTCCGTCGGGCGTGACGAGGTTCAGGTAGAGGCGATCGGCGGCGATGGGCGAGACGCTGGCTTCGAGGACGAGCGGGGTGGTCTCGATCACGAACGGCGCGCCGTCGGGCAGCACGATGGCATCGCGCGCGGCGCGCGTGCGGAAAATGTTGGCGGTCGCTTCGGCGGGTAGCGACTGGCGGAGCGAAGGAGGCTGGAGGCCGGCGCGCGATTCGGCGGCGAGCGCGAGGGCGAGCGCGGACTCGGGCGGCGTGAGGTGTTCGAAATCGATGGGGCGCGCGGTGGCGAGGGCGACGAACCATTTCTGGGGCGGCGGGCGCCAGGATTTCCCGGCGGCGGGGCGCACCTCGATGATGAGGCCGCCCTCGGGACGAATGCGGGCGCGGAGCGCGGCGAGCTCGACGGTAGCGGGATGCGTGCGCGTAGGCGCGGCGGAATCGTCGGTGGAGGCGAGGGCGCGTTGCCAGATGGCGAGGTCGTGCTGAAGGAGATGTTCCTCGATGGCGGCGCGCGTGGCGGCGGTGTTCGTCAGCGGACGGAAAACTTCGGGGATCGTGCGGCCGGCGAGTTCGTAATCGTGCGCGATGTATTGCCAGAGCGCCCAAGGATCGGCGGGCGCGGTGGCCTGATCCCACCAACCGGGAAACGCGGGCGCGTAGAGCGGCGCGCCGCGGGGCGGCGTATGTTCAAAACCGTGACGCAGGAGGGCGCCGGGATAGAGCGTGCCGTGGGCCTGGGCGAATTCGCCGAAAAGAGCGGCGAGATTTTCGAGGAGGTTGCCCTCGGCGGGCGTGAGCTTGCGGCCGAGTTTCGCGGCGAGAATGGGCGTCCATTGATCGCGGAAGGACAATTTTTCCTGCGGCGGTTTGACCTCGAACGGCGCGGGTTTGGGCGCGGGCGGCGGGAGATTGGAGATCGGCGCGAGCGTGATGGCGGGCTTCGCGTTGGGGTCGGGGAGCGTGACTTCGTTCGCCGCGGCGGCGAGCCAGGCGAGGCTGGCGGCGTAGGCGTGGCGACAGTTGGACTCGCGGTCGCAGGCGCAGCGCGAGGACCATTTGCCGCGCGTGAGGAAAAGCGTGAGGGAGAATTTCTCCTCGGCGTCGGTCACGTCGGCTTCGACGTAGTGGTCGGCATTGCCGCGGAGGGCGGTGACGCCGCCGGTATCGTGGAGGGTAGTGCCGCGTTTGCGGATCGTCTCATCGAACGTGCCCATCCACGCGCGCAGGGCGGCGAGGGACTCCGGCGTCTTGACGCTGCGGACGACCGGGTGACGTGGTTTGGCGGACATGAGAATTGGGAGCGCGAGTGCGAAGGAAGATCAGTGGTCTTCCGAGCGCCCGTGGCGGAGAGGAAGGTCAGCGCGTTGAGGTCAACGCGCTCCACCTCAGTAGACCTGCTCCTCGAGGAGAGCAAACAGCTCGGCCTCGGTGATGCGGCGCTGGGCCATGGAGTCGCGCTCGCGGAGGGTGAACGTGTCACCCGGTTTCTCGATCGTGTCGAAGTCGATAGTGACGCACCACGGCGTGCCGATCTCGTCCTGGCGACGGTAGCGTTTGCCGATGTTGCCGGAGTCGTCGAAGAAGACCGCGTAGCGGCGCTGGAGCTTTTTGTAGAGCGCCTGGGCGCGGCCGACGAGGGCCTCCTTGTTCTTGAGGAGCGGGAGCACGGCGACCTTCACGGGCGCGATGCGCGGCGAGAGGCGGAGCACGGTGCGTTTCTCGACGTTGCCCTTCTCGTCCTTGACGTCTTCTTCCGCGTAACCGGCGCAGAGGACGGCGAGGAGAATGCGGTCAACGCCGACGGCGGGCTCGATGACGTGCGGGACAAATTTCTTCTTGGTGCCTTCGTCGAAGACTTCCTGGGTCTTGCCGGAGGCCTGCGCGTGCTGGCCGAGGTCGTAGTTGCCGCGGGCGGCGATGCCCCAGAGCTCCTGCACGCCGAAGGGGTAGTTGAACATGATGTCCACGGTGCCCTTGGAGTAGAACGCGAGTTTCTCCTTTGGGTGCGCGTAGAGCGAGAGGTGCGACTCAGGGAGACCTACGGAGATGAGCCACTGGCGGCACCACTCGATCCACTCTTGGTGGCATTTGGACCAGTCGGCGTCCTCGTGGATGAAGTATTCCATCTCCATCTGCTCGAATTCGCGGGAGCGGAAGATGAAGTTGCGCGGCGTGATTTCGTTGCGGAAGGATTTGCCGATTTGGGCGATGCCGAACGGGAGTTTAACGCGACCGGTGTCCCAGACGTTTTTGAAATCGACGAACATGCCTTGCGCGGTCTCGGGGCGAAGGTAGGCGACGGACGAGCCGTCGGTCATGGCGCCGACGTTCGTCTGGAACATCATGTTGAACGAGCGGGCTTCGGTGAGGGAGCCGGGCTCGCCGGTGGCGGGGGACGGGATGAGGGGGACCTGCTCGGGCGTGGCCTCGGTGAAATCCTTGGGCGTGACGGGGGCGAGCGTGCCGACGATGGCTTTCTTGCGCTTGAAGGATTCGGCGGCGGCTTGGAGATCGGCGGCGGTCTTCTCGCTCTCGAGGGCGCTGACGTAGCCGACGGTGTTACCGTCGACGACGACGGGGGAGAAGAAAAGCTGGTCGGCGCGGAAGCGCTGTTTCGAGGCTTTGCAGTCCACGAGCGGGTCGCTGAAGCCGGCGACGTGGCCGGAGGCTTCCCAGACCTTCGGGTGCATGATGATCGAAGTCTCGATGCCGACGATGTCGTCGCGGCGGCGGACCATGTCGTTCCACCAGCAGTCGCGGATGTTTTTCTTCAGCTCGGAGCCGAGGGGGCCGTAGTCGAAGAAGCCGTTGAAACCGCCGTAGATTTCGGAGGACTGGAAAATGAAACCGCGGCGCTTCGCGAGCGCGACGATGTTGTCCATGGAGACAGCGGGCGGGACGGATGCAGTGGATTCGGCTGACATAAGAAGTGAGAGATAGCCCGGCGGAAGAGACGGGGTCAATTCTGCGGTTGGGAAAGACAGAGACTCTTTAACCACGGATGGACACGGATACACACAGATTAAGCCCCAACCGGAGAGAGTGACGGCCCAAGGATGGGCGACAGAGCGTGCCGCCTACGGTTTGACGGAAGGAGCCGAGGCGGGCGGCGGCAGGCGTTTCGCGCGATTCCAAAACGTGTAGTCGAGACGGACCGGCCGGTCTTTGTTGGGATAGGTGCCGGCGATGACGGAATGGCGTTGGAGCACGAGGTCGCCATCGGCATTAGTGCGAAGCAGGACCGTCAACTGCTCTTCGCCCGTGCGAAGTCCGGCCGCGGATCCGTGCCGAACTTCGTCAAAAGCAAGGGCTCCGGCGAGTTCGCGGACTTGAATAATCCGGCTGGCGAGTTCGGCGTTTTCGCGCAGGGCGATCACCTGGAAGCTGTCCGGCGGGACGGCGGCGAAACGAAAAGCGGTCGCACGCATCACTTCCTTTTCCCCACGAAAAAAAGTGGATCCGAGCATCGTTACAAAAGTGCCTTCGTAGTATCCATTGATCCCAGCAAGGGTGGTTTGGGGCGCAAGAGCAGGCCAATCGCCGGGCATCTTTCGTTTCCGCTCTTCCACGTAGATGCCATCGACGACGCCGATTGCGCCGATGCCTTCTTCCTCACGTTTGGCGCGGATAGAATCTTGGTTTGTGGCAATGTAGTCGCGAAGTTTCACGAGGCCGGTGCGGATTTCCGCAAGTTCGGCGGCATGAGATTTTTTCGAGGTGAAGCCGTTGGCGGTTTTTTCGTCCCAAGCGAGCACGCGGTCAATTTGCTCGATCCATTTATTGGGGTCGCTGCCGACGTAGAGATTGATTGGTTCGCCGAGCGTGGCTTGGAGGGAAGCGAAGAGAGCGGGATCGCCATCGGGCGGGAGCTTGGGGTTCGCGCGGAGATGAAAACGAAAGCGCAGTTGGCCGGCGTAGAACCAAAACACGGCGTCGTCGCTCTGGCCCGCGCTCCAAAGGCGGGAGGCGTAGAGATAGTAACAGGAAGGGTGCTCCTTGGGCAGGGCACGCTCGATTTCGGCCGGAGTGAGTTTCGCGATGGTCGTCGCGGTGAGTTGGGCAGCGAGCGAAGGCGGGAGGAAGGAAAGTAAGGAGAGGATGAAGAAGACGAAACGGGTGGGGTGAGGATGCGTCACAGTGGTATCGAGCGTCGGGGGCCAATCGGGTGCGGTCAACCCCGGCAGATCCGCCGCTCCGCCGCGGACTTGGGCACAGTTTCAGGAACCGGGTTGCGAAACGAAAGTCGGAGCTGCACTGTCCCGCGGCTTGTCGATTTCGGCGGGCGTCCCCTTCTCTCTTTTTCGCATTCTATGAATCCTCGTTTTCTCACTCAGAATCTCGTGTTGGCGGCGGCGTTGGCTTTGGTCGGAGGGCCGGCGTTGCAGGCAGCCGAGAAATCCAAGGAAAAGGACAAAGAAAAAGCCGAGGCGCGCGTGCCGCTCGTGCTCTCGACGGACGCGAAGGCGCTCCAGCGCGAGGCGGCGGACCGCGTGAGCTATGCGGCGATGATCAAGCGCGTCGCGCCGAGCGTGGTGGCCGTGATCGCCAACCGGAAGGAACGCGCCGCGGCGGTGGCGACGCCCAATTTGGAAGAGTTGCTGCAGCGCCAGTTTCCCGGGATGCCCGGTCAGCGTCCGCGGCGCCAGCAAGTGCCGATGCCGACGCGGCCCGGAGCGGCGGAGAGCGGCGCGATGTCGGCCGGCCCGGCGTCGGGCGTGATCATCTCGGCGGACGGCTACATTTTGACGAACCACCGCGTGATCGACGGGGCGGAGGACGTGAAGGTGGCCTTTGGCGAGCCGCGCAAAGAATACGCGGCGACCGTGGTGGGGCGCGATGCGCGTTCGGATGTGGCGCTGTTGAAAATCGACGCTACGGGGCTGAAGCCGGCGACACTCGGCGACAGCGACAAGCTCGAGCTGGGCGATGTGGTGCTCGCGCTCGGCAATCCGGCGGGACGCGGGCACACCGTGAGCCGCGGGATCGTGGCGGCGCTGGGTCGCGACGGGGCGGCCGACGGTGCGGAAGATTTTATCCAGACAGACGCGGCGATCAATCCGGGCAACGCGGGCGGCGCGCTCCTCGACACCGACGGACGGGTGATCGGGTTGAACGCGGTGCGCGTGGCGCGCGATGACGGCAATGCGGGTCTCGGCGTGGCGGTGGCGGTGAATGTCGCGCGGTTTGTCGCGGAGCAGCTCGCGAAGAACGGCCGCGTGGAGCGGGCATTGCTCGGCGTGGAAACGCAGCCGCTGGAGCCGGACTTGATCGCGGCGTTTAACGTGAAACAGGGCGCGCTCCTCAGCGAAGTGCGCGCCGGCGGGCCGGCGGACAAGGGCGGGCTCAAGGGCGGCGATGTCGTCACGCGGCTCGATGCGACGGAGATCAAGGATCACCGCCAGCTGCAGCAGATGATCGCGCGGTTCGCGCCGGGCAAAGAAATCACGCTCACCTACGTGCGCGACGGCAAGTCGGCCGAGGCCAGGGTGAAGCTCGGCACGGCTTCGTCGGACAAAGCGGCGAACAACACCGAGCGCTCCGGCGATATCGCCGACACCGAGGGCGTGCTGGACGATGTGTCGATCGACGAGCTCACCGCGGAACTGCGTGAGCAGCTCAATGTGCCCACGCGCATCCAAGGCGTGTTTGTCACGAGCGTGGCGCCGGGCGGACCTTCGGCGCGCGCGGGCATCCAGCAGGGCGATATTTTGCTCGAACTCGACCGCCGCCCCATGCGCACGGTCGAAGAGGCCGTTAAGTTGAGCGAAGAAATCAAGGGGCCGAAAATTCTCGTGCAGCTCTGGCGCGAGGGCCGCGTGCGGTTGCTCGTGGTGGACGAGTCGAAGAAATAACCACAGCCGGCGACCGCGTGGCCCGCGAGCGGTTCAGCACTTCGGCGCGACGACGCGGGCGAGGGTGTGGCGGAGATCGTCCAGGGTAAACGGCTTCGTGAGCGCGGCGCAAAAGCCGTGGTTAGGGTGGTCGTGGAGGATGGCTTCGCGCGCGTAGCCGCTCATGACGACGGCTTTTACAGCGGGTTCGATTTCGCGGAGTGCCGCGAGAGTCGCGAGTCCGCCCATGCCGCCGCGGACGGTGAGGTCCAACAGCACAAGATCGAACGGATGGCCGGCGGCGCGAGCTTCGCGGTAAAGTTCGACCGCGGTCTGACCCTCGGCGGCGGACGCGACGACGTAGCCGGATTGTTCCAGCGCGAGGACGACGGTGTCGCGCAGGGCGGCTTCGTCGTCCATCACGAGGATGCGGCCGGGCGCCTGCGGGGTCGCTGGGGCGACCGGAGTCACTGCGACCTCGGGGAGGTGCGTGGCGGGAAGATAGAGATGAAACGTCGTGCCGGCGCCGGGCTCGGTGTCGACCGTGAGGGCGCCGCCGTGTTGGTGGACGACGGAGTGGGCGATGGTGAGGCCGAGGCCCATGCCTTTCTGGACGCCGCGGCTTTTCGTCGAGAAGTAGGGGTCGAAGATTTTCGGGACGACGTCGGACGGGATGCCGTGGCCGGTGTCGGCGAGCGTGAGATGCAGGTATTCGCCAGCGGGGAGGGCCGCGACGCTGCCCGCGGGGAGGACGAGATTTTCGGCACGGAGGCGCACGATGCCGCCGGCGGGCATCGCCTCGCGGGCGTTGAGCACGAGGTTGTGGATGACGCTCTGGATCTGGCCGGCGTCGATGTCGGCAGACCACAGGTCGGAGGCGACGGCGATTTCCGAGCGCACGTTGGCGCCGCTGAGCGCGACGCCGACGGCCTGGTCGAGGAGTGGCGCCAAGGCCGTGGGTTGGCGGGTGCCGGCAGCGCCGTGGGCGAAGGTGACGAGCTGCTGGGTGAGGGTCTTCGCGGCGGCGGCGGCGGTTTTGACGGCTTCGAGATAGCGGCGGGTTTCCTCCGGAGAGCGGCGGGTGAGGAGGGCCATGTCGACGTTGAGAACCATCGTCGCTAGCAGGTTGTTGAAATCGTGGGCGATGCCGCCGGCGAGCAGGGCGGTGGACTCGAGTTTGCTGAGGACGAGCTGGTCGGCGGCGGCCTGTTTTTGCGCGGTGAGATCGCGGAGGGCGGAGATGCGCGCGGGTTTGCCCTCGAAGATGCACTCGCGGCAGGACGTTTCGATGGGGATGCGGGTGCCGTCCCGGCGGAGGCCGACCGATTCGTGCTTGGTAGCGACGGTGGCGGCGGGCAGTCCGGCCGCGAGCGCGGCGTGGAGTTCCGGCGGCGTGATATCGAGGAGAGATTTTCCGATGAGCTCTTCGACCGCGTAGCCGAACGTCGCGGCAAAATTTTGATTGGCGAGGAGGATGACGCCGTCGCGGTGGATGATCCAGCCCTCGAAGGCAGCATCGACCAGGCCGTGGAAGCGCTCTTCGCTCTCGCGGAGGGCCGCGGCCTGCCGGGAAACGCGACCGAGCAAGTGGCGTTGCCACGAGATGAAAGCGGTGACCGCGAGGAGCCCGAGGGCGATGTAGAGCGCGTAGGGGCGGAGATCGGCGAGGCGGATGGGATGCGGCTCGATGGGACCGATCCAGCGGTCGTAAAGGCGGTCGAACGTGCCGTTGCGCAGAAGGGTGGCGAGGGAGTCGTTGAGGCGAACGAGGGCGGCCGCGTCGCCTTTGCGGACGGCAAAACGGAAGTGGTGGAGGATGTCGTCGACGAATTCGCGACGGAGGCCGTAGGAGTTGGTGATGTATTTATGCTCGAGGGCGTAGGTGAGGAGGAGGGCGTCGCACGTGCCGTTTTGCACGGCATCCATCGCGGCCTGGGGTTTCGAAAACGGCCGGATGGTCGCGCCCCAGCCGTTTTGGGCGAGCGCGTTGCTGAGCGCAGTGGTGCCGGCGATGGTGGCGATCGTCTTGCCGGCGAAATCGGCGGTGGTGCGGAGCGGCGGGCGGTCGCGACGGGTGTATACGAGGCCGTGGACCGAGGCATGCGCCACGGAGAAATCCATGCCGGCGACGCGGTCTACCGAGCGCGCGACATTGGCGAGGGCGTCGAGGCGGCCGGCGTCAAAATCCTCAATGAGTTGGGTCCAGTGTTTGGCGACGATCTCATGGTCGCCGAGGCCGGCGCGCCCCATCTCGGCGACGAGTTCCGCCGTGAAGCCGGCGGGGCGGCGCTGGTCGTTCAGAAATGAGACGGGGTGATCGGCGCTCTCCACTCCGATGCGCAGACGCGGCTCAGCCCCCAAGAGTGAGGTCACGCTGAAAGCGATCAGGAGACCAAGGTAGAGCGTGCGCATGGAACGGACATGAAGGGCCAAGAAGCGTCGCAGATGTCGCACGAGCCGCGGCGAACCGTCCAGCCCATACCGGCCGGCTTACACGTAGCCTGGCCGAACGCCGGCGGCGAAAAGCGAACCCGCGTCAGGGTGTTTTCGTCCGCGGGCGGACGGGCACGTGCACCTCGAACCGCTTCAGAAACGGCGGCACGAAGGGCGCATTCCAATAGACGCCGTAAGCCTCGCCGGCGGCCTCGAGTTCGGGCTGCGTGGCGAGCCAGGCGACGACGACGGCGCGGGCTTTCTCGAAATTCGCGCGCGAGTAGCCGCCGCGTTCGCCACGGCTGGCGACGCGACGCTCGGGGACGCGGACGACTTCGACGCCGGCTTCGTTGCCCGCGACTTTGGCGCGTTCGCTCTCGCCAACCCAGAAGAACATCGCGGCCGACTCGACGCGGGCTTCGACGGGTGAGGTCATCGCGATGTTGTGCTTGGAAATGTAGCGGAAGAGCGGGCTGAAGAGGTTGTCGGCCGTGTCGAAATAGTTGCCGCGGCCGGTGGATTGCAGGAGCACGCCCGCCGGAAGGGTCTTGAGCTCGGTCTGGCCGGCCGGCGTGGGTGGAAAAGCTTCGGGAGCGGCCATGGCGAGAGAGGTGGTGAAAAGCGCGACGAGGACGGTGAACCAACGCATGGCGGCAAGGGAGCGCGGGCCGGCAGGGAAAGCAAACCGGGCGGCGCGCGGAGGCACGGGATTGGCGGTTGAGTGTTGGCGGCGGGGCGGTTTCGTTGGCGGAGCGTCGCCGCTCCCGGCGGTCATTCGCGCCCGACCATGACATCCTCGCTTTTCCGTATCGTGAGCCTCCCGGCGCTGTTCGCTCTTATCGTGGGAGCCGGAGCGAGTGCCGTCTGCGCGGCGGAGGCGGCTCCGAAAAAAAGCAAAGCTGGCCAAGGAGCCGGTGCCGCGGCCGGGCCGGCGCGATGGGAAGCTACGATTGAGAAATTCGAGGCGGCCGACGCGGCGTTGCCGCCGGCCAAGGGCGCGGTGCTCCTCGTCGGCGGCTCCAACGCGCGACGCTGGACGGATGTCGGAGACAGTTTTCCGCAACACCGCGTGATCAACCGCGGCTTCGGCGGCGCGCACCTGTCCGATGTGTTGCACTTCGCCGACCGCATCGTGCTGCCGTATGCGCCGAAAACGATTCTGCTCAATGCGGGCGGCAACGACCTCGCGTCCGGCAAAACGCCCGCGCACATCCGCGACACCGCGCGGGCCTTCATCGCGAAAGTGCGCGCCGTGCTGCCCGGGACGCGCATCTGCCTGCTGGCCATCCCGCCGGTGCTGCGCGCGGCCGACGCACCGGCCAGCATGGCGGCGATCCGCGCCTTGAACGGCCAACTCGCCGAGCTGGCGCGCGCGGAGAAAAACGTGGAGTTCGTCGATCTGTTTGCCGCGTTTCTCGACGGGCAGGGCCGCCCGCGGACGGAGTTTTTCGTCGCCGACGGCACGCACTTCAGCGCACCGGGCTACGCGGCGTTGGCAGAGCTGGTGCGGCCAAAAATCTAACCCGCCCGCGGACCCCACCCGAGTCCCCTCACCCACTCCGAACCGCCCATGCGCCTCATCGACCTCTCGCAGCCGCTCTACGACAACGCCCCGAATTGCCCGGTGCACCCGCCCGTGGCGTTCAAGCGCACGGCGGATCATCCGGCCGACGGCTGGCGCATGGAGGAAATCGCGATGGCCACGCACACGGGCAGCCACCTCGACGCGCCGCTGCACAAAATCGCGGGCGGCCGGAGTATCGACGCGCTGCCGCTGGAGACGTTTGTCGGCCCGGCGCACATCGCGGATCTGCGCGGGCTCGCGGCGGACGCGCCCATCGGACCCGACGTGCTCGCGCGGGCACTCCACGGGAAAATCGCGGGCGAGATCGTGCTGCTCGCGACGGGTTGGGGCGACAAACGCGCGAAAACCGACGAGTGGCTGCGGCACTCGCCGTTTGTCGATCCGGCGGGCGCGCGCTGGCTCGTGGGCCGCGGCGTGCGCGGCGTGGGGATCGACCACTATTCGATCGGCGGCAGCGGGCCGCTGAATGCGGAGACGCACACGATTCTCCTGGGGTCGGGGATCTGGGTGGTCGAGGAACTCAAATTTCCGGCGGAGGTTTTCTCGTTGCCGCAACCGCTGAAATTCTGGGCGTTGCCGATGAACTGGCCGGGCTGCTCGGGAGCGTTTTGCCGCCCGGTGATCGAGGTGAAGTGAGGCCGCTCGCGACAAAATTCCGGCCGTTCGTCCCTGCGCGGTCGCCGGAAGTGGGAAGGTGTTTCTAGTTTCGAGCCATGGAAAACGAGACCCCCGCCGTCGCCCAGCCGAGTGATTCTGCCGCCGTAAGTGCGAGCAAGGGGTGGCGTGATCCGCGCTGGCCGCTGCGCGCAGTGATCGTGCTGGCCCTCGCCCATTTTGTCTGGGTGGGCGCGCATCTCGCACCGGCGATCATGAGTCCGGACGCCAACGGCTACGTCGTGCAGGCGCGGTTGATCGCGGACGCGGGGCGCACGTCGTTTTCCACGGAGTCCCCGGTGCAATACGTCGGGATGCACTGGCTGGAGACGACGGACGGTTTGTTTCACAGCCGCTATCCGGCGGGGCTGCCGCTGATTTTCGCGGCGGCGTGGAAAGTCGGCGGGCTCGGCGCGCTCGTGTGGGTAAACCCGATCCTGGCGAGCGCGACGCTCGTGCTCGTATTTTTTCTCGCGCGGCGCTTCACGGGTGGCTGGACGGCGTTGCTCGCGGCGGCGGTCGTCGCAACGGTGCCCGTGACCAACCAACACGCGCTCGACGCTGATGCGCACGTGGCGGCGACGTTTTTCCTAGTGGGCGGCGTGTTGGCGTTGCTGCGATTTGGCGAGACGCGAACCACGGCGACGGGGCTGCTCGCGGGCGTGTTGCTCGGCATTGTGCCGACAGTGCGGTATCCCGAGGCGTTGGTGGGCGTGACGGTGGCGGCGTGGCTTTTTTGGCAGGTGCGCCCGATCGTGCGCGTGTGGCCGGCGGTGCTCGGCGCGGCGTTGCCGATCGGCGCGCTGTGCGTGCACAACGCCGCGGCCTACGGAGCGTTTTGGCGGACCGGCTACGCGCTCACGAACGAGCAGACGGGCTTCGGCATCGGCTATTTCTTCTCGCACGCGCTCGGTTACCTACAGGCGCTCGGCGGACAGGGACTCGCGCTGTTTTTCGCTTTCGGTGCGGCGGGCGTAGCGGCGCTGGCGGTGGAGCGGCGCACGCGGGCGGCGGGAGTGCTGTTCGCGGGCATCGCGACGCCGCTCGTGCTGCTCTACATGGCGTATTACTTCGGCGGCGGCGGACCCGGAGCCGGCCTCGGAGCGGCGGTGGGCAACCTGCGTTTTCTCGTGCCGACGTTTCCGTTTTTCGCAATTGCGGGCGCGTGGTTGCTCGGCCGCATGGCGGAGCAACTCGGCGCGGCGGGACGCGCGGCGCTCGTGGCTGTGGCGGCATTGCAACTGATCGTGAGCATCGGCTCGTCGGCGCAGACGTTGAAACAATCCGGCGCATCGATCGCCGCCGCGGCGCGGGCGCGCCAACTCGCCGACAAAGAAATCCCCGCGGGCTCCGTCATAATCGTCGAACGGCAACTCGCGGAGAGCCTCGATGCGGCGGGCCGATGGAAACTCGTGGAGGAAAATTTCCTGGTGTCGGGCGGCCCGCGCGCCGTCGGCGGAGCGATGCGGGCCGGTGGACCACGCGGCGATGGCGGCGGAAGTTTTCCTCCGATGGGCGGCGGACCCGGCGGGCAGGGAGCATTTACCGGCGGCGGCGATCAGCCGAATCCCCAGCAAGTCGGCAAAAACCGCGCGCAACAGGCCCGTTACGCCGGTCTCGGTGCGACGGAACGCCGCGCCAAAGCGTGGGCCGATCTGCGCGCGTGGGCCGGCGACAAGCCGGTGTATTGGTTCGCGCGTTCGCTGGACACCGTGGACGGCGCGTTGCCCGACGAAGCCGACTACAAGAGCGTCGCGGAAATCGATGCGCCCTCGATGATGGGTCCGGGCGGCGGTGGCGGCGGCCCCGGTGGCGGACCTCCGGGCATGGGTCCGCTGATGGCAGGCGGCCCCGGTATGAGAGGCGGTATGCCGGGCGCGCGAGGACCCGGTTTGGCCGGCGGTCCGGGCATGCCCGGACCGCGCGGCGCCCTGGGCGGCGGCGCGGCCGCGACGAAGCTGCGCGTGGTGCGGTTGATCTTTCCGAAAGCGACGGCGGAAAAAGCGCGCGAGTAAATCGGGTGTCCGCGCAGGCGGGTCGGGTCGCACGGGTGAGCGGCGTTGAGCGACGCCCCTATCAAGGCTCGCGCAATAACCCGGCTGCGGTGGGCGGGCGCGTCCCTGCGCCCGCATGGTCGGAGCGCGCGAGGTTTTCCCATGCCGGCACAGGGACGTGCCGGCCCACCCACCCATCGTCAGACAATTGCGCGACCTTCAATAAACGGCGGTCGTCGAATCCGCGCCCCGCGAAATGGCGGATGGACTTGGCGGGCGATTCTTGAAATGGCCTCTGACGATTTCGAGCTCTCTCCATCCGATGAAATTCCTCTCCAAAATCCTCGCCCTGTTTTCCCTGACCTTCGCCTGCGTGATGGTCGCTCCGCTCCACGGCGCGGAAGCGAGCGGCATGAAGGTTACGACGGCGAAAAAGCCGTTCGACACGCATTTCGTAAAGCCGACCGCGGTCGACTGCGCGAAAGTTCTGCCGCCCCCGCCGGCGCCCGGCTCGCTCGCCGCGCGCGCGGATCTCGAAGCGGTGTTGCAGATGCAGGCGTGGCGCACGCCCGAGCAGGTTGCCTGGGCCAAGCGCGTCGACAAAAACGATCTGTTCATGTTCGCGGATGTGCTCGGCGCCTGGTTCTCCAAAGCCAACTTGCCGCTGACGACGGCCTTCATGAAAGACGTCGACGAAGATCGTCACGAGGTCACGGAGGTCGCGAAAAAACTGTTTGCCCGGTCGCGTCCGTGGGTCGTCGATCCGCGCGTGCAACCCTGCGTGGGCAAGCCGAGCAACGACTCCTACCCGAGCGGCCACACTTCGTCGATTTTCACGCGCGCCGGCGTGCTCGCAGAAATTTTCCCCGAGAAGCGCACGGAGCTGTTCGATTTCGCGCACCGCGCCGTGTGGGGCCGGATCTATGGCGGCGTGCATTTCCCGACCGACCTGGTGGGCGGCTGGATGTTGGCCGAACCCATCGTGGAGGAACTCAACAAGTGCGCCGCGTTTCGGGCGCAGGTCGAAAAATGCCGCGCAGAGATGGCGCCGTTTGCGACCAAGCCGGCCGCGCCGTAAACGCGACGCGCGCCGGCGCTCAGTAGCGCTGCCCGAGTCTCTTGTAGACGAAACTCATCAGCCACGCGGGGCCGATGAGGAGGAAAACCACGTCTTTGAAGAAGGAGGGTTTCTTGCCCTCGAGCTTGTGCCCGATGAATTGCCCGATCCACGCGAGCACGAAAATCACCGCGCAGACTTTCCACACGGGCACGGTATCCGAAAGCTCGATGCCCACGATCGCCATGTAGCACAGCGCCATAAAAAACAGGAGCCCGGCACTCAGCGCAGGCGAGAGGCGAACGTAGAAGAGCGTCGTCGCTGCAATCGCGACGAGCGACCAATTGAAACCGGGCACGTGTTCCGCGAGAAAATCGGGCACCGGCAGCGTCCAGATAAAACCCATGATGCTGAAAAAAATCAGCGGCACGCAGATCCAATGAATGAGCTCGTTGGTGGCGTGTTGGTGGCTCTCGCCGTATTCGGCGAACCACTGGTCGGCGGATTTTTTATCGGACATGGAGCGCGGCGAGGTTACCCGCAAAATGCGCGGCCAGACGCAGCGGTCAACGGCGCGGAAGCCGCAACTTCCGCGACAATCGTATTGCCCGCGGAGTGTTTTCCTCCGCCAAGTCGCCCCCGCCACATCCACCGTCCCCAATGACCGTAGTCCGCCCCATGAACGACGCGCCCCTTTCCAGCACGCCCACATCCAGCGACCCAGCCGAAGCCGCCGTGCGCACCATCGTCAGCTCGCGCTTGTTCGCGGCCTCGCGCGAGGCGGTGTGGGCGGCATTCAGCGATCCGGTGCGCCTGGCGCAGTGGTGGGGCCCGGCCGGGTTTACGAACACGATCCACGAGTTCGACCTGCGCCCGGGCGGTCGTTGGCGGATCACGCTGCACGCGCCCGACGGCGCGCACTACGACAACGAAAAGACGTTCACCGAGGTCGTGCCGCCGGAGCGCGTCGTGTTTCGCCACCACCAGCCGACCCACGATTTCGAAATGGCGATGACGCTCGTCGAGGAGGGCGGCGGGACGCGCGCGGAGTGGCGCATGGTGTTTGTATCGGCCGAGGAGTGCGCGCCGGTGCGGCGTTTTATCGAGCCGGCGAACGAGCAAAATTTCGACCGGCTCGCGGCGCATCTGGCGAATTCGTAGCCGATCGCGAAACACTCCGGCACCGCGACGAAATCCGGCCGACGGTGCGCGCTGAAAATCAGCGAGCATCGGTCGCGGCGCCATCCGCCCGCTCGAGCATACGCGCGAGGTAGAGCTGCTCAGGACCGACTTGGGCGAGGTGGAGCGCACGGCGGAAATTGCCCGCGGCGGCGCGGTGGTTGTTCATGCGCCAGTGGAGTTCGCCGAGCACAGCGTGCAGCAGGTAGTGCGATTCGAGTCGGTCGCGCTCCGGGATCGCGGCGATGGCGTCGAGTCCGGCCTGCGGACCGTTTACGTGCGCGAGGGCGACCGCGCGGTTGAGCGCGACGATGGGCGAGGGTTTCAGCCGGTGCAGCGCATCGTAGTGCTGCACGATGCGCGGCCAGTCCGTCGCGGCGTAGTCGGCGGCGGTGCAGTGGAGCGCGGCGATGCCGGCTTGGAGATGATACTCGCTGAGCGCGTCGCCGCGGGCGGCAGCGGTGAGCGCGACGAGGCCGCGCGCAATGAGCGCCTGGTCCCATTTCGTGCGGTCCTGGTCGTCGAGGCGCAAGAGGTCGCCGTGCGCATCGAGCCGCGAGGGAAAGCGCGCGGCCGTGAGCAACATGAGCGCGTGCAGCGCGTGGCTGCGCGGCGTGTCGCCGACCGGATGCGCGACGAGCAGCGCGGTGACGCGGATCGCCTCCCGGCAGAGATCTTCACGGAGGAGGCGGTCGCCGGCGGAGGCTTTGTAGCCTTCATTGAAGAGCAGGTAGAGCGCGGCAAGCACGCCGTCGAGACGCGGCGCGAGATCCTCGCCGGCCGGCAGTTCGAAACCGAGTCCGGCCTCGGCGATGCGCTGCTTCGTGCGCGTGAGTTGTTTTTCGATGGCGGCTTCGCTGCTGAGAAACGCGCGTGCGATTTCCCCGGTGCTGAAACCGCAGAGCACTTTCAACGCGAGCACCACCTGCGCGTCGGGCGCGACCGAGGGGTGGCAGCACACAAAGAGCAGCCGCAACGCATCGTCGCGAATCTCATGTCCGGCCGCGGCGGCAACGGCGGGACTCGGCGCGGCGGGCGCGGAGAGTTCGAGGTGCGTGATGATGGCAGATTCTTTGCCGCCGGACATGCGCTGGTGGCGCAGGGCGTCTTTCGCGAGGTTCAGCGCGACGCGTGTGATCCACGCCGAGGGATTCGCGGGCACGCCGCCCATCGACCAGGTGCGCAGCGCGCGGAGCAACGCCTCCTGCGCGACATCTTCGGCGAGCGAGAGATTTTGCACGCCGAGCAACCGCACGAGCGCACCGTGCAGGCGCCCCGTCTCATGCCGAAAAAAGTGCTCCACCAACTGCGCCGAGCGCGCCGTCGCCGTCTCGCCCGGCGCCACCGGCGGCGCGTCAGGTGCGGTGGAACCGGATACGGAAGGAATCGACGCGGCAGACATGCGGCTCGGCCAAGACTCAGGCGCCCGATTTCGTGTTCACTCCAAGGTGACAGTGCGGTGTCATTTCGCGCACTTCGATCAGCATGCCGTAAGCGAGCCCCGGGTGCCTTTGCGCGATGGCGGTGGCTTCCGCGAGGTCGGCGACGACGAGTTTAACAAATCCTCCGACGGCTTCCTTCGCCTCGGCAAACGGTCCGTCGACGACGCGTGAGCCTCCCGGCCCCGAGACGACGCGCGTGGCGAGTTCGAGCGGTTGGCCTTCGACGGCTTTGCCCTCGGCCACGAGTCCGTCGAACCACGCGTTCCAACGGACGACAAGCTGCTGGCGTTCGTCGGGCGAGAGGTGCGCGTGAGTTTCGGGGCCGGTGTTGCGGAAGAGCAGCAGGACAGAGATGGGTTCGGTGGACATAGAAGTTGGCGGGACGCACGGAATGTCCGCACGGCGGTCTGCAACTACGACGAACCATTCCGCGCCGGAAGGACATTTCGCCAAAAATTTTCTTTCCCTGTCCGGAATGTCCCCGCTCAGTCGTCGAGTCAGTAACGTCCCAACGCGGCGTTTTCATTCGTCCCCCCACTCCCCCACCCAACCCAGGAGACCTCCCCATGCCCAACTACGTCGATGGCTATGTGATTCCCGTTCCCACCAAAAACATCCCCGCCTATGTGCGGCTCGCGAAGAAAGCCGCCAAGCTGTGGATCGAACACGGCGCGCTGGCTTACAACGAGAGCGTCGGCGACGACTTGGCCCTGAAATGGGGCCGCACCTTTCCTGCCGCGACCGAGGCGAAGAAAGGCGAGACCGTCGTCTTCGCGTGGATTGTTTTCAAATCCCGCGCCCATCGCGACCGCGTGAACGCCGCCGTGATGAAGGACCCGCGCATCGCCGAGATGTGCGATCCCAAGAATTCGCCCTTCGACCCGTCGCGCATGGTGGTCGGTGGCTTCAAAGTCGCCGTCTCCGCCTGATCTACGCACACCGCGCCACCCACGTCTTCCCCGCCCCTCGCCGCGAGTGAAACGCAAGGCTGCCGCATCCCCTCCGCCAAAATCGCCGCGTGCCCCGCGCGCGTCAGCCACACCTCGCGCGGTCGACCACGACAACCCGCGCGCGGTCGACGCGTTTTTCGCCGTGCTCGATCATCCCGAAAAAGCGACGCTGCTGGCCATCCGCACCGCGATCCTCGCCGCCGCGCCCGGCATCACGGAGGGCATCAAGTGGAACACGGCGAGTTTCTACTGCGCGGGCTGGTTCGCGACGCTGAACATCCGGGCCAAATCCGGCGTGCAAATCGTCCTGCACCACGGCGCGAAAGTGCGCACCGACAGCGCCCTCCGCGACACGATCGCGGACCCGAGCGGTTTGCTAAAATGGCTCGCGAAGGACCGCGCGCTCATCGCGTTGGCCGATGCCGCGGAGTTTCGCACACACCGCGCTGCCTTCGCCGCCGTCATCGCCCAGTGGGCCCGGCAGCAGCAGGCGCTCGCCCAATCCGATTGATATCCGCATCGCGAGCAACCGCTCGCTTGTGAGAAGCCGGCAAGCAAGCCGGGCAACCGTCGCCAAAAGGTGACGGGACATTTCG
Source organism: Opitutus sp. GAS368 (assembly GCA_943372705.1). Taxonomy (GTDB): domain Bacteria; phylum Verrucomicrobiota; class Verrucomicrobiia; order Opitutales; family Opitutaceae; genus GAS368. The sequence continues at coordinate 4,795 of CALRZR010000061.1, read as the reverse complement.
TTGAAAAATACGCGCGACCTGTCCGGATGCGCGCCGCTGGTTCGTCGATACCCCGGACGGCCGCGCGCCGCTCCCCGAAAACTGCTCTCGCCCCGCCCTCCTCACCATGCCCAGCGAACCGACACCCACCACCTCGCCGTTCATGCTTTTTTTCCGCAATGCCGGACCGGATACTCACGCGCACCTCACGCCCGAGCAAAAATCCGCGATGGCCCAACAGTGGAACGACTGGGTCGAACGTCTCGCCGCGCAAGGCAAACTCCCGCACGCCCACCCGCTCGGGCTCGGCGGCCGCGTCGTCTCCGGACCGACCGGCCAACGCGTGACCGACGGCCCCTACGCCGAGGCCAAGGAAGTGGTCGGCGGATATTTTTTCCTCACTGTCGCCGACCTCGATGAGGCCACCGCCATCGCCCAGCAGTGCCCCGGCTTGTCCCTCGGTCTGACGGTGGAAGTCCGCCCGGTCGCCGCGTTTAGTCCGGTGCTCACCGCCGTAAACGCCCGCCCGGCCTCCGCGTAGTTGCATCGCGACCGCCCCGCCGCCACGCCGCTTTTCCCGCACATCCAAGATTTTCGCCCCCTCCCATGATCAAAAAGATCCTCCTCGGCCTCGCCGCCGTTATTGCCCTCGTCCTCATCGTCGCCGCGTTTCAACCCAGCGAGTTTGCCGTCAAACGCAGCCTCGCCATCGCCGCCTCGCCACAAGCGCTGTTCGATCAAGTCAATGACCACCGCAAATTCCTCGTCTGGAATCCGTGGATGAAACTCGATCCCAACGTGAAGAACACCTTCTCCGGCCCGGCCACCGGCGTCGGCTCCGTGTGCAGTTGGCAGGGCAACAGCGATGTTGGCGCGGGCTCGTCCACGATCACCGAATCGAAACCCGGCGAACTCGTGCGGCTGCGCATGGACTGGAAGGAACCGATGGAGGGCGTGAGCACCGTCGATTTCACATTCAAACCCGAGGGAGGAAAAACCGTCGTCACCTGGCACATGTATGGCCCGCAAAAATATCTGGGCAAAGTCATGTGCCTCTTCATGAACATGGAAAAAATGGTCGGCGGGCAATTCGAAGCCGGCCTCGCCAACCTGAAGACCATCGCCGAGGGCAGTGCGGCCAAGCCTGCGAAATAGTTTTCCCCCCGCAAACCCATCCGTCCCAATCCCATGAGCAAAACGAAAAAGATCCCCGCCAGCGTGTGCTGGTTCGAAATTCCCGCCGACGATGTCGCGCGCGCGAAAAAATTCTACGCCTCGCTGTTCGGCTGGAACATCACACCGTTTCCCGGCGCGGCCGCAGCGGACTACCACCATATCGACACCGGCGGCGCGGCCGCCTCGCCCGACGGCGGCCTGCTGCCGCGAATGCACCCGCAACACACCATTACGGCCTACGTGATGGTGCCGTCGGTCACGCGCGGCATGGCGAAGGTCGCGAAACTCGGCGGCGCGGTTTGCAAGCCGAAGACCGCCGTGCCCGGCATGGGTTACTTCGCGATCTGCACCGACCCCGAGAACAACGCTTTCGCCCTCTGGGAAGTGAACCCTAAGGCCAAATAATTAGGCCAAAGCTCATTCGGGCGACCGCTCCGCGGGCCCGCCTCGCCGCACGATACTCCCCACGCTGCCCACTTAAACCACGCTCCCCCATGTCCACCACCACGGCCAATCCGCCGTCGGGCTTCGCCCGCCACTTCCCCACCGTCGCCCGCGTTTTACTCGGCCTCGTGTTTTTCGTCTTCGGCCTGAGCGGATTTCTGAACTTCATGCCGCCACCACCCAAAGAAACACTGCCCGCCGCGCTCGTTGCGTTTTCCGAAGCGATGATCAACACCGGCTACCTCTTCGCGCTCGTCAAAGGCACCGAGGTCCTCGTCGGCGCACTGCTGCTGCTGAACCGGTTTGTGCCGCTCGCGCTCGCACTCATCGCGCCGGTGATCGTGAACATCGTGGCCGTGAACGTGTTGCTCGCCCCCTCGGGCGCGGTGATCTCGATCGTGATTCTCGCGTTGGAACTCTACCTCGCGTGGGCGTATCGCAGCGCCTTTCGCCCGATGCTCGGCGCCCGCGTCTCACCCGGCTGAGAGCACGCACCGCCACGCGCCGCGGCGTTTCTCCGTCTCCAGTTTCGCCGCTCCCACCATGACCGCGTCCGCCCACTCCGCGCCACCCACGTCGCCCGCGCTGCTCGGGCAATTGCGCGGACTCCAAACCGAACTGGTTGAGCTGGCCTTCACGCTCGATCGCCGCGGTCGCCCCGAAGCCGCCGACGTGGCCCTGACGATCTCCGGCCGCCTCGGCGAACTCCACGCCAAGTTTGCCTCTTCCGCGGCACGCGACACCGCTCCACCGGCGCCTGGTTGATGGCGTCGGGAGTAAGATTTGCTCCGCGCCGCCGGATCGCGCATCAACCACGGCCTTGCCTCCCCGCCCTTTCCAATCCGCCACCGCGCTCCGCCCCGACCCCGAATTCCCCACGTGGGTCTGCGGGCAACTCGCCGCGATCCCCGCACTCCAATCGCGCCCCATGTTCGGCGCGCACGGGCTTTACTCCGGCCAGAATTTTTTCGGCCTCGTCTGGCGCGGCACCCTCTACTTCCGGACCTCGCCCGCCACCGTCGCCGCCTACGATGCCGCCTCCGCCCCGTGGTTTCAGCCGAACCCACAGCAGGCCATGAAAACCTACCGCGCCGTCCCCGCCGCCGTCCTCGCCCACCGCGCCACCCTCGTCGCCTGGGCCGAGCGCGCACTCACCGCGTAACCTTTCTCCCCCACACTCGCCTCGCTGCCACGCACCGCCGCATTTTCCCTTTACCCACGCCACCACCCCATGCCCTCCCCTACTCTCCTCCGCTCAGCTTCTCCCCATCTCTCCCTCTCCCCGTCCCTCCTTCTCCTACTCGCCCTCCTCCTCGCCGCGGCCGCCGTCCCCACCCTCCGCGGCGCCGACGACTACCCGCCCGGCCCCGATTCCAAAGTCCAACCCAACGTCCCCAAGGGCGAACTCATCAAATTCGACTTCGCCTCCTCCAAGATTTTCCCCGGCACCACCCGCGAGGTCACGATTTACGTCCCGCGCCAATACGACGCCACCAAGCCCGCCTGCGTTTATATCAACCAGGACGGCGTCCAGTGGAGCGCCCCCACCGTCTTCGACAACCTCCTCGCGCGCGGCGAAATCCCCGTCCTCATTGGCGTCTTCGTCCGCCCCGGCGTCGTGAAAACCCCCACGCCCGCCACCGCCCTCGATCGCTTCAACCGCAGCTACGAATACGACGGCCTCGGTGACGCCTACGCGCGTTTCCTCCTCGAAGAACTCCTCCCCGCCGTCGAGACCAAGACCACCGCCGACGGCCGCGCCATCCACCTCTCCAAGTCCGGCAACGACCGCGCCATCGGCGGCTCCAGCAGTGGCGCCATCGCGGCCTTCACCGCCGCGTGGGAGCGCCCCGCCGAATTCTCCCGCGTCTTCAGCGTCGTCGGCACCTACGTCGGCATCCGCGGCGGCGACCGCTACCCCGGCCTCATCCGCAAGACCGAGCCGAAAGCCCTCCGTATTTTTCTCCAAGACGGCGCCAACGATAACAACATCTACGCCGGCGATTGGTGGATGGCCAACCAGACCATGCAGCGCGCCCTCGCCTACGCCGGCTACGACCACCGCCACGTCTGGGGCGACGGCGGCCACAACGGCAAACACGGCACGCAACTCTTCCCCGACGCCATCCGCTGGCTCTGGCACGACTGGCCCAAGCCCGTCTCAGCCGGCCGCGCTCCCCTCGAGCGCCTCGGCCCGCTCCTCATCCCCGGCGAAGACTGGACGCTCGTCGGCGAAGGCTACCGCCTCTCCGAAGGCACCGCCGTCAACGCCAAGGGCGAAGTCTTCTTCACCGATATTCCCGCCAGCAAAGCGTATAAGATTTCCCCTGACGGCCGCCCCGTCGAATTCATCGCCGACACCAAACGCACCAACGGCCAGGCCTTCGGCCCCGACGGCCGCCTCTACGCCGTCGCCACCGGCACGCGCCAAATCCTCGCCTACCCCGCCGCCGGCGGCGCGCCCACCGTCATCGCCACCGACATCGCCGGCAACGACCTCGTCGTCGCCCACAACGGCAACCTCTACGTCACCAATCCCTCCGGCGGCACCAATCCCGAACCCAGCAAAATCTGGCTCATCAAACCCGACGGCACCAAGCACCCCTTCACCACCGCCCTCCGCTACGCCAACGGCATCGCCCTCTCCCCCGACCAGACGCTCCTCTACGCCGCCGACTACCGCTCGCACTGGGTTTACAGCTACGTCATCCAGCCCGACGGCACGCTCGCCCACCCACAGCGCTACTACCACCTCCACTCCCGCGACGAGGACGACGAGAGCTTCGCCGACGGCCTGAAAGTCGATCGCGACGGCAACCTCTATGTCGCCACGCGCCTCGGTATCCAGATTTGTGATCAAGCCGGCCGCGTAAACGCGATCATCCCCACGCCGAACGGCCGCATCACCAACCTCGTCTTCGGCGGCGAGAATTTCGACACCCTCTACGCCTCCTGCAACGACAAGGTCTATAAACGAAAACTGAAAGTCCGCGGCGCCAACGCCTGGGAGCCCCCGCACAAGCCCACCGCCCCGCGCCTGTAAACTTCTCCGAGGTGGAGCGCGTTGACCCCTGTTTGGGCCGGAGACAAGGGTAACGGGTGGTCGGACACATGGGTAACACGGGAGGAAGGCTCAAGGCGCGGGAGAAGTGGAGGTGGCAGCAGGCGTGGTGTAGATGGAGCGCAGGAGATGTTT
>CALRZR010000060.1:0-32225 GCA_943372705.1 Opitutus sp. GAS368 | reverse complement strand
CGTCATCGATCAGGAGATCAGTATCGGTGATTACGTGCTGACAAACGGGACGCTCGCAGCGGCGGTGGTGATCGATGCGCTCGCCCGTTTTATTCCCGGTGTGCTCGGCGAGGAAAAGTCATTGACGCACGAATCCTTCACCAACAAGTTGCTCGACTTTCCTCAATACACGCGTCCCGCCGAGTTCCGCGGCATGTCCGTTCCAGAGGTTTTGCTCTCTGGAAATCATGCTGAAATCGAGAAGTGGCGGCATGCGCGACAGATGGAAAAAACCCTTCAGGTCCGACCAGATTTACTCAAATAACTCAGCCATGAACCCGATCATTACCGAAATCACCGCTGCTCAGGTGAAAAAAGACATCACGCCGTTCAAAGTCGGCGACGGCGTGCGCGTGCACACGAAGGTCCGCGAAGGCGACAAAGAGCGCGTCCAGATTTACTCCGGTATCGTCATCGCCCGCAAAGGCCACGGTATCCACGAATCCTTCACGGTCCGCCGCATCAGCTACGGCGAGGGTGTCGAGCGCGTGTTTCCGGTTAATTCCCCGAACATCGAGAAGATCGAGGTCGAGCGCGAGTCCGAGAACATGAAGGCGCGCCTCTATTACCTCCGCAACCGCACCGGTAAAGCGGCCGTCGCGATCAAGGAGAAGGACCGCGCGGCGGAAATTCACGCGCAGCACGCTGCTGAGAAAGCGGCGGCGGTTGCTGCGGTTCCTGCGGCAGCTCCGGCTCCGGCCGCCAGCTAAGCGACGTCGCCAATTTTTTTGCAAAAGCGAGCCTCTCGTGGGGCTCGCTTTTTTATTGTCCGTCATGCGCGGAAAATCTGCTTCCACGACGCCCCGCCGCTCTCTACTGATAACGGGTTTTTCCAACTACCATGACGCTCCAGACGCTCCTCCTTGCCAAAGCAGCCAACCAGGCCCGTGGCCTCGCCATCGATGCGATTCACGCCTGCTCCTCCGGTCATCTCGGTTTGCCGCTCGGTTGTGCTGAGATCGGTGCCGTGCTCTACGGGCACGCGCTGTCGCATAACCCGGAGCGTCCTCGCTGGATCAACCGCGACCGCTTCGTCCTCTCTGGCGGACACGGTTCCATGTTTCTCTACAGCTGGTTGCACCTCAGCGGCTACGATTTGCCCATTGAGCAGGTTGCGAAGTTCCGCGTGCTGCACAGCACCACGCCCGGACATCCTGAATTCCACGAAACTCCCGGCGTCGAAGCGACGACTGGTCCGTTGGGACAGGGTATCGGCAATGCGGTGGGTATGGCGTTGGCCGGGCAAATGGCGGCCGCTCGCTTCAACACCCCCGAGCACACGATTTTCGACTATCACGTCGTAGCTTTGGCCGGTGACGGTTGCGTGCAGGAAGGCGTAGCGATGGAGGCCTGCGCTTTTGCCGGGCATCAGAAGCTCGATAACCTGATTTTGATCTACGATTCCAACGACGTCACCCTCGACGCGATGGCTTCGAAATCGCAGAGCGAAAATGCCGCCGCGCGTTACAAAGCGATCGGTTGGGATGTGCAGACTGTCGATGGTCACAACCAAGTCGAGTTCCTGAAGGCTTTTAACAAAGCCAAGAAGACGAAGAGCGGAAAACCGCAGTTGATCATCGCGAAAACCATCATCGGCAAGGGCATTGCCGAGGTTCAGGGCACAGCCAAAGGACATGGCGAAGGCGGTGCGAAATTCTCGGAAACCGCGCGCGCCTCGCTCGGTTTGCCGGCTGATCAACACTTCTTTGTGAGCGATGATGTGCGCGGCTATTTCGCCGGCCACAAACAGCGCCTGATGCGCAACTGCAACAAATGGCACAAGACCTACAAGGCTTGGTCCGCTGCCAATCCCGAAAAAGCCGCCTTGCTCGAATCTCGTGAGACCGCGCCGAGCGCCGCGGCACTGCTCGAAAAGATTCCGCTCTTCCCCGCCGACGCGAAACTCGCGACTCGCGCCGCCGGACGCGATGTCTTGCAGCCGCTCTCAGCGGCTTTGCCTTTGCTGATCGGTGGCAGCGCCGATCTTTACGGCTCGACGCTCAACTACATCGCTGCGGAAAAAGACTTCGACGACACCAACCGGGCCGGTCGCAATGTTCGCTTCGGCATTCGCGAGCATGGCATGGCTGCCATCGCCAACGGTGTCGCTTACGACGGCCTCTTTCGCCCGAGCATCGCGACCTTCCTGGTATTCGCGGACTACTCGCGTCCCTCGATGCGCATCGCGGCACTGGCAAAACTCCCGGTCGTTTACATTTACACGCACGATTCGGTCGGCGTGGGTGAAGACGGTCCGACGCATCAGCCCGTCGAGACGATCTCCGGCCTGCGCGTGATTCCGAACCTCGACGTCATCCGTCCCGCCGACCCGGAAGAGACTGCCGGCGCTTACGCGGCCGCCCTTGAGCGCACCGACGGTCCGACCCTCCTCGCGCTTACCCGGCAGAATCTTCCGAATCTCAACGAAATCCCCGCAGCCCTGCGTCGCGAGGGTGCGATCAAGGGTGGCTACATTGCTCTCCGCGAAACGGCCCCTCTCAGTCACATCCTTATCGCTACCGGCAGCGAACTCCAACTCGCCCTCGCTGCGGCCAAGACCCTTGGTGCAGGCACGCGTGTCGTCTCGTTGCCCTGCACCTCGCGTTTCGACCGCCAATCCTCCGAGTATCGCGAGGGCGTTCTCCCGGCCTCGTGCCGGAAGCGCGTTGCGGTGGAAGCCGGCGTCACGGTGCTCTGGCACAAATATGTCGGCCTCGACGGGAAGGTCGTCGGCATCGACCGCTTCGGTCTCAGTGCGCCGGCTCCGGTCATCTTCAAGGAACTCGGTGTCACCGCCGATGCGGTCGTGGCGGCGGCTCAGTCGCTGTAACCACGAACGCGTTTGGTTTACGTGAGCCCGCCTGTGGAGGCGGGCTCGTTTTCGTTTTAGGAAACGAATTGTCCCGAAAGTGCCCTCAGCACTTGCAATTGTCGTTAGCTTCCTAACTGTCTGCTGCCTTACTTTATTGTCTCATGCCGCTTCTCCTCCTGAAAGACCTTCCCCGCTACGAGTGCTTACTCGAATCCGCGAAGGATTTTCCCGACCTCGATCCGTCGGCTGCGGAGGCGTATTTGCACCTGCTGCGAGCGGGCGATGACGCCTTCGCGGTGGCGGAGCGCAACCTCGACGAGCACGGCATTTCGCAGGGACGGTTTTGCGTTTTGATGCTGCTGTGGCGCAGCATGCACCCGCGGGCGGCGAAACTGATGGGCGCCGATTGCTGTGAGGATGGTCCGCGCACGCCGGCCGAACTCGCCGAAGGAGCCAACGTCACGCGCGCAACCATGACCGGGTTGATCGACACGCTGGAGCGCGACGGTTTTGTGAAGCGCGAGCCCGACCCGAAAGACCGGCGCATGATGTCGGTTCGCCTTACGCCGAAGGCTGAGGCCTTTCTCCGCGATTTTCTCCCCGGCCATTTCCGGATGACGGCCAAGGTAATGGCCACGTTGAGCGAAGCCGAACGCAAGACGCTCGTGCGCCTCCTGACCAAGATTTCCGCGCAGGCTTCGGCGATGGTCTCCGGCACCGGAGATGCTGTCGCTGCCGCGCCCGGCGACGCCATCTGAGTTTCCGCCCAATTCCATTTTTCGACAACTTCCCTCCAATTACCATGATCAAGAAATTCCTCATCGTCATCGTCGGCTTCGCGGCCGTCGTGCTCGCGCTTGGCGCCGTCAAGGTCGCCCAATTCAAAGAAATGGCGTCAGTTTCCCACGAGATGCCGGCGAGCGCTGTGACCTCCTACGAGGCCAAAGCCGTTGCCTGGCAGCCCGTGATCAGCGCCATCGGCACGCTCGCGCCCGTCGAAGGCGTCACGATTGCCGCCGATGCCGACGGCACGATCGTGAAGATCGCCGCCGAGAGTGGCACTGCGGTGAAGGCCGGCGACCTGATCATCCAGTTGGACACCTCCGTCGAGGTGGCCCAACTCGCCTCCGCCGAAGCTGCCGCCGCCCTCGCTAAGCTGCAGCATGACCGTGCCGCCGAGCTCGTGGCCAAGAACACGATCAGCAAATCCGAGTTCGATGCCGCCACCGCCCAGCTCAACCAAGCCGGTGCCAACGTCGCCGCGCTCAAGGCCACGATCGAGAAGAAGCACGTGCGTGCGCCGTTCGCGGGCCGCGTCGGCATCCGCCTCGTTAATCTCGGGCAATTTGTCGCCCGCGGTCGCGCCCTCGTGCCGCTGCAAAAGCTCGATCCAATCTACGTGAACTTCAATATTCCCCAGCGCCAACTTGCGTCCCTCAGCCTCGGGCAGAAAATTTCCCTGCGAGTCGATGCCTTCCCGCAGCCCTTCGAGGGCAAGATTTCGGCGATCAACTCCGAAGTGGATGCCTCGACGCGCAGCGTCTCTGTGCAGGCGCTCGTGGCGAATTCCGACGAGCGGCTCCGCGCCGGTATGTTCGTGCAGGTCGAGGTCGAGTTGCCGGCCGGTGCCCCGCAAGTTGTGGTGCCCGCTACCGCCGTGGCCTACGCGCCTTATGGAAATTCCGTGTTCGTCATCGAAAAAATGAAGGGCAAAGACGGCAAAGAATACCTCGGTGTCCGCCAGCAAATCGTGAAGCTCGGCACCACCCGTGGGGATCTGGTGGCGATCGAAACCGGACTCAAGCCGGGCGAACAGATCGCGTCCGCGGGTGTGTTCAAATTGCGCAACAGTGCCCCCGTCCAAGTGAACAATGCGGTTCAACCGTCGGCTAGCCCGACGCCGAAGCCGGCCAATACCTGAGTCCACTTTTCCGAGGCCCTTACATGCTCTCAAAAAGCTTTACCGATCTGTTCATCCGCAAGCCGGTCATCGCGCTGGTGGTGAACATCATCATCTTGGTCGTCGGCGTCGTCGCCTACACCAAGCTGAACACCCGCCAGTATCCGCGCAGCGACAGCGCGGTGGTGAACGTCACCACGATCTACTACGGCGCCAGCGCCGATACCGTGCGCGGTTACATCACCACGCAGCTCGAGCGCGTAATCTCCAGTGCCGACGGCATTGACTATATCGAGTCCAGCAGCAGCGCCAGTATCAGCACGATCAAGGTTTTTCTCCGGCTGAACTACGACACCAACGCTGCGCTCGCCCAGATCAGCTCCAAGATCGACCAGGTGCGCAACGAACTGCCGCCCTCGGCCGAGACGCCCACGATCAACGTCGAAACCGCCGACAGCCAGTTCGCCTCGGCCTACATCAGTTTCTACTCCGACTCGCTCGATCAAAACCAGATCACCGACTACCTGAACCGCATGGTGCAGCCCCGACTCTCGTCGGTCAAAGGTGTGCAACGCGCGGATGTGCTCGGCGGCCGGGTGTTCGCGATGCGTGTTTGGCTGAAGCCCGAAGAGCTGGCCGCTCGTAACCTGAGCCCCTCGGATGTCCGCGCCGCCCTCCAGGCCAACAATGCCCTCGCGGCCGTCGGCTCCACCAAGGGCTCGATGATCAGCGTGAGCCTCGTCGCCAACACCGACCTCAAGAATGTAGATGAATTCAAGCAGCTCGTCGTCGCCCAACGCAACGGCACGATCATTCGTTTGGCCGATGTGGCCGACGTCGTGTTGGGAGCGGAGGACTACAACTCCGAGGTGAAATTCGGCGGCCAGACCGCCACGTTCATGGGGGTTTGGGTTTTGCCCACGGAGAGCACGGTCGAGGTGATCAAACGCGTCCGCGATACCATGCCCGAAATCGAGCGGGCGCTGCCGGCCGGCCTCAAGGTGAAGATCGCCTACGACGGCACCAAATACATCGACGACGCGCTGAAGGAAATTCTGCGCACACTCATTGAGACGCTGCTCATCGTCATGCTCGTGATTTTCCTCTTCATGGGCTCGCTGCGCTCGGTCCTGATTCCGATTGTCGCAATGCCGCTGTCGCTGGTCGGCGCGCTGACGCTCATGCTCGCGTTTGGGTTTACGATCAACCTCCTCACGCTCCTCGCGATCGTGCTCGCGGTCGGCATCGTGGTCGACGACGCCATCGTCGTCGTCGAAAACATCGAGCGTCACATTCGCGAAGGACAGACGCCTGTGGAGGCCGCCATTCTTGGCGCCCGCGAACTCGTCGGCCCCGTCATTTCGATGACGATCACGCTCTCCGCCGTCTACGCTCCGATCGCTTTCCAGGGCGGCCTGACTGGTGCGCTCTTCCGTGAGTTTGCCATGACGCTGGCCGGTGCCGTCGCCGTTTCGGGCTTTGTCGCACTGACACTCTCGCCGATGATGAGCGCCTATCTCCTCCAAGATCACGATCACGAGGACCAGGGACTCAGCGGTCGCATCAACCATTTCTTTGACCGCATCCGCAACGGTTACGAACGCATGATCGGCGCGAGCCTCGGTTGGGTCCCGGCCACCATCACCGGTGCCGTGCTCCTCACGATGCTGCTGGCCCCGTTCTTCATGTTTGCGCAGCAGGAGCTCGCTCCGAAGGAAGACCAGGGCGTCGTCTTCAGTATTCTCCTCACTTCACCGACCTCCACGATCGATCAAAACGTGCTCTTCGCGGAACAGGTTCAGAAAATGTTCACCAGCATTCCGGAGTATGAAAATTCGTTCCAGATTACCGGTGCGAATTTCGGATTCTCCGGCGCGATCCTGAAGCCGTGGTCCGAGCGAAAACGATCATCGATCAAAATTCAGGAGTCCTTGCAGGATCCGGCGGCCAAGGTCGCCGGGCTCAACGTGATCGTGACCACGCCCGAGCCGCTACCCTCCGGCGGGCAGTTCCCGATCGAACTCGTCGTCCGCTCCACCGCCGCCCACAGCGAGATGATGGACTACGCTGAGCAACTCGTGAAATACGCCAACACCGATGCGAACGAGCCAAACGCCAAGCCCACGTTCTTCTTCGCCGACTCAGACCTGAAATTCGATCTCCCGCAGGTCGAAATCGAAATCGACAAAGACAAGGTCGCCTCGATGGGGCTCAACCTCAGCGATGTCGCCCGCGATCTCGGCTCCATGCTCGGTGGCGGCTACGTCAACCGCTTCGTCAACGAGGGCCGCAGCTACCGCGTGATCCCGCAGGTCGAGCGCGGCCAGCGCCTCAACGCCGAGCAATTGCTCGACTACAATATCCGCGGCCCCGCCGGTCAGCTCATCCCGCTCTCCACGATCGCTACGCTCAAACACACGGTGCAGCCGCGCTCGCTCAACCGCTTCCAGCAGTTGAATTCCGTGAAGATCACCGGCGTCGGTCCGAGCATCGACATCGCCCTGAAGAAGCTCGAAGCGAAGGCCGCCGAGATTCTTCCGCCCGGCTACTCGATCGACTACGGCGGTCAGTCTCGCCAGCTCCGCAACGAAGGCGGCGCTCTGTGGAAAGCCGCGGTGCTGGCGCTCCTGCTAATATTCCTCGTGCTCGCCGCGCAGTTTAACAGCTTCCGCGATCCCTTCATCATTCTGCTCGGCTCGGTGCCGCTGGCTATCGTCGGCGCGATGACGCCGATCTTCCTGTGGAAAACTTCGCTCAACATCTACTCCCAGATCGGTCTTATCACTCTCGTCGGCCTGATTGCCAAAAACGGCATCTTGATCGTCGAGTTTGCGAACAGTCTCCAAGAGCAGGGCGTGCCGAAGCGTGACGCGATCCGTCGCGCCGCCGCTACCCGCCTCCGCCCGGTCCTCATGACCTCGGCGGCGACGGTCTTCGGTCACCTCATGCTGATTTTCGTAACCGGCCCCGGCGCCGCTGCCCGTAACAGTATCGGTTGGGTGCTCGTGGTCGGCATGGCCGTTGGCACGGTTTTCACGCTCTACGTCGTGCCCGCTTTCTATATGTTGATTGCCCGCGACCACTCCAAGGTCCGGACTGAGCCTGCGCCTGCGCCGGCTCTGTCGCCCGCTCCCTCGCATGCCAAGTAACTCTTCCGTCATGAAACCCGCCCGCCATCACTTCTCTCCGGTTGCCGCTCCGCTCGCCGCCCTCGCGTTCGGACTCGTCTCGCTCCAAGGCGCCGAGCCCGCGCCCCAGCAGCCGGTCCCGGACCAGCTCGATCTGCCGACATCGATCCGCTTCGCGCTCGATAACAACTTCGCGATCCGGCAGGCGCGCGAGCGTATCAAACAGCAGGAAGGCGTCGTCGTCGAAGTGAGCGCGCGCGAAATCCCGACCGTCGCCGCCAACGCGTCCTACCAACTCAACGACAAGGAGATTTCCACGTCATTTCCCGCGAGCGACCGCACCTGGGCGATCAGCCTCACCGCGTCGCAGGTGCTCTACGCCGGCGGCGGCGTGCGCTCTTCGGTCAAGAGCTCGACGCTCGTCCGCGACGCCGCGATGCTCGATCTGAAGGCCGCGATCAACGACGCGCTCTTCAGCGTCCGCACCGCGTTCTACAACGTCCTCCTCGCCCGCGAGAAGATCACCGTGCAGGAAAAGAACCTCGAGTTGCTTCAGCAACAGCTGAAGACGGCGACGGACCGATTTAATGCCGGCACCGTTTCGAGTTTTGAAAAACTCCGCTCCGAGGTCGCCGTTGCCAATGCCAAGGCTCCGCTTATCACCGCGCGCAACGACTACCGCCTCGCCATCGAGGCACTCCGGCAGTCCCTCGGTTTCACGACCAACAAGGCCGAATATCTCCGCAAGATTCCCGATTTCGTCGGCACGCTCGCCTACACACCCGTCAGTTTTGACCTCCAGTCGGCGTTCGCCGCCGCTCAGACGAATCGTCCCGAGCTGCAGCGCCTCGCCAAGCTCGCCTCTGCCCGTGAAGAGTCGGTCACCGTCGCGAAGTCCGGCTCCAAGCCCACGGTCTCGGCCTTTGGCGGCTACCAACTGCGCCGCGGCGGCACGAATTCGTTCGGCGATTCCAACGACGGCTGGCTGGTCGGTCTCCAGTCGCAGTGGAATATTTTCGATGGCCGCGCGACGGCCGGCCGCGTCTCGCAGGCCCGTTCGGTGCTGGAGCAGACTAAACTCACGCTCACTGAGGCCCAACTCGCGGCCGAAGTAGAGGTTCGTCGCGCGTTTTCCCAATGGCAGCAGGCTACCGAGCTTGCCGAAGCCTCCCAGAAGGTCGTGGAGCAGGCCGAAGAGGCCGTTCGCCTCGCCAATGCGCGCTACAACGCCGGCACCGGCACCCAGCTCGACGTGCTCTCTGCCCAGGTCGATCTCACCACTGCCCGCACGAATCAGCTGCAGGCCTATTACGCTTACAACGTCGCTGTCGCGAGCCTCCGCCGGGCGACCGGCCAGTCCGACGAGTTCCTTACGAACTGAGTGCATGTGAACGCGGCGCTCCACGCTAAGCGCCGCGGTGCAACTCTTCGCCCGGAGCGGTGTCTTTCTTTCCGTTCATGAAGAAACCAGTCCGGCTTCTACTCCTCGGGACGGGTCTGTTTGTGGCGGGCATCGCCGGGTTCGGTTTGCTCGCTTTGCAATCCGGCGTGCAAACGTGGGCCGCCCGCCGCGCACTCGCGGGTCAACCGTCGTTGAAGGCCCGCGTGGGCCAAGTCTCCGCCGGTTTCGAAACGGTCGCGCTGCACGATCTGCATTTTGAGCAAGACGGCGCGCAGGTCGCGCTGCCGTCGTTTCTCGCCGAGCTGTCGGTGATCGATGCGGGTCTGAATAAGAAAATTCACCTGCGTCGTCTCGTCGCGCGCGGTTGGACGCTCGACCTGACTGCTTACAAGTTCCCCGAACCCGCATCGCCGAGCGTCGGAGCGGCCGGGGTCGCGGCTGCGCCGGCTGCTGCCGTGGCCCAGGTTTTTCACGGCATCTTCGCCCAGGCTGCACTGCCCTTTGATCTCACGCTCGACGGAGTGGAGCTCGAGGGCGTGGTGAAACTGCCGCCAGCTCCCGGCGTTAGCTCGGGGCTGGCCCACGTTGTCATCAAGGGCGGCGGGATGGGCGCGGGGCGCGAGGGCGCATTCACGTTCAACGTGACGATCGCGCTCACCGGCACGGCGGTGCCCGTGAGTTCGTTGTCGGTGACGGGCCGTTTTTCGGCGGCGATGGATACGCCGCGGACCTTTTCGCGACTCGCGACCCATGCCGAAGCCTCGGCACAGGGCCCGCAGTTTCCGCAGGGAGTGAAACTTGCCGCGGACGTCGCCGCCACCCGTGTTACTGGCGGAGAAAATTTTGCGATCACGCTCTCCGACGGGGCTCGGGTGCTCGCGGCGTTGAAGGCCGATTTGTCCGCGGCGAACCGACACTTGGTCGGCACGTGGAAACTCGATTTGCGCGACACCGAGCTCACGCCGTTCACGCTCGGCCGCACCTTGCCGATTTTTTCGCTGATCGGAGACGGCGGGCTCGATGTCGACGTCGCCACCGCCGAAGTGCGCGCGACCGGAAAACTGAATGCCTCCGGCGACAAGCTCGGCGCGATCCGTCCGGAGCTCGCGGTCGTCGGCGCCGTGCAGATCCTCGCAGAGTTCGACCTCGCCCGCCGCGGCGACAGTCTGCGCGTGGAGCGGCTCTCGGCCGCGATTGCCGGAGCCGAGCCCGTGGCCCGCGTGGAATCGCTGCAACCGTTTGAATTTAATGCCCGCACGGGCGAACTCAAAGTCGCCGATCCCGCCCGTGAACTTCTCGGGCTCACGTTGCAGGGCCTGCCGCTGGCGTGGGCGCAACCGTTCCTCGGGAAAATTGCGGTTAGCGGTGGGCCGGTGCGCGGTGAATTTGCCGCGATCGCGCGCAACGGTGGTTTTGCGCTGCGCCCCAAGCAGCCGCTCACGGTGGGCGGCGTCTCGCTCGCGCAACCGGGCAAGCCGTTGCTGCGCTCCGTGGATTTTTCGCTCAACGCCTCAGCTGACTATACTCCGCAGGGCTGGCAGGCCGAACTCACGCCGCTCGTGGCGAAAGAAGGTGCGGCGACGTTGCTCACGCTCGAGGTGAAGGCCGGGCAGCTGCTCGGCAAAGATCAGCCGATTAAGGCGACGGGAAAATTTTCGGCCGACCTTGTGGGGGCCCTTGCGCAGCCCTTGGGCGAAGGAATGCTGGCGCTGACGGCGGGCCACGCGGCCGGGGATTTTGTCGTGAGTCTCGGCGCGAAGCAGGAGATCCAAGCCAAACTCGCGCTCTCGAATCTCGCCGGCGATTCGAAAATCACGAAGGAAATACTGCCGTCGCTTAGCGCGGAGGTGCGCGCGGAGATATCGGACAACGGCGCGACGACACTCAGTGTGCCGCTGCTCATCGAGCGCGACGGGCGTAAATCCGATCTCCTGCTTGCGGGCACGCTCGCTCCGGGAAAAGCGGGACTCGTGCTCGATGCGAAGCTCTCCAGTGCGAATTTCGTAGTCGCGGATGTGCAGGTGCTCGCGGGTGTCGCGCCAGCCTCGGCTGGTGGTGCCGTCGGGCCCGAAACGACGCCACCGTGGGCGGGTGTGAGCGGGCGCTTGATCGTGGCGCTAAAGAAAGTCGTCTACTCCGACGCGGTGGTCGCGAGCGACATCACTGGCACGGTGACGCTCGAAGCTGGGGCTGCGAAGCTCGTGAATTTTCGCGCGGGGCTCGGCGAGGGTGCTGACGCCAAGGTCAACGGCGGTGTGACGTTCAACCCGAAGTCGGCGACGCCTTACGCGCTCGCGGCGGAGCTGGCGGTGAATGAGTTTGATCCGGCGCCCCTGTTTCGCGCGCTCAATCCGGGGCAGCCGGTGACGGTCGAAGGGAAATTTTCTGTCGCGAGCCAATTGGGCGGGCACGCCGCGCACCTGGGCGATTTTACCGAGACCACGACGGGGAATTTTCAGTTTTCGAGCCGCGGCGGCGTGTTTCGCGGTTTGCCAGTGCGCTTTGCGGCGAAGGTGGAGTCGGCGGGAAAGATCGCCGCGGGGGCGGCGGCGATCGGGAATTTGATCGGGTCTGTAACCGGAAAAAAAGAATCCTCCGATCTCGCGAACAAGGCGCAGGCGGTCGCTGAGTTTTCGAAGACGCTTGGCGAGATTCGCTATGACCAGCTCAACGTCGTGCTCTCGCGCGACACGGCGCTCAACACGGAGCTGAAGGATTTTACGCTGATCGCTCCCGAGCTGCGGCTGGTGGGGAGCGGGCAGGCGCACCACCGTGCGGGCGCGGGTTTGCTCGCGCAGCCGTTCTCGGCGGAGTTTGCGCTCCGGGCGCGGGGGCGGACGGCGGAGCTGATGAAGTATCTCGGCACGTTGGAGCCGCAGGTCGACGAACTGGGCTACGCGCGGTGCACGTTGCCCCTGAAGGTATCCGGTTCGCTGGGTCAGCCAGACACGACCGAGCTCAATCAACGGCTCGCGACGCTCGCGCTGGAGAAAAGCGGCGTCACCGAAAAGGCGTCCGAATTATTCAACAAGCTGCTCGGCGGCGGGAAGTGAGCGGCGCGAGGATTTGTCGGCGAGCACGAGTTTGGCGCCGGCGGCGGAAATTGCACGGGCCACGGCGGCCGGCGGGCGGATGTCGGTGACGATGGTGTGGCGCGCCTCGAACGGGGAGGTGAGCGTCTGGGCTTTGCGGCCGAACTTGGTATTATCGAGCCCGAAGATGGTGCGCTCGGCGGCGGCGATCATCTTGCGCTGGCTGGAGGCGAGGAGCGGGTTTTGGTTCCAGATGCCTTCTGCGGTGAGACCGATGCCGCCGAGGATCGCGAGATCGGCGTGCATGTTGTCGAAGGCTTGGTCGCAGAGTGGGCCGACGAGGACGCCGAGGCGGCGATAGATGCTGCCGCCGGTGACGGTCGTATCCACCGCGCCTATCTCGGCAAAGAGACTGGCGACGGGGATCGAGTTGGTGATCACCTGGAGGCGCTTCTGCGCGAGCAAGCGGGCGACGGTGTAGGTGGTGCTGCCGCCGTCGAGGATCACGGTCATGCCGGGGACAACCTGTTCGGCGATGAGGCGGGCGATGGCGATCTTTTCGTCGGGTTGACGCTGGTTGCGCGTGAGAAAATCGTATTCCTGCGCGAGGGCGTCGGTCTCGACGAGGGACGCACCGCCGTGATGGCGGCGCACGATGCCGCGCTCGGCGAGGTGGTCGAGGGCGCGGCGGACAGTGGAAAGCGAGCCATCGAAGCGGGTGGCGAGCGTGTGGAGGTCGGCGTATTTGTGCTCGCGAATGAAGGCCTCGATGAGGTCGGTGCGCTGTTTGTTGGTCATGGCTGCGGGCGGGCGAGGAGCGTGGCGAAGAGGTCGAGGTAGGCGGCGACTTGGCGGGCCGGGTCAAAGGTGGTGCGGGCGAAGGCGCGCGCGGCGTTGGCGCGGGTGGCGCGACCATCGGTCGGCGTAGCGATGAGTTGAGCGAGCGCGGTGCGAAACGCGGCGCGGTCGTCGCGCGCGATGGCCCAGCCGGTTTGATCGGGGACGAAACATTCGCGGATACCCTGCGCATCGTAGGCGACGGCAGGGAGGCCGTGGGCTTGGGCTTCGATGAGAAAATTCGAGAGCGCTTCGCTCCACGAGGCATGCACGGCGACGTCAGCGGCGGCGTAGAGCGGCGACGGATTGCGGTGGAAACCTAGGAAGCGCACGCGGGAGGCGAGGTTGCGCTCGGCGACCAGCGCTTCGCACGCGGGGCGGGCGGGGCCGTCGCCGGCGAGCCAGAGTTGCCAATCGAGCGCGGGCGGGAGGCCGGCGGCGATTTCGATGAGTTCGCGCTGGTTTTTCTCGGGGCGAAACATCGCGACGTTGAGCAAGACGGTGGTCGCGGGGTTGGCGGCGTGGTGGGCGCGCAAGGAAGCACGCGACGGGGGCATCGCGTCCCCAGCGGAGGGTGTGGCGGGCGCGGGGAAAACGAGGGAGTTGTGGATGACGGAGATTTTTTCGGCCGGGAGGGAGTGCTGCGCGACGAGGGTGGCGCGGGCATCGTTGCTGTTGGCGACGATGTGGCGGGCGAGGCGCAGCGAGCGGCGGAAGAGGAGCGGGAGCGATTTGCCGGTGCGCATGGTGGCGATCACGGCGGCGCCGGGCAGGCGGCGCTGAAGGGTGCCGGCGTAGCAGTTGGCCATGCGGCCCATGCAGAGCACAACATCGGGCGCGAGGCGGGCGGCGTGGGCGGTGAGGCTGGGGGCGAACCAATCGAGGCGTAGGTCGAACGGCTGGAGAATGAGGCGCGAGACTGCGGCGGAGACGGTTGCAGCGAGGGCACCGCCAGGGCGAAAGGTGAGAAGTGTGACGGTGTGGCCGGCGGCGGCGAACGCGTTGGCGAGGAGCACGGACTGCCGCTCGGTGCCGCCGCTGCGGAGGTGGTCCTGGACGACGAGGATTTTCATTGCTCGGCGCGCGGGCGGGGCGTGAGTGTCGGCGGGAATGAATTCACCGTTACTTCAGTTGCTGGTGCGCTGGCTGATCATGGCACTCGGCGTGACGCTCGCGACCAAGCTCGTGAACGGCATCACCTGCGACAGCACGCAGACGCTGGTCGTCGTCGTGATCTTGCTGAGCTTCTTCAACGCGATCCTGAAGCCCTTGCTGGTGCTGTTTACGCTGCCGTTCATTATTTTCACGTTGGGGCTCGGGGTGGTGGTGATCAATGCCTTGTTGTTTCTCTTCGTGGGGCGGTTGGTGGAGGGGTTTCACGTCGCGGGATTTTGGCCGGCGGTGTGGGGCGCGCTCGTGGTGAGCATCACGAACCTGCTGTTGAGCGGGTTTACTCGCAGCCCGAAGCCGCCGGCGAGCGCGGCTCCGGCGGTGAAGAAGAAGCCGGATGACGTGATCGATATCTGAGGCGGGGAGTTTCCGTTTGACGGTGTGGTGGTCCGGGGCACGTTGGCGCCATGGCTGAAACTATCGAATACGATCTCATTGTAGTGGGCGGCGGTCCGGCGGGTTACGCGGGCGCAATTCGCGCCGGGCAACTCGGCAAGAAAGTCGCTTGCATCGAGATGGAGCGCGCGGGCGGCACCTGCCTCAACTGGGGCTGCATTCCGACCAAAGCACTGCTGAAGAGCGCGGAGCTCTACCAGAAGATCAAGAAGTCGGAGTCGTTCGGGATCACGGTGAAGGACGTGACGTTCGACTTCGCGAAGGTGATGGATCGCTCGCGCGGGGTGTCGCAACAGATGGCCAAGGGCATCGAGTTTTTGTTCAAAAAGAACAAGGTCGACTACTTCGTCGGCCGCGCCCAAGTGCCGGCGGCGGGGATGGTCGAAATCACCGAAGGCGAGCACAAGGGGAAGTATTTTCGCGCGAAGAACATTTTGATCGCGACGGGCTGCAAGATGCGCCGCATCCCCGATCTCGAAGTCGACGGCGTGCGCGTGATGACCTCGCGTGAGGCGCTCGCGAACAAAACGCTGCCGAAGTCGATCGTGATCGTGGGCGCGGGCGCGATCGGCGTGGAGTTTGCCTACTTCTTCAACGCGTTTGGCTCAAAGGTGACCCTCGTCGAAATGCTGCCGCAGATTCTGCCGGTGGAGGACGAGGAGGTCGCGAAGACGTTGCACCGTTCGTTCGAAAAACAGGGCATCACGATCCACACGGCGACGAAGTGCGAAAATTTCCGGGTCGGGAAAGACTCCGTGAAGCTGAACCTCGTGAAGGACGGCAAGACCGAGGAGATCGAGGTGGAGACGGTGCTCTCCGCGATCGGCGTCGTCGCGAATATCGATGGCGTGATCGGCAAGGGCCTGAAGGTCGAGCTCGACCGCAACTACGTGAAGGTGGGCGACGATTACCAATCGAGCGTGAAGGGCATCTACGCGGCGGGCGACATCATCGGGCCGCCGTGGCTCGCGCACGTGGCGACGTTTGAGGCGGTCAGCGCGGTCAACGGGATGTTTGGTCACGGACACGCGAAGCGCGTGAAGAACTTCCCGGGCTGCACATATTGCCAGCCGCAGATCTCCAGCACGGGCCTCACCGAGAAAGCCGCTAAGGAAAAGAAACTCGACTACAAGGTCGGCAAGTTCCCGTTCACGGCGTCGGGCAAGGCGGTGGCGTCGGCGGAGAGCGAAGGTTTCGTGAAGGTGATCAGCGATGCGAAGACGGGGGAAATCCTCGGCGCGCACATCATCGGTTCGGAAGCCACGGAGCTGATCGCGGAGTATGGACTCGCGGTCGAACTCGAGGCGACGATCGAGGAGATTCACCAGACGATCCACGCGCACCCGACGTTGAGCGAAGCCGTGATGGAAGCCGCCGCGGCGACCACGGGTGAGGCGATCCATATCTGAGGTGGCGAAGCGCGGCGCGTGAGTGGGGCGGCGGTTGGGAAACTGCCGGTCCGTTTTTCAGAGGCGCGCGGGGAGCACGGTCAGGCTGACCGTGCTACGGCGTCGTCGTGGCTCGGAGTTTCGCGACGAGGGCGGCGGGGACTTCGAGGGCGGTGCCGTGGCGCATGCGGACGGGCGTGCCTTCGTCGGGGAAACTCAGTTGGGCGGTGACGTCTTCCCAGGTTTTGAGATCGCGGGAGCGCATGGCGCCGTAGTGCTTTTTCTGATAGGCGTCGAAGTAGATTAGGTAGGCGTCGCCGACTTTGAGGGCGGTCGGGCCTTCGACCCAGAGGCCGGGCGGTGTGAACGGGGCGGACGGGGGTTGGAAGGGGCCTTGAAAACTCTCGGCGACGGCGAGTTGGAGAAATTTCTTCGGCGGGTGGCGTGTCTCGTCTTTGATGACGAGGTAAAGCTGGCCGGCGGTGCGGAGAAACGTGGCGTCGATCACGCTGAAGCCGGGGTCGTAGAAGAGTTTCGTGGGCGCGAAGGCGGTGAAATCCTTCGTCGTCGTGAAATACATCCGGTGGTTGTATTTTTCCTCGGAGGAGCCGGCGGTGGCGGCGAATTTGCCGGGTATGGTCGAGGCCCAGAAGATGATGAACTCGGCGCGTTTTTCGTCGTAGAAAATTTCCGGGGCCCACGAATTCAGGACGGTGGGCTCGTGTGCCATGACGGGGATTTCGCGTTGCTCAGTCCACGAAAGGAAATCCTTGGAGGAGGCGTAGCCGATGTTGTTTTCGTTCCAGCCGGAGGTCCAAACCATGTGGTAGGTGCCGTCGGGGCCGCGGGCGACGCACGGGTCGCGCATGAGTTTCGATTTGCCGACTTTGGGCGCGAGGTAGGGGCGGCCGGCATTGAGTTTGTCCCATTTGTAGCCGTCGGCGCTCCAGGCGAGGTGCAGGCCGTCTTCACCGTTTTTTGTGAAGTAGGTGAAGAGGTAGGCGGGGGGCTCGGCGGCGTGGGAAAAGGCGGACGCGAACGTGAGCAAAAACAGGAAAGTGAGCGGCTTCATAGGTGAAGGAGTAAACCGCTAATCTACGCTCATCATCGCTAATCGGAATCTGCAAAGATGCGCGTGAACGGGCGATTGTGACTGGGTGCGGGGGACTATTTTTCGTCTCCGAGGGGGCGTTGGTTGGTGAAGTTGGGGCTGGCGGGGAGGGCGAAGGCGGCGGGGTCGTCGGGGTGGGTGGGGTCGAGGGGGACGAAGTCGTCGACGACGAAGGCGGCGAGGGGAAGTTTTTGGTCGCGGAGGGATTGGACGATGAGGCGGGAGAGTTGGTAGCTGCCGTAGTTGTTGTGGTGCGTGTTGTCCTGGCCGGCGAAGGCGCGGCGGGAGAATTCGGGGCCGCGCGCTTCGAGGGCCTCGTAGAATGGTTTGGAGAGGGCGTTGAGGTCGATGAAGGCGACGTTTAGCTCGTGGGCGGACTGTCGGGCGGCTTCGGCGTAGTCAGCGAGGGAGGGGATGACTTTGCCGGCGGCGTCGAAGCCGCGGCGCTCCATCGGCGAGAGAATGACGGGCGTGCCGCCGTGCGCGCGGACGGCGTCGACGTGTTGCTTGATCTCGGCCTGGTAGGTCGTGAACGGACCGCCGGATTTGGAGGCGATTTGTTTTTGGTCGTTGTGGCCGAACTGCATGAGGAGCCAATCGCCGGGCTTCATTACGCTGAGGATTTTGTCGAGGCGGCGGCGACCGAGGGAGTCGCGGTAAGTCTCGCCGGACTCGCCGTGATTGGCGATGGCAACGGTGGGTTTGAACCAGCGTGGGAACATCTGGCCCCAGCTGTTGTAGGGCTCCTGCGATTGGTCGCAGACGGTGGAGTCGCCGAGGAGGAAAATCGTGGGCGTGACGGCGGGTGCGGGTGCGATGCTGATCGCGGAGACGGCGGGGCGCGGGCCGCTGAATTCGAGGGTGATGAGGTGGTCCCAAGCCCACGCTTCCTGCGTGGTTTCGCG
Source organism: Opitutus sp. GAS368 (assembly GCA_943372705.1). Lineage (GTDB taxonomy): Bacteria > Verrucomicrobiota > Verrucomicrobiia > Opitutales > Opitutaceae > GAS368. Next base: position 14,105 of record CALRZR010000060.1, on the reverse strand, counting down.
CGGGGCTTTGAGGCGAACCGTGCCGGCGGCGATGGCGGGTGCGGTGGTCGTGGCGGCGCGGGCGGCGATGGTGGGCGTGCGGGTGTTGACGAGGAAGGTGCGCGTGACGGCGGCTTGGCGGGGTGGGACGACGACGCGCTCGATCATGAGGCGGCGGAGTTCGGCTTTCACGGTGGCATCGGTGCCCGCGGGAAACGTGACAGTGACGAGCCAGTTGCCCTCGGTCGGGACCGCGGCGGAAAAGTAGAACGGTTCCGTGCTGGTGATGGCGTCCGGGGTGGCGGTGAGGATGGCGCTGGAAGTGGCTTCGAAGCCGTAGCCGCGCGCGGTGGTGAAGGCGGTATCGGGGGTGACGTGGGTGGCGGTGGGAGTGGCGGGCTTGGTGCTGAAGGAAAAATGTCGCGCCGGCGCCGTGGGTTCGGTGGCGCGGAGGGCGGCGGCGACCGTGAGCGAGAGGGCGAAGAGGAGGCGACGGAGCGACATGGGGGCGACTATTTTGCGGTGAGGAGTTTGCGGTCGACGAGCCACTCGCGGAGCCGGTCGGGCCAGGCGCCGGCGGGGGATTTGTTGGCAGCGCGGAGGCCGAAGCCGTGGCCGGCGCCGGCGTAGATGTGCAGCTCGGCCGGAACGCTGGCGCGTTTGAAACGTAGATACACTTCGGCGAGGCCTTCGGAGATGTCGGTGCGATCGCCGTAGCCGGCGGCGAGGAAGACGGGCGGGGCGCCTTTTTCGGGAATGATCTGGCCGGATTTGCCGGGATAGATGAGCGCCTGGAAATCGGGGCGGGCGGACTCACGGTCGATGGGATCGGCGGCGGACGCGTTACCGGGTGCGGCGCGCATTGCGGTGAAGGCAACGACTTCGCCGCCGGCGGAGAAGCCGATCATGCCGACGGCGGCAGGGTTGATGGACCATTCGGCGGCGCGGCTGCGGACGAGGCGCAGGGCGCGTTGACCGTCGGCGACGGCGTCGCGGTCGATCGTGTAAGGCTGGGGCGTGCCGGCGGGGGTGGCGTCGTCTTTGGCGAGGCGGTGTTTGAGGATGAAGGCGGCGATGCCGCGTTCGACGAACCACGCGGCGACGTTGTAGCCCTCATGTTCCATCACGAGTTTGGAGTGGCCGCCGCCGGGGACGACGATGATGGCGGTGCCGGTGGCTTTGTCAGCTGATGGGAGGTAAACGGTGAGCGTGGGGTGGTGAATGTTGGAGACATTGGCGCCGACGATTTTTTCGGGCTCGGTGCGGCGGGCTTCGGAGCCGGGGGCGCCGTTGGGCCAGAGGGGAATGATGGGGCGGTTGGCGGGTGCGGCGATGGGTGCGGTGGCGGCGGAGAGGGCCCACGAAACACACGAAAGGCACGAAAGCAGGACGAGGTGGAAGCGCATGGGATTGGAGGTGGCGATGGAGAGGAAAGCGACCGCGCCGTAACCGGCGCGGATACGGGATGGGTTGGAATCAGGGGGTGAGTTTTTGTTTGGCGGCGGCGGGGACTTCGATCTTCGCGGTGCCGACGTTTTTGAAGTCGATGATCATGGTCGTGTTTACCTCGGTTTCGTCGTCGTCCGGGCGGGTTATTTTGGCACTGTAGCTGAGCGAGTATTTGGTGAGTTCGTTTTCTTTGAGCCAAAATTTGACGGTGGCAGCGGTGTATTTTGGACCGAACGTGGTCGTGCTGGCGCCGTTTGAAGAGAACCACGTCTGGGCGGCATCACCGGCGACGGTGGCGACCAGTGCGCCTTCGCTCAACTGCAGGTTGGCGAGTTTGGGCACGAGGAATTTTACGCGGGTGATGGGGCTCATCGATTCGGTCATGAAGCCGGTGCTGACGCGAACACCGGAGGGTTGGCCACCGGGGGCGCGAGTGGTGGGACTGCCGCCGCTGGTAGTGCCACGGCCACCGCCGAAACGCGCGCGCATTTCGTCGGGCGTGAGCCAGTCCCCGTCACGGTTTTGAGTTACGAGGCGGTTGCCTTTGGCGACTGACTGGGTGGTCGTGCCGTTCATGGTCCGGGTGACGACGGTGTAGCCGTCTTTTTCGGCGACGCCCTCGGATTTGGCGCTGGGGAAAGGCGCGTTGGCCATTTCAGTGCTGGCAACCCAAGCGTAGGTGGAGGCGTTGAAAATTTTGTCGATCGCGGCGGCGAGCTCCTCTTTGGGGTTGGCGGCGGAAAACGAGGCAAAAATGAGTGAGACGCAGAGGGCGGTGAAAATGCGGAGCGAGGACGTGGATGGGGTTTTCATGAGGGGCGAGGTGATAGGAGAATCGAGCGAGGGCGGCGCAGGAAACCCTGCCTATTTTTTGGCGATTTCGACGGCGTAGGTGTGGACGACGCCGTGCATGTTGGAGCGGAAGACGATCCACTTCTGGTCGGGAGTGAAGGAGACGTTGGGTTCGAGGAGGTAGTTGTGTTTCTCCATGTTGACGAGGCGTTCGGAGCGGAGGCGGCCCGGGTTGATGAGGTTGGCGGCGTCGGGATTTTTCACTCCGGCGACATCGGGGATGCGCTCGGGGCGGAAGAGGTAGATCCATTTGCCGTCTTTGGCGCGAGCGACCATCTCGGCGTCGCCGCCGTCGCCAGCGAAGAGTTGGCCGTCGGGAGAGGCGTTGAAGTGGACGGACCACTCGTCACGGGTGAGGTGATACCAGGTGCGCTTCGCGGTGCCGAGTTCGTAGCCGGCGAGCCAGAAATCTTCGCCGCGCGGGGTCTGGAGGTCATACCAGACGGTGCGGCCGTCGGCGGAGAAGAACTCGTGGCCGGCGATCTCCATGTTCATGGTGCGGGTGTGGACTTTGGTGAGGCCAGTGCCGTCGGTGCGGATGAGCCAAACGCGGTCGACTTCATGCCAGGTGCCCTCGTGGCAGAACATGATCTGGTGCGGATCGGTGGGAGAAAACTGGAGGTGGCCGAGCCACTCGCGTTCGCGGAGGACCTCTTTGATTTCGCCGGTGGCGATGTTGACGGTGAAGAGGACTTGGGGCGGGCCTTGGCGGATGGCCATGAGGCGATTGTGGAGCGCGAGGTCTTTGGCGTCGGCGTAGGTCATCGGTGTGCCGTCGGGCCATTTCGCGGAGTAGTTGCCCTGGAAGGTGGGATTGGCGCCGGTGGCGTTGGGCTGGGCGCCGGAGGTGTTGCTCAAGCCGGCTGGCGGACCGTCGGGCGCGCCGCGGGGAGCGTCGCCTCCTTCGCGGTAAAGGCCGAGCATGAGGGTTTCGTCGGCGTTGATGGAGGAGACGCCGCCGCGGTGGAGTTTCGCGATCTCGCGGGTTTTCTTCGTGGCGAGGTTCGTGGCGAAGACGCGGACTTCGGAAGATGCGGGTGGCGTGGTGGTGGGCGCGGCGGAGGCGGCGGGTTCGCGCGTGAGGCGTTGCGAGTAATAGACGTCACCGGTTTTCTTGCCGACCATGATAACGTTCACGCGGCCGGCGACGACGGACTCGATGGCGCGGGTGGCGAGGTCGACGGTTGAGATGCCGGTGGGGGTGGTGATGACGAGTTTTTTGCCGTCGGGGGAGTAGGCGTTTTGGTGGAAGTAGAGCGAGGCGCTGCCGGGCTCGGTGGTGAGGCGGATGATGCGATGGCCGGTGTCGGGATCGATCCAGTCGGTGGGTGGCTCGGCGGAAGGCGCCTGGGCGGCGGTGAGGACGGCGGAGAATAGAATGGATAGGGCGGACAGGACTGACGGGACGGAAATGGATAGTGGGGCGGGGCGCATGGGGTGTAGCGGAGGGCGGGTCGAAGACCCCGCCCTACTTTTTTACTTGGACGGCGTAGGTGTGGGTCGTGGCGCGTTGGCCGCGGCCGGGGTTGGTGTGGAAGTTGCCGGAGAAGATGATCCAGCGGCCGTCGCGCGTGAAGGTGAGGTTGGGTTCGACGCCGGTGTCTTTGCTGTAGTTGTGATTGGCCATGTTCACGAGGCGCTCGGAGCGGAGGACGCCGATGTCGATGAGCGGCTTTTTGTCGCGGAAGGAACTCCCGCGGACGTTCGACGGATAGAAGGCATAGATCCATTGGCCGTTGCCGGGCGGATCGAGGCGGGCGCCGTCGCCGGAGAACGCGGCCACGCTGCCGGCGCCACCGCCGTCGCCGGCGAAGAAGGTGCCGTCGGGTGAGACGTTGTAGTGGACGGACCATTCTTCGCGTTTCAGGTTATACCACGTGCGGTGGCCGGTGGTGAGGTCGACGTTGGCGAGCCAGAAGACGGTGCTGCGAGGGGTCTGGAGGTCATACCAAACTTTCTTGCCGTCGGGGCTGAAGAATTCGTGGCCCTCGATCTCCATGTTCATCGTGCGCTCGTGGAGGAGTCGGGCAGGGGAGCCGTCGGCGCGGACGGTCCACGTGCGGTCGTTGAAGTGCCACGGGCCCTCGTGGCAGAAGAGGATTTGCAGCGGATCGGTGGGCGAACACTGAAGGTGGTTGGTCCAGTCGTTTTCGCGGTGGATGACGCGGAAGGCGCCGGTTTTGACGTCGATGGTGTAGATCATCTTCGCCGTGCCGGCGGCCCATTGGGCTTCGAGCGTGCCGCCGGCGCCGCCGGGCGGTGGGGTGCGCGGGATGGTCGGGCCGTCGGGATCTCGGGCGATGCCGACGAGGAGGGATTCGTCGCAGTTGAGGGCAAACTGGCCGCCGCGGCCGTGGGCGATTTCGGGGAGGGCGATGACGGTGCGCTCCGCGTGCGTGTCGAGATGGATGGCGACGATGGAATTTTCGCGGCGGACGTAGGCTTCGCGGGTGCGCCACGCGGTGGCGATGGCGCGGGTGTTGGCGGCGACGATTTCGATTTTCGGCGGGGAGATGCCGAGGGTGGTAAGGTTTACGGTGGCGAGATTGCCCGTGCCCGGTGTGTCGCCGCGCGTGTGGATGATGAGTTTGTCGCCCTCGGGGGTGTAACCGTTTTGGTGGAAATAGAGACTGGAGCCGCCCTGGTCGGGCGAGAGGCGGATGACGCGGTGGCCGGTGTCGGGGTCGATCCAGTCGCGTGGTGGGGGCGCGGCGGCCAAGGAGGGGAGGAGGGCCCACGAAACACACGAAAGACACGAAAGCAGGCGGAATGGGGAACGCATAGGGTGAGGGTTGCGCGCCTGACGCGGGGCGCGGGCGGGCGATGCGGGTGGGGTAAGCGGACAGTTTGAGCGCGGGCTGAAGCGCCGCGCTACGGAGTGGGCTTCGTGGCGGCGGTGACGGCGAGACCGTCGCAGGTGAGGGTGAGTTGGCGGGCGTCGAGATTGAGGGTGACGGGGCCGTGAGGGCCGACGGAGAGGGCGAAGGCGGTGATGGCTTCGCCGAGGGCAGCGAGATCGAATTCGTGGTCGTCGCCGTGGTAGAACTCGATGTCGAGATAACGGAGGTCGGCGGTTTGGCCGGTGGTGAGTTTGCCGGCGAGGGCTCCGAGGCGCGCGCGGGCGAGCGTGACGTGGAAGGTGAGGCCGCCGCAGGAGAGCGTGGCGGTGGTGGGCGAGGTGAGGGCGAGCGCGGCGTTTTTCGCGGCGGGTCCGCCTAGCTCGAAACGGAGGCGCAGGTCGCGGGCGCGGATTTTGGCGGCTTTGACTTTGTCGAGGGAGATGTGGGTGTCGCCGCCGTTGGTGATGAGGTTGACGGTGCCGACAACGAGGCCCTCGCGTTGGGCGGACCGGAAAATCGCGGAGGAGAAGTCGTAGTCGTTTTTCAGAAAACGGAGCTGCAGATAGCCGGGGGTGGCGGCGGTGCCGAAGTGGGCGAGGAGCGGGCGGCGTTGATTCCACATATCGCCGCGGTTGATCGAGCCGAGGGCGAATTGCGGGTGGAGGTAAGTGGTGCCGACGGTGGTGGAGCGTTTGATAAACGTCTCGGTGACGGTGCGTGGCGTGGTGAGCGACGCGAAGAGCGGCTCGAGGTCGGGCGGGCACTGAACGGGGAGACGGAGTTCATCGCGGTCGGGGGCGTCGAGGCCGAACGCGACGCGGCCGGCGGTGGCGCGCTGGATGAGCGCGAGCGTGCTTTCCGAGTTGAGCGAACGGTAGGCGCGGCTGTGCGGGCCGGCCCATTGGCGCGTAGGGGCGTGGAAGTGCTTGGCGATTTCTTCCCACGCATGGCGGACGAGATCGTCGATCAACGGCTGCGCGGCAGGCGTGCGGACGTGGGCTTTGAGGCGAGAGAGTTCGAGGAGGGCGATGATCGTGTAGGTGGGGCTGTTGTATTCCTCGAAGGTGCCGTTTTCGCGTGTGAAGGCGTGGGAGCGTGTGAGGCGCTCGAGGCCGTAGGTGAGGAACTCGTCGTTACCGAGGAGCTCGCCGGCGTAGAGCGTCACGTAGGAGCCCATGATCGCGATGTTGGTGTAGCCGGGGCCGACGTTGCGTTTTTTGATCGCGGCACAGGCGCGGAGAATCGCGGTGTCGACGGCGGTGGCGAGGTCGGCGGGGAGGCGCGCGCGGTGATCGCGCGCGACTTGGAGGAGCGAGACGCCGTTGAAATCGGCCCAGTTGAAATCGGGCGGACTCATTTTATCGAGGGGCTCTTCAAGAAACCAGGACCAGATGCCGAAGGTCTTGCTGGCGGGGTTGGCGTCTTGGAGCGCGATCGCGCGGCGGAGAATGGCGCAGGCGCGCTCGAGATGCTCGGGTTTGCCAGTATCGAGGAGGCCGACGGCATAAGTGAAGGCGTCGCGCGTGGAGTGGACGAACCCGCCCTTGAGCGTGGTGTGGTAGCCGGGCGAAGAGAAGGGGCGCTTCGGGAGTTGCTCGACGGGGTCCCACTGCGCGTGCTGGGGTGCGAGGGCGCGTTCGAGGCGGGCGAGTTGCGCGGCGTCGGGGGGCGTCCACGCGGCGCGGGCGAGCGGGAGCAGGGCGAGTGAGAGAAAAGCCGATACGCGGGCGAGGGAGGCGATTTTCACGGGGAAGGAGCGGGGGCAAGGTGACCGGCAGTGACGGCATCGCGGAGGAGTTGGTCAATGGCGGCGCCGAGCGAGGCGGAGCCTTCGGCGATGGGCGCGCCGCGGCGGCTGGCTTGGGTGTGGTTGATGCCGTGAGCGCGCCAGCTTCCGCCCTCGGTGCGGGCATTGAGCAGCATGGGTTGGAAGCGATCGCAGGCGTGGGCGAATTTTGCCTCGGGCGTGGAGCGGGCTTCGAATTCGTCCCAGAGCGCGCGGAACTCGCGGGATTGGTCGGCGGGGAGGAGGCCGAAGATGCGGTCGGCGGCGCGGGCTTCGCGGTCGTGCTGGTTGACGACGGCGGCGGTGTCGTAGGCGAAGGTGTCGCCGGCGTCGATTTCCACGAGGTCGTGGATGAGGCCCATCTTGAGGACGCGGAGGACGTCGAGGTGCGGGACGTTGGCGTGCTCGGCGAGCACCATAATGCAAAGGCAGAAAGCCCAGGAGTGCTCGGCGTCGTTCTCGGGGCGACGGCTTTGGGTGTTGATCGTCTGGCGGAAGATTTCCTTCAACTTGTCGCATTCGACGATGAAGGCGATTTGCTGGGCGAGGCGTTGGGCGGAGTCGGAGACGAGGGGTGAGGGTGTGACCACGCGAACGAGGAAAGAGAGGAACGGTCGGCGGGCAATGGCGGAGGCGGGGCGGACGCGGGTTAGAAAGAAAAACGCCGCACCCGTTAAGGTGCGGCGTGGGACGAAGGTCGGAGACCGTCGTTAAGTTAGCTCCGAATTAGAAGCGGAGGCGGGCGCCGAACTGCATGCGCCAACGGGAGAGGTCGTTGTTGGGCGTGGCGATGGCGGGATTGGCGAAGCTCGTGCCGGTCATCTGAAGCTGGCCGGTCGCGGTGTAGGTCGCGGCACCGAAGAGCTTGGTGGTCAGGAGCTCGTTGTCGCCCTGGCCGGGGAGAACTTCGGTGTAGCCGAAGACCTTTTTGCTGAACCAGGAGCCGAAGTTCACGAAGTCGGCGAAGACCTCGAGTTCGACGGTCTTGAAGACCGGGATGGTCTGACCGATGTGGAGGTCGAGGCGGTTGATCCACGGCATGCGGAATCCGTGGCGGGGGGCGACGCGGCCTTTGAAGGACGCGAGCTCGCCACCGTTGACGTAGGCCATCATCGCATCGCGGACGGCCGGGGTGAGAGCAGCGAGCACGGGATCGGAGGTGCCGGTGGGGACGTAGATGAGTTCGTTGTTGTTCACGCCGTCACCGTTCATGTCGGTGCCGCCGTAGACGTAGCTGAACGGATTGCCGCTGCGGCCCTCGTAGTAGAGGCTGACGGTGGTCTTGTAGTTCTTGCGGAGCTCGAATTCGCGCGCGAGGGAAACCTGGATACGGTGTTGGACCTCGAAGGCGGAGCGGGCGACTTCGACCTTGTTTTGGTTGAAGACGGGATTGCGGCCGAATTGCGAGCCGGCGACGGTTTCGCCGAGGGGGAGGGCATCGGTCGCGCGGCCGTGGGTGTAGCCGACGCTGTAGCTCCAGTGGTTCTTCATCTGGCGCGCGAGCGTGAGGGAGATGTAGGTGGACTCTCCCTCGGAGATGCTGCTCATCGCGTAGACGTTGGCGAAGCCGGTGCGCAGGACGTTGGCCTGATTGCCCGGGGTGCCGGAGAAGACCTGACGACCGTCACTGCCGACGAAACGGGGGCGAAGATTCAGGTCGCGGATGAAGAGGGCTTCGCTGGCGACGGTCTGCACACCTTCGAGGGTGAGGGTGCTGTCGAAGAGGGGGACCTTGCGGTCGATCGCGAAATTGCCGCGCCAGACGGACGGCGGGCTCATCTTGTCTTCAATGAGGTTGATGACGGGAGAGCCGACGTTGACGCTGGCGGCGGTGCCGATCGGGTTCTTCGGGTCGAAACTGCTGCTGAGGTAGCTGGAGAGCGTCGGGATTCCGGCGGCGCCGACGCCAGCGGCGGTGATCTGCGAGCGGCCGACGCCGGAATTGGACCAAGAATTCGAAACGATCACCCATGGGATGCGACCGACGAAGTGGCCGACGCCACCGCGGAACTGCGTGGTGCGGTTGTCATCAACGGCGTAGTTGAAGCTGACGCGCGGCGAGATGGCGTTGGAGCCGTCGACCGAGCCGTCGTTGCCGAAGCCGAAGGCATTCTTGAACGCGGCATTGAGCGGCGGACGTTTATCGGCGGTGAAGAAGTCGTAGCGGAGGCCGAAGGTAGCGTTGAGGCGGTTGGAGACATTCCAGCGGGCCTGGCTGAAAAGGCCGTTGATGGCGAAGTCGCTCACGTCGTCCGGGGGAGTGCCGGTGACGTAGAAGGAGCGGCTGTAGGCGCGGGGATTATCGGCGACGAAATCGGCAACCGAGGCGTAGTCGAACGCGCCATACGAGGTAGAGCGGAAGAGGTTGACGAAGTCGCTTTGCTCGCGGTCGAAGCCGCCGGACAGCGTCCATTGGCCGAGGAGGTATTCGCCGGAGCCGCTGAAGCTCTTGGTTTTGACGGCGACGAAGTTGCCCTGGCGGTTGATTTCAGTGCCGAGGACGACGGCGCCGTTGGTGATGGTCGCGCCGGTGTTGGCGACGCCGCCGACACCGAAGATGCGGACCTCGGGGAACGCGATCGGAGTCGGGGTGGCCTGGGAGTATTCGTTTTGCGCGTAGCGGAGCTGGGTCTTGAAGTCAGGCGTCCACTGGCTGAAGAGCTGGCCGGCCCAGACCTCTTCGGAGCGAACCTGAACGAAGCGGTTCGAGGAAAGATTGGTGGCGAAGGGTGCAGTGACGATGCCGGAGCCGCCGAGGGCGCCGAAGTTCGTGAGCGTATAACGGCCGCTGGCGGGGAGCTCGCCCTCGGTCTTGCTGTAGCGGACGGAGAAGCGTTGGCCGCTCATGATATTCCAATCGATTTTCGCGAGTTGGATCTCGTTGAACTGGCTGATGGTGGCGGTGCTGCCGAGGAAGGTGCCGAAATCGTAGGCGCTGCCGCCGGGAGCGGAGGACTTGATGGCGGCGAGGCGGGCATTGATGGCGGCGAAATCGGTGGTGCCCTGCGCGCTGGCGGTGGGATTGAAGCCGGCGATTTCGGGGCTGACGGAGTCGAACTTCTCGTAGTTGAGGAAGAAGAACAGGCGGTCTTTCAGGATGGGGCCGCCGAGGGTGAAGCCCTTGGTCTTCTGCTCGAGGAGGGCGCGCGTGCCCTGCGTGGAACCGAAGACGTTCGGGGATTGGAGATCGTCGTTGGTGTAGTAGTAGTAGGCGGAACCGTGGAACTGGTTGGTGCCGCTCTTGGTGACTGCGTTGATGGACGCGCCGGTGAAGCCGCTCTGGCTCACGTCGTAGGGCGAGACGGAGACGTTGAACTGCTCGATGGTGTCGAGGGAGATCGGGTTGCCGAAGGCCTGGAGACCGGAGCCGTTGAGGCCGAACTGGTCGTTGATGCGGGCGCCGTCGACCTGGATGGAATTGAAGCGGTTGTTCTGGCCGACCGCGCTGATGATGGGCTGGGTGCGGCTCGCGAGGACGCCGCGGAGACTCACGAACGACGTGGTGCGGGCAACATCGGCGAAGGAACGCTGCACGCTCGCGGTGTTGGCGATGGTGGAGCTGGTGATGACGGCCGCGGCGCCGGAAGCGCCGGAGTCGAGATCGTTGGCTTCGCCCTTCACCTTGAAAGCGGAGAGAGTGACGACCTCGGACGCGCCGACGGTGATGTTCACGTCGATCGTGGAACCGAGGAGGGCGACGACTTCGGCCTGTTTGCCGGTAAGGCCGCCGGAGACAGCGGAAACGGTGTAGGGGCCGCCGACGACCATGCCGCCGTAGCTGAAGCGACCGGAGGCGTTGGTGGTGGCCGTGTAGGTCGTGCCCGTGGGTTCGTGGCGGGCGGTGACGGTGGCTCCGGCGAGGGCTTTGCCACCGCTATCGGTGACGATACCGGTCATCGCCGAGGAGACGATGCCTTGGGCGGAGGCGACAGGCGTGAGCGCGAGGGGCGCCAGCGCGAGGCCGGTGAGCGCGGCGACCGCCTGCAAAGTGCGGGCAGTCGTAGCGAACGAGGTGCGGTGGGACGATTTCATGGTTTGGTAGGGAAATACGGGCAGGGCAGGCGGGCCGAGAGCCGCGGGTTTTCAGGGGATTTATGACGCAAGTCCAGTGCCGAGTTGGCGCGGCCCGGCAACAAATCTGCGACGAAACGGGGGCGAGGCGCGGGGAAAAAACGAGGGACTGGCCGGCGCGCGCGGGCGGTCAGCGCCGGCGGTAGTCGCCGCGGCTGAAGTATTTCTCCAGCCAGACGTAGGCGCAGATGAAGAAATACCGGCTGCCCATTTCCTTGATCTTGAGCTTGGCCTCACCGTATTTGCGGTTCCGCCAGGAGATCGGAATGACGGTCCACGTGTAGCCGCGAACGATGGCTTTGAGGGGCAGCTCGACCGTGAGGTTAAAATGGGGGGAGAGGAACGGGCGGCAGCCTTCGATGACGGTGCGACGGTAGGCCTTGAAGGCGTTGGTTGTGTCGTTCAGGCGGATGTTGAAACCGACGCGCACCAAGAAATTGGCGAGCCGGTTGACGAAGAGTTTTACCCGCGGGTAGTCGATGACCTCGCCGCCCTTGACGAAGCGGCTGCCGAAGGCGCAGTCCCAGCCCTCGTTGAGAAGGCGCCAGTAGTGGACGGCGTGGGTGGGGGAATCGGAGGCGTCGGCCATCATGATGGTGCAGGCGTCGCCCTGCATGTGGTTGAGGCCGAAAATGACGGCGCGGCCGAAACCGTGGGCACCGAGATTTTGCACGGGCGCGAGGGTGGGGATTTCGGCGCGGAGGGACTGGAGGACTTCCCACGTGCGATCCTTGCTGCCGTCGTCAACGACGACGATTTCGTGGGGGACCTTTTCGCGGAGGAGCGTCGCGTAGATGTCGCGCACGGTGGGCGGGAGCGACTCCTCCTCGTTGTGAGCGGGGATGATGACGCTGTAGAGCGTGAGGGGCGCGGCGGGCGCGGGCGCGGACATCGGAAGGGAGAGAAAGAAGAACGAGAAAGAAGTAAGAGAAAGATTCCAATCAGAGCGGGGCGCTGAGATCGAGCCAAGTGGGGTTAGTGCGGGCGTGGGCGGCGATTTCTTTGAGGATGGCGGCGGTCGAGGTGGTGGGGCGCCAGTTCCAGAGGCGGGCGGCTTTCGCGGAATCGAGGACCATCCAGGGGATGTCGAAGGGGCGCGGCGTGGAGTCGGATGTGATGGGATGCGGGCCGAAGGCGGCATCGCACCAGTCGGTGAGTTGGCGGAGCGACATTGCGGAGGGGGCGCCGCCGGCGAAGTTGGCGATTCGGTCGGACGCGGCGAGGGTGGGCGCGGCGAACTGTTTCGCGAGGAGCGGGGCGAGGTCGCGCGGGTGGAGGCAGTCGCGGACTTGGTGGCCGTGTCCACCGAAGCCGATGTATTTGAGTGGGCGGCGGCGGAGGTGGGCGTTGAGCCAGTAGGCGAAAATGCCCTGGTCGGCGCGGCCGAATTGGCCGGCGCCGGCGAGGACGCCGCAGCGGTTCACGAAGATGGGAAGGTTGAAGGTTTCGCCGTATTCGAGGGCAAGGGCTTCGCTGGCGAGCTTGGTGGAGCCGTAGAGCGAGACGGGGGCGGCGGTGGAGAAGTCCTCGGCTACGCCGGCGGGGGTGATGCCCGGAGGGAGCGGAGATGGAGAGAGGGGGAGACGGGGCGAGGGAGAGAGGGGGCGGAAGGCGTGGGCGTGGACTTCGACGGGGAGGGAGGCGAGGGGCGGGATGGAGTAGACGCGGCTGGTCGAGAGTAGGATGAAGCCGGCGCGGTGGGTCTTGCAGAATTCGAGCATGTTCACCGTGCCGCCGAGGTTGTGCTCGATGAGTTGGCGGGAGCTGGTCTTGCCGTCGACGCCGGCGAGGACACTCGGGTTGGCGGCAGCGTCGAGGACCCAGTCGACGGCGGGGAGGGTTTCGAGGTCGCTGGGGGCGCGGAGGTCGCCGTGGAAGAGTTTGACGCCGAGTTTTTTCAGGGCGTCGCGGTTGGACTCGCTGCCGGGGCGGATGAAATTGTCGAAGCCGACGAGGGTGTGGCCGGCGCCGGACTCGGCGAGGGTGCGCGCGAGGGTGCTGCCCACAAAGCCGCAGACGCCGGAGATCAGGATTCGCATCCGAGGAGTGAAAGTGAAAGTGGAGAGGAAAGTGAAGGGCGGAGTGCGGGGAATGTTTTGACGCGCGGAAGGCGGCGGGGTGGAGTCGCGGCATGAGTCAAATTCGCGGCGACTACAAATCGGTCTGGACGGCGCTCTCCGGCAACAAGGAGGACGCCTACATGGTCGTCTCGGGCTACACGGACGAAGAGAAGTTTCACGCGGACGCGGAGGACACGTTGATGATTCTCGGCGAGACGGTGGGCATCAAAGAGACGGACACGTTTTTGGAAATCGGCTGCGGCGTAGCGCGCGTGGGGCGGGTGTTGTCGCCGTTTGTGAAGGAGTGGATCGGCTGCGACGTGTCGCCGAATATGATCAAGCTCGCGAACCGGCGCTTGCTCGGACTCGAGAACACGCGGCTGCAGGAGATTTCGGGTTACGATTTGCAGCCGATTCCGGACAACTCGGTGGACGTGGTCTACACGACCGTGGTCTTCATGCACCTCGAGGACTGGGATCGCTACACGTATGTGCTCGAGGCGATGCGGGTGTTGAAACCGGGCGGGCGTTTTTATTGCGACAATGCGAACATCGCGTCGCCGGAAGGCTGGGCGATGTTTGAGGCGAGCCGCACACAGTTCCCTCCGCAGAAACGGCCGGCGCAGATTTCAAAGTGCTCGTCGGTGCCGGAGTTTGAGGCGTTTCTGTCGCACGCGGGCTTCGTCGATTGGCACGTGAAGACGCGGCCGATGTGGGTTTACGGTTGGGGAACGAAACCGGCCGCGAAGTGAGGTTCACTCGCGGCTGCGCGGAGGAAAACGCGGGCGCATGGCCCGCGTTGCGACAAGCTACGGGTTGCGGTCGATGGGGTCGCCGGGCCGCTGGTAGTTCGTGCGGTAGGTCTTCGCGCTGGCGGCGAGTTTGAGGAATTTGTCGAGGGGAACGACTTCGACTTGTTCACTCAGACTGCCGAGAATGCCGGCGACCTTCTCAATGGTGTTGGATTCGCGCACGTGCATCATGAGGAAATACGGACGCTGCGGGTTGAGCTGGATGAGTTCCTCAAGGTCGGCGACGGCTTCCTCGGTGGGGCGGGCGACGTCGAGG
>CALRZR010000059.1:0-32433 GCA_943372705.1 Opitutus sp. GAS368 | reverse complement strand
GGCGGGCCGTCAGGATTTTCGTCCGCTCTCGGCCCGCCCGGAGGTCGGGCCCTACCCGGGAAGCAGTTTATTCTCAAGCACCGTCGCCAAACCCTACCGCACCCGCCCGCAAAAAAGGCCGGTCGCAAGACCGGCCTCGGTTCGGGCTCTCAACGCTCAGCCCTTCACTCTCAACTGCGCTGCCGTCGTTCGACAGCGCTCACGGGAGCGCGCGGATGAAGAGATCCTTGTAGTAAGTGACGCTCTTCGGATCGTGGCCCTGGATCGCGATGGTGCCGGCGCTCAGCTTGCGTCCGTTCATGTTTTTCAGCGACTTCGCCGGATCCCAATCGGCCGGCTCGTTGTAATCCACCGTGGTCTTGCCGTCGATTTTGATGACGATGTGTTTGCCCTCGACCTTGATGTAGTAGTCGAACCACACGTCGTCCGTGCTCGGCGCGTTGTTGAGCACGTCCTTCACGCCGTAGAGACCACCCGTCTTCTTCACATCAGTATGCGTCGAATTCACCTGGCACTCGTAGCCCTTCGACGGCCAGCCCTTCGGCTCAAACGCGGTGTGAAAATAGATACCCGAGTTGCCGCCCTTGGTGGTCTTCACCTTGGCCTTGAACTCGAAATTCTTGAACGAGGCGTCGCCGTTCGCGCCGTAGAACAAATGCGCGCGGCCGCCGCCGACTTTGAGTTCGCCGTTCACCACGGAAAAGGAACCGGGCACCTCGTCGTTGGCCTTCCAGCCAGAGAGGTCCTTGCCATTGAACATCGAGGTCCACGCAGCGGTTTTGTCCGCGGCCTGAGCCACGACGAGACCGAGCGCGGTCACGAGGGAGAGGAAAGCAATACGGGTTTTCATCGGGTGGATGAGTTATGGCGTCCACCCGCGCGTGTCGAGTGCCGGCTCGCACCCGTCAGCTGCCACCGCTCCGCGCCGCGCACACCCGGCGATAGAGTGCTTCATAGCGCGGAATGATCTTCGCCGCGGAAAAAAGCGCGCGCGCCCGCGCTTTGGCGGCTTTGCCCATCGCGCGGCGGCGAGCCGGCTGGGTGATCAACGTCTCCATCGCCCGTGCCAATCCGTCGGCATCGCCGAAGGGCACGAGCAGGCCGGATTTGCCCGTCTCCACCACTTCCGGAATTCCGCCGACCGCCGTTGCGACACTCGGGCAGCCGAAGTTCATCGCTTCCAAAATACTCAGGCAAAAACTTTCCGACTCCGACGTAAACAGCCCAAGGTCCGCCGCCTGGAAATAGTCTTCGATGTCGGTGACGTTTCGCCGCAGCACGATGCGGTCGCCGAGACCGAGCCGCTGCACGTCGCTCTCAAACGGCGCGAAATCGCCGCCCGCGAGGATTACCAGCTTGAACGACTCCGCCGGGCGCACGCGGGCCACCGCTTCGAGCAGGAGGTCGATGCGCTTCGGCGTGCGCAGATTCGACGCATGGAGAATCATCGCCTTGTCGCCGAGGCCGAGCTCGCGCCGCACCGCCGCCCGCGTGCGCGTGGGCTTCTTCGGATCGAAAAAATTGTAGATGACGTCGATAGGCCGCGTGACCGCGAATAACGTTTCCGTTTCCCGTCGCAGAAATTCCGAGACAGTCGTCACCGCGTCCGACTGCGCCAGCGCGTGGCTGATCGCGGGGGCGTAGCCCGCATCGCGGCCAAGGAGCGTCGTATCCGTGCCGTGGAGTGTCGTGACGACGCGCGGTTTTTTTCCGTCGGGCAACATCGACCGCGCCAAAATCGCCGCTGTCGCGTGGGGAACCGCGTAATGGACGTGCAGCACATCGAGCGCAAAATCGCGGCTTACCTCGGCCATCTTCACGGAGAGCGGCAGCGTGTAGTCGGGATACTTGAAGAGCCCGTAGTCGTTGATCACGACGGGGTGGAAAAAAATCCGCGGCGCGTTTTCCGGCAAACGAAACGGCCGGCCGTAGCTGATGAAGTGCACCTCGTGCCCGCGCCGCGCGAGTTCCACGCCGAGCGCTGAAGCCAGAATCCCGCTGCCGCCGACCGACGGGTAGCAGGTGATGCCGATCTTCAGCGGGCGTGCGGTGGCCATGTCAGAATTGGCGGGCGCCGCGGCCGAGCGACGCGAGCGAGCTGCACACGAGCGGATCGTTCGGGAAAAGTTGGATCGCGTGGCCGGCACCGCCGCGCACGCCGTGCATTTTCGCCCGGGCGAGGTGCAGACCGACGTAACGGCGGGTCTTCGCCTGCGAAGCATGCGCCTCCATCGACGCCGTCCAGGCGGACACCACGTCCTGTTCGGACACATCCATCAACATCGCAGAACGGTCCGCCGGCTCCGCCTCCACGGTCACCGCGTAGAACATCAGCTGCTCGATCGCGTGCGGCTTGAGTTTGAGGAGTTCCGCCACGCCGCCGTAACGGGCGAGGCGCGCGGCGTCGCGCACCATGCGGCCGACGACGACGTGGTCGGGGTGTTGGTTTTCTACGGTCGTCGGCGCGAGCACGATGCGCGGACGGATGCGGCGGATGATCGCGGCAAACGTGAGCACGTGGGCAAGTTTGTGCTCCATGTGCGAATCGCCGCCGAGGTCGACAAATTCGATCGTGGCACCGAGGAGCGCGGCCGATTTCTTGGCCTCCGCCGTGCGCTGCGCCGGCGTGCCGTGCGTGCCGGCTTCGCCACGCGAACACACGATAAAGTGGGCCTTGTGCCCGGCCTGCGTCTCGCGGGCGATTACCCCGCCGCAGCCAAACTCGATGTCGTCGGGGTGCGCGCCAAAGGCGAGGAGCAGCGGATTCTCAGGCGAGGGTGCTTTCGGCGTAGGCTTCATCGGAACGGTCTATGGTTTCGCGGGTGACAAAGGTGATATCGGGCGCATCCGCCTTGTTCAAGTAAGCCTGTTCGCCCAGGCCCGCGATGTAGTGCGTGCAGCGGACTACCGACTGCATCCAGCCGAGCCGCGAGTCGCGCGTGGGGCTGACTTGAGCCTTCGTGAACGTCGCCGGCGGCAGCGTCGTGTAAGACTCGCCGCCTTCGTGGAGTTTCAGCGCACCATCGAGCAGACGCGCGCGGACGATTTCACCCTGATGAGGGACGTCGACAAAACATTCCGTGATGTCGCTCGCGGCGGTGCGCACCGCGGGATCGCTGGAGCGCACGATACGAACGCCGTCGAGCAGCCCCATGCGGCGATACATCTCCAAACAGAAATCCGCGACCGTGGTGGCCGGATTCCCCTTGAAGGCCTCGATCAGCGGCGGTGCGACGTAGGCGCCGAGTTGACGTGCGGTGTTTTCGCGCCAACCGGCGGGAATGCGCTTCAGGTGCAGCGGCGAAAATTTCCGCTGCAGCTTGTTTTCAAACGCAAAATTCATCGCGAGCGGCACATCGGTCTTGCGGTGCCGCAGCGTCGTTTGCGTCTCACGCGGATCGTGGTCGCTGTCGTGGCAGAAGAACACGATCTCGCCGCCGATCTCCGCTTGCAGTTTGCGCGCGGTCACAAATTTGGCGTAGAGGAACCGCCGCGGAAAAAATCCGCAGGGTTGCTGGCCGAAACAGATGACGGGCGAGGCGCTCATGGGGCGGAAACGGACTTCGGTGGCGCGTCATCCGGCATCAACGCCTGTAGGCAAAGGCTGAAGAGCACGCAGGCGGCACAGCCGATCGGGTTCAACCAGAGGTAGCCGATTTCGTAGGCGGGCATCGCTTTGCCGACGAAGAAAATCACGAGCACGACGATCTGCGCGGCGATCGCGGCCCAGAAGACGGCCGAGCCCTTCACGTGCTTCAGGAAGAACGCCACGACGAAGACGCCGAGGAGCGCCGGATAGAAGATCGACGCCACGATGTTCAGCGCCTCGATCAGGTTTTCCGCGAAGCTCACGAAGAGCGCGAACCCGATCGCGAAGAGGCCCCAGAGTGCGGTGAGCCATTTGGCGACGCGCACGTTGCGCGACTCGTCGTGCGCGGCCAACGGACGGAAGGCGCGCCAGAGATCGATCGTGGAAGTGGTGCCGAGGGCGTTGAGTTCGCCGGCCTTCGAGGACAACGCCGACGCAAACATCACGGCGAGGAGAAGCCCGATCACGCCGTGCGGAAGCTGCGTCAGGATGAAGGAAACAAAAACGTAGTCGGAGTCCTTCGTTTTCTTCGCGGCGGGATCGGCGGCTTGAAGCGTGTCGCGGGCTTCGTTGCGCACGGCGAGCGAGGCCTTTTGCGCGGCAGTGAGCGCGGCACGGGCGGCGGCTTCGGCCGCGGCGTCACCGCGGTCGTGCACGGCGACCCAGGCGCGGATCTTCTCCTGTTTGTCGGCGTGGAGCGCCGCGTGTTTTTCCTCGATCGCGCGGAAAGCGGCACCCTGCGGACCGTTTGCCTGCTGCTGCCATTGCACTTGGTTGAAGAGCACGGGCGCACCGGGCTGGAGCTGGTAAAACACGAAGAGCAGCGCGCCGAGAATCACGATGAAGAACTGCATCGGGATTTTCAGGACCGCGTTGAACATCAGCCCGAGGCGACCCTCGCGGAGGCGCGCACCGCCGATGTAGCGCTGCACCTGCGATTGATCGGTGCCGAAGTAGGACAGCGACAAAAAGAACCCTCCGAGGATACCGGTCCACACGGTGTAGCGGAGCTTGGGGTCGGGCGTGAAGTCGACGGCGTTCAGTTTCCCCATCGCGCCGGCGATGTGGAGCGCGTCGGGTGGGAGCTTCGTGAGCAACACGACGAACGCGGTGATCATGCCGCCGAAGATCACCGCCATCTGCCATTTTTGCGTGAGATTCACGGCCGCGCTGCCGCCCGTGACGGTGTAGACGATGGCGAGGAGGCCGGTGCAAACGATCGTGAGGTCGAGTCGCCAACCGAGGACGGTCGCGAGGATGATCGCGGGCGCGTAGATCGTGATGCCGGCCTGGAGACCGCGTTGGAGCACGAAGAGCCCGGCGCCGAGGAGGCGGGTTTTCTGGTCGAAGCGTTGCCCGAGATATTCGTAGGCCGTGTAGACGCCGAGCCTCCGGTAGATCGGCAGAAACACCGCGCACACGACGATCAGCGCGAGCGGGAGGCCAAAATAATTTTGGATGAAGGCGATGCCATTTTCGGCGGCGACCCCGGGCAGCGAGAGATACGTGATCGTGCTCGCCTGCGTGGCCATGACGGAGAGGCCGATCGTGCCCCACTTCGTCGTGCTGTTGCCTTTGAGGTAGGTGTTGAGGTTGTCGGTGTGGCGCGTGCGCCACGTGCCGTAAGCCGCGATACCGAGAATCGTCCCGAGGAGCACCAGCCAATCGAGGGTGTTCATGCGTAGACGCGGGTGAAAATCGTGAGTGCGCCCACGACGCCGAGGAAGACGAGAAACGCGAACCAATACACCGCGCGCCACGTGCGCAGCCCGGGCACATCGGGAGCCTCGTCGGGCGGTTCGGGAGAATCGGGCGGTGGGAGCGTGCTCATTCTTTGCCGAGGGCTAGCAGGTTGGCGAAGAGGCGGTAGCCGCCGGGGACGCCGGCCGGGAGCTGGCGGAAAAACGCGAGGCCGGTGTAGACGTAGAAACCTTTGCCGTGCTTCGCCACGAGGAGACTGCTCTTCAACGGCTGCTCGCCGGGATCGTTCATCGCGAGAACGGGCACGTAGCGTTCTTCGTCCCAACTGCTCGGGAAATAGGCGCCGCGCTCCTGCACCCAGCCGACAAAATCGGCGGGGCCGAGGTGGTTCGGCCGCGTGAGGGCTGCGTGGTCCGGGGCGAGAAACACCACGGGCGCGTCTTCCTCGGTCACGCGCAGCGCGGGCGCGGGCCCTTGGATGGAGAGTTTGTAGGGCCCGAGTTGCTGGGCCTTCAGACCGGTGGGGCGATTGTATTGCGCGATCACCGTGCCGCCGGCTTCGACGTAGGCGAGCAGACCAGGAAAATTCGCGGCGAGGTCGGTGCGCTCGTTGAAGGCGCGAACGCCGATCACGACGGCATCGAGCCCGCGAAGTCGGTCGGCGGTGAGATCGGTGCCCGTGAGCGTCTTCACGCTGTAGCCGAGCTGCTCGAGGGCCTCGACGGTGTCGTCGCCGGCGCCAGGGAGGTAGCCGACGGCTTTACCGCGGGTGGCGTGCTCGAAGGCCGCGACTTTCAGCCGCGCGGGCGCCTGCAAAAGCTGGAGCGGAAGGTGGTCGTAACGAATCTCCGTGCGCTGGTGGCTGAATTTCACGCCGCCGATCTCGGCGACCGCCAGCACCGTGCCCGTGGCCGTCTGCGCGGGTGCCGTCAGGGTGAACGTGAGGCGCGTTTTCTCGCCGGCTTTCGCCAAGGCGAAGGGCCGGCTCGCCGGCGAAACGGTCCAGCCGGAGGGAACGTCGAGGCGCAGCGAGCCACGTTCGCCGGCACGGGCGGCGGTGACGTCGACGTCGATGGTCTTGGCGGCTTTCGGCGCGAAGAGCGCGACACCCGAAGCGAAACGCAACGAGACCGGCGAAATCACGGCGAGGCGGCGACCGGGTTTGCCGGGCTTCGTCGGCGCGAGGGGTTCGCTGGAGACGACGAGTTTTTGGTCACCGACGTCGAAGGTGCAGTCGACCATGAACGGCGGCGGATTTTCCGGTTGGCCGATGAGCTTTGTGTCGGCGACGCGGAACATGCCGGCGGTGGGCTCCTCACGGAGCCAGTAGGGATGCGAGATCGGCGTGGCGGCCGGCACGTCGAGCGTGAATTCGCCGGTGGTGCGGCTGGACTCGAAGCCGTCGACCGAGAGGCCGCCGCCCGGATAGCTCACGTGGGTCGACATCCAGCGCACGGGAATTTTCGAACTCACGGAAACGGTCGTGGTGAGCGTCAATTTCCCGCCGGGCACAACTTCAGCAGCTGGCGCGGTCGTGACGACCGAGAGGCCGAGACACGCTTGGAGGATGCGGTCGAGCTGGTGGCGCTTGTCGTCGATCACGGGATCGCCGGGCGCAAGGCCGGCGAGTTTCGCGCGCAACGCGAGCAGCGCGGGCACGCTGGCGGCGGGATCGTCGACTTGGAAACTTGCGAGCGCAGCGGCGGCGAGCGGGCCGATCTCGGCGCCGCCGGGCACGCGGGCCCAGGTAGTGTCGATGCCGTCCATGATATCGCCTTTCGCGGGAGCGCCGGCGAGGAGGTTGAACGACTCCATGCGCGGGCCGCCGGTGGAGCCGCCGCGGCCGGCGAAATTCCCAAAGCCCTGCGTAATGTGTTTCGCCCGACTGCGGGTGGCGATCGCGGCAAACGATTCGTTGAGCACGGGGTCCATGCCGCCGACATCCATCTTCACGTCGGCCTCGCCACCGCCGCCGAAACCGCTGTTCATCAAAATGCGTTTCGGCTGCCACGGCGTGAGCCCCTCGGCGAGTTGCTCGGGATAGGCCGTGGGGTCGCCGGCGAGCTTGAAGGCCTCGAGCGCGACGACGGCGGAACCCGTGTGGTGGCCGTGCGTGCCGCTGGGCTTCGGCGAAAAACGCGTCACGATCACGTCGGGGCGAAACTGGCGGATCACCCGCACGGTATCGCCCACGACTTGGGCGCGATCCCAGATGCGCATGGCCTCGTCGACGCTCTTGGAATAACCGTAGTCGAGCGCGCGCGTGAAAAACTGGCGGCCGCCGTCGAGGTTGCGCGCCGCCAGAAGTTCCTGCGTGCGGGCGAGGCCGAGGCGCTCGCCGAACTCGGGGCCGATTTCGTTTTGACCACCGTCGCCGCGGGTCACGGACAGATAACCCATCCGATAGCCACGACCGCGCGCGAGGTAGGTGATGAGCTGAGTGTTCTCGTCGTCGGGATGCGCGGCCACGTGCAGCACGGTCGCAACGTTGCCGAAACTGCGGAGGTCCTGACGGATCGCCGCGCCCGAGGGCTGTTCAGCGGCGACGACGCACCTCATCGCCGTGGCGACGACGGCCCCGACGAGGGCGCCACGGCTCCAACGGACGACTTCACGACCACCGGAGGAGGGCGACGAAACAGACGCAGCGCACATCACTTGAGGCGGGCGATCAGCTCGTTGTTGCGGCGGACGTATTCGTCCTTGAGCGCGGGCATCGTGGCTTTCTCGGCGCCGGCGAGCGAGGCTTTGGCGGCGGCGAGGGCACCGGCTTTGTCGCCCATTTTTTCGAGAATCAGGCCTTTGCGATAAACGAGGTAGAAAAGCTCGGGCTGCGCGGCGATCGCGGCGTCCATCCACTGCGCGGCTTTTTTCAGGTCGAGGTTGTTGTCGAGGTAGAACATCGCGGCCTGCGCGTAGGGTTTTTTGTCACCGGCGGCGGCCATCGCGGCTTCGATTTGCGGGACGAGGGTGGTGACGATGTCGACGTCGATCTTCACGGGCACGCGGGTTTTGGCCCACGTGATGTTCAACGTCGCAGAAGTGTCGCGGACGTCGTTGAGGTCGATCGTAAGTGTCTCGACCGGCGCGGCGAGCGCGACGGATTTGGTCTTCACGCGGAGCGTGTCGTTCTCGGGTTTGTAGGCGTAAGCACCCCATTGTTTGCCGGCTTTTTGGAAAATCACGGTCCACTCGCTCGGGCCGGGAATGGAGAACAGTTCATACGTGCCCGCGGCGAGCGCGGCGCCCTGGATCTTCACATCCGTGCTGAAGGTGATGCGCGTGGCGTTGTTGGCGCCGGTCCTCCAGACGGCTCCGTAGGGCTCCAGTTTGCCGAAGACTTCGCGGCCCTTCATGCTGGGGCGCGCGTAGGTGATCTCGATGTCGGTGACGCCCACGCGCTGTTTCAGCGTGGCGGTCGGGCTGGCGGCGGGAAACTCGAGTTTCGGCGCGGCGGGCGCCTGCGCGGAGAGCCCGGCGGTCAACGTGAGGAAACAGGTCGCGACAAACAGGGGACGAATCATAGGGAGATGCATGGGGTGAAAAGACTGAGCTGAAGGGAGACGTATGGGCTACGCAAAAGAGTCGAAAACACAAGGGGTCGCGTAGGATGCGCGGTTTGCCGCGCCGGAAGCTCCCCACTGTGTCGCGGGCGGGCGTTGTGCACATTTTGGCGGACACTTGTCCGAAACCGCGTTGCGCTCGACACAACCCCGCTCGCCGGCCCATCGTCGCGGCTCCGTTTTTGGATTTTTCCCGGCACTCCTCCCCGTCCGATCCGTATGAACCCTTGCCCAACGTTTTCCGGTAGCCGCGCGCCCGCCCCGGGCCGCCCTTCCCCTCCGCCCGGCGGTCTCTTCGCGCGACTCTGCGCGGTCGCGCTCCTCGCTTTCGCCACCGGCTGTGGCGGCACGAAGGAAGTGAAGATCATCAAGCTCGCCCACGGCCTCGACCCGCAGCACAGCGTGCACAAAGGCATGGTGCACCTCGCGGAGCGCCTCGCCGAGAAATCCGGCGGCACCATGAAGGTGCAGGTCTATCCCAGCGGCCAGCTCGGCAGCGAGCGCGAGTGCCTGGAGCTGGTCCAACTCGGCGGCCTCGCGATGACCAAAGTCTCGGCCAGCGTGCTCGAAGGCTTCGCCCCGGAATTCAAAGTGTTCGGCCTGCCGTATCTGTTTCGTGACGACGCCCACAAGGCCGCCGTCCTCGCCGGCCCCATCGGACGCGAAATCCTCGCCGCACCGCAGTCGAAATTCCTCCGCGGGCTCTGTTACTACGATTCCGGCAACCGCAGTTTCTACACGAAGCGCCCGATCCGCACGCCCGAGGACCTCAAGGGCCTCAAGATCCGCGTGCAGGAGAGCCCGATGGCCTTTGCGCTGATTCGCGCGTTCGGGGCCTCCGCCACGCCGATCTCGTTTGGCGAACTCTATACCGCGCTCCAGCAGGGCGTGGTCGACGGCGCGGAAAACAATCCGCCCAGTCTGCACCTCGCGCGCCATTACGAGGTCTGCAAATTCTACACGCTCGACGAACACACCAGCGTCCCCGACGTCGTCGTGATCAGCACGCATTTCTGGAGCAGTCTCACCGCCCAACAACAAAAGTGGATGCAGGAAGCCGCCGACGAATCCGCCGTCTTTCAGGGCGGTCTCTGGGCCAAATCGGCCGCCGATTCACTCGCGGCCATCGAAAAATCCGGCGTCGAAGTCATCCGGCCGGACAAAACACTCTTCGCCGCCCGCGTCGCCGAACTGCACGAAACCGCCCGCCAAGATCCCATCGTCGGTCCGCTCGATCGTCGCATCGCGGAGGTCAAACCATGAAAACACTCCGCCCTGCCATCGACCGCTTCCTCGGTTCCGCCATCTGCCTCCTCATGGCCGCCATGGTGCTGAACGTCCTCTGGCAAGTCTTCACCCGCTTCGTGCTGCGGCATCCCTCCAGTTTCACCGAGGAGCTCGCCCGCTACATGATGATCTGGGTCGGCCTGCTCGGCTCCGCCTACGCGGCGGGCAAAAAATCCCACCTCGCCCTCGACCTCGTGACCTCCCGCCTGACCGGTGCGCGCAAACGGTTTTCCGAAATGTTCGTGCACGGGGCCGTGTTGCTCTTCGCCCTCACGGTGCTTGTGGGCGGCGGCGGCCGGCTCGTCTACATCCAGCTCTCGCTCGGCCAGCAATCGGCCGCGCTGCAGATGAAGCTGGGCTACGTCTACCTTGCCGTGCCGTTGGCCGGACTCTTCATCGTTTTCTACAGCGTGCTGGCCCTCGTCGACGCCGCGCGCGGCGACACCCATACCGGCACACAATCCTCGGGACTGAACTGACATGAACGAAGCCCTCATCCTCGCCCTCGTCTTCGCCGCGCTGCTCATCGCCGGCGTGCCCATCTCGTTTGCCATCGGTTCGGCCGCCGTCGCCGCGCTGCTCATGTCGCTCGATCCCGCCGCGGCCACCACCGTGATCGCGCAACGCATGGCCACCGGCCTCGACAGTTTCGCGCTGCTCGCGATTCCGTTTTTCATCCTCTCGGGTCAACTCATGAACCGCGGTGGCATCGCCCGGCGCCTGATCGACCTCGCGAAAGTCATCGTCGGCCGGCTGCCCGGCGGCCTCGCCTACGTGAACATTCTCGGGAGCATGCTCTTCGGCTCCATCTCCGGCTCGGCCGTCGCCGCGGCCGCCGCGATCGGCGGCACGATGAGCCCGATGATGAAGCGCGAAGGCTACAACCGTGAATTCGCCGCCGCGGTGAACATTTCCTCGGCCCCCATCGGTCTCCTCATTCCGCCGAGCAACATCATGGTCGTCTACTCGCTCGCGAGCGGCGGCGTCTCGATCGCCGCGCTGTTTCTCGCGGGCTACGTGCCCGGCATCGTGCTCGGTCTCGCCCTCATGGTCGTCGTCGCCGTGCTCGCCAAACGCCACGGTTATCCCGTCGGCGAAAAGGTCGGCCTCGCCGACAGCATTCGCATCTTCTTCGCCTCTCTGCCGAGCCTCCTGCTCGTCGCGATCGTCATGGGTGGAATCATCATGGGCTGGTTCACCCCGACCGAAGCGAGCGCCATCGCCGTCGCCTACACTTTCGTGCTTTCGGTCGTGATCTACCGCGAAATCAAGTGGTCCGAGCTGCCCCACCTGCTCACGGATTCGGCCGCCACCACTGCCATCGTGCTGCTCCTCGTCGGCACGTCGATGGGCATGTCGTGGGTCATGTCGTCGGCCAACATCCCGCAGACCATCACCGAGTCGTTGCTCGCGCTCACCGACAACAAGATCGTGCTCCTGCTGATCATCAACCTGCTGCTCCTCGTGGTGGGCACGTTTATGGACATGACGCCGGCCGTGCTGATCTTCACGCCGATCTTGCTGCCCATCGTGCAGAAGTTTGGGATGAGCCCGCTGCACTTCGGTCTCGTCCTGATTTTCAATCTCTGCATCGGCCTGTGCACGCCACCCGTCGGCAGCTGCCTGTTCGTCGGTTGCGGCGTTGCCGAAACCACGATCGCGAAGGTGTGGCGCCCACTCATGCCGTTTTTCTTCGCGATGTTCGTCGTCCTGATGGCCGTCACCTACTGGCCCGCCCTCTCGCTCGCGCTGCCAAAAGCGCTCGGTTTCAAGTGATCCGCAGGGCGGGTCCGAGACCCGCCCCGCTGCTCGGTCGCCGCGACCGCTTACTTTGAAAACTCCGGCGCGAGCTCGAGGCCAAAGTAGGCGCGCGCGTTGCCGAAGCAGATGTTTTTCACCATGCCGCCGACGAGTTTGTAGTCGTTGGGAATTTCTCCGCGGGCCATGTCGCCGCCGAGGAGATTGCAGAGCGTGCGGCGGAAATATTCGTGGCGCGGATAGCTCACGAAACTGCGCGAGTCCGTGATCATGCCGACGAAACGCGAGAGCAGGCCGAGATTGGAGAGCGCGTTGATCTGCCACTCCATGCCTTCCTTCTGATCAAGGAACCACCAGCCGCTGCCGAACTGCACCTTGCCCGCGATCGAGCCGTCCTGGAAATTCCCGATCATCGTGCCAAGGACGTAATTGTCGTTCGGGTTGTTGTTGTAGAGGATCGTGCGCGGGAGCTGGTCGGTGGAATCGAGCGTATTGAGGTAGCGCGAGAGCGCGACGGCCTGCGGGAAATCGCCGATGGAATCGAAACCGGTGTCGGGTCCGAGCTTGCCGAGGAGACGGGCGTTGTTGTTGCGGAGGGCGCCGAGGTGGAGCTGCTTCGTCCAGCCGCGCGCCGCATCCCAGCGGCCGAATTCAAACATCAGATACGAGCCGTAGCGCACGATCTCGTCGGCGCCCGGGACTCGCCCGGCGCGCGCCGCATCGAAGATCATCTTCGCCTGCGCGTGCGTGCAGGGTTCGGACAGCGCGTGCTCCAGACCGTGGTCGGAGACACGGCAACCGGCCGCGTGAAAATCGTCGTGCCGCTTCTTCAGCGCGCCGAGGAGGTCGTCGAAGGACTTGATGCCGTTGGCCACGCCGGCGGCCGCGGCGAGTTTCTCCAACCACGCGTTGAACGCCTTGGGATTGCCGACGGCGAGCGCCTTGTCGGGACGAAACGCCGGGTAAACGCGGGCCTTCAGCTTGCCGGGATTGGCGCGGATCTTCGCGTGGTGCTCCAGCGAATCAGCCGGGTCGTCCGTCGTGCAGATCACGGCGACTTTTGAGGAATTGATGAGGTCGTGGACGCGCGCCTTGGCGAGTTTCGCATTGGCCTGCTTCCAGGCCTTTTCCGCGGTCTTGCCGTCGAGCAGACCGTCGAAGCCAAAGTAGCGTTTCAACTCGAGGTGCGACCAGTGGTAGAGGGGATTGCGCAACGTGTGCGGCACGGTCTCGGCCCAAGCCTGAAATTTCTCGCGCGGCGAGCCGTCGCCGGTGACGAAGCGCTCGTTGACTCCGTTCGTGCGCATCGCGCGCCACTTGTAGTGATCGCCGCCGAGCCAGAGTTCGGCGAGGTCCGCAAACTGGTGGTTGCTCGCGATGAGATCGGGCGGCAGGTGACAGTGATAATCGTAGATCGGCTCGCTCTCGGCGTAGCGGTGATAGAGCTCGCGGGCCTGTTTTGTGGTCAGCAGGAAATCGGCGTGGATGAGGGAGCTGGATTTCGGCATGGCGGATTTTTCTGGGATATAAACGGAAGGTTCGGGCAGCGGGCCAGAGGGCGCGAATATTTACTTGGAAATATCGTTAAGCATCGCGTCGAGCGAAGTGTAGCCGGCGAGGAGTTTCGTGGCCGCGGCACAGGTGGCGGCGGAGGCGAGCCCGGTGTTTTCGGCGAGAAACACGATGTAGCTCGCGATGTTCTTCGAGAAGTTGAGCCGGCCTTCGTCGCTGATCGCGTAGAAACGCGCGCGCTGCTGGTAACCGGCCGGCGTGTGATCGCCGAGCGCGGCTTTCTCGGCGCGACCGCCGGCGGCGAGCACGTGGAGGAAGTTATACTCGAACCAGAACATGTGTTCGGGGCTGGCGGACAGCGCTTCGAGGGCGCCACGGGTGGCGGTCGGGTCGGCGAAGACATCGGTCGATTTGCCCGACTTCGCGAGCGCGTCGGTGATGAAAATCCGCGCCATCTTCTGCTCGGTGGCATCGGCGCTGTAGGCCCCGAGCAGCGCGAGCTCGAGGGTGAACTTATACCAGTCGCGCCAGAGCGCCTGATCGGCGGAATTCTTCGAGGCGAAGAGCGCGCGGCCCATCTCATAGGTGTAGCGACCGCTCGTCTTGATTTCGAGGCGGCTGCCCGTGACCTGCCCCATGACTTGGTAATTTTCAGCTGATTTGCCGGAGCCCGAGTGGAACCCAATGCTCGCGCCAAAATTCCGGCACACCGCCCACTGCTTCTCGATCAACGTGCGCAACGCGGCGTTGTCGGGATAGGGCATGTTCTTCTGGAAACCGAACGCCGGAGCGACGAAGTGGATCTTCATTCCGAGGGCCTCGCAGAGCGCGAGCATGATGGCGGTCGTCTCGGGCGTGGTGAGCCCGGGGAGTTCGTCGATGGAGAGCTCGCGCAGATAGGCGCGGCCGACTTCGGTCGTGAAGAGCTTTGCGCGGGCGGCGGCGTATTTCTCGTCGCGGACCTTCATCTTTTGCAGCGACGGCCAGACGTAGGCGAGGAGCTTGGCGAAATCGGCTTCGTTCAGCGTGAGACCGGCCGCCGCGACCCGGGCCTTTACGGTCGCGACGAGCGCAGCGGGGACGTTGGCGGCGACCCACGCTGCGGCGTCGTCGGCGACTTTGGTCTGCGCGAGTTCGGGCGAGAGATCGAACGTGATGTAGCTCGCAAGCACGCAACCGGTGACGAGCGCGTCTTCGCGCGAGTCGAACTTGCCGCCGATCGGTTGGTGGTCGGCGTTAAAGCTCCACGGAATCCCGCGGCGGTGAAAACCCGTTTTCAGTTTCGAAAGCACACACCCGTGGCTCATCCCTTCGACACTCTGGCCTTGATGGCCTTCGGGCACATTGGTGCCGATGAAGGGGAACGGCACGGTGTCGAGTTTGCCGGCGAGCATCACATCGGTGTCGTAGACGAGTTCGCGCGGGATCGAGTTCTGATTCGCCGTCACGCCGAGGCTGAGCGCGCTCATCGCCCATTCGACGGCCGGCCAGTGCAGCGTCGTGAAACGCGCGCCGATACCGAGCGTGCTGCGGCCCAGTTGCTCCGCCGCAGTCGGGAAAACCGTCGAGGCCGGATTGTGCGCCTGAATGAGATTTTTCAGTTTCAGCAGATTCGCGAACGTCGCCGGATACACCGTCGTGCCGTCGGCCAGCGCCACGGCGTCATGCAACGCGTCCGCCTTCGCCGCATCGCCCTGCAGGCGCCACGCGCAGTCGCCCTGGGCGTTTTCCAAGAGTGTAAACGCGCCGGCTGCGGTCTCGACGCGGCTCTTGGCGTAAACCTTCACCGCCTTGCTCGCTTTCAACTCGTCGCGCAACGCGGGCCAATCGAGGCAGAAGTCCGGCGACACACACGGATTCGTCGCGATGCGGAGTTTATTTTCGAGGAGGAAACGATTGATGGCGGACATGGCGGAAGAAGAAAAAGGTTCCTGAACCGAACGGAGAGTGGCGCACAAACGCGGAGGTGTGACAAGGTTTGGTTGCGTATTCGGACACGCGTCCGCGTCGGACCGTCCGCCGCCCGCAAAATCCGCGCGAGATTTTTTTCAGAGGCAACCGCCCACCGCATCATTTTGGGGATTGCGCGCCCGCCGCCGCGCGCTCTGCTCGCCCCTTTTCCTCGCATGTCCGTCGTCGCTACTCCGGCCACCACTCAACCCAATCCCGACCACGTCCTCCGCCTCGCGGCCGAGTTGAACATCAAGGTCTTTCAAGTCGCGGCCACCGCGCAGCTCTTCGCCGAGGGCGCCACCGTGCCCTTCATCGCGCGCTACCGCAAAGAAGTCACCGGCGAGCTCGACGAGGTCCAGGTCCTCGCCATCCGCGACCGCCTCGAACAGATGAAGGCCATCGACGAGCGACGCGCCGCCATCCTCTCGTCACTGAAGGAGCGCAATCTCCTCACTCCGGCGCTCGAAAAATCCATCAACGCCGCCGACACCCTCGCCGCGCTCGAGGACATCTACCTTCCCTTCCGCCCGAAAAAGCGCACGCGCGCCACCATCGCGAAAGAGAAAGGCCTCGAGCCTCTCGCCGAACTGCTCTGGGCGCAGGACACCGCCACCGACGCCCTTGCCGCGGCACAGGTCTACGTCGGCAAGGAATACACCGCCGACGACGGCAAGAACGTCGTCTCGAAAATCGCCTCCACGGACGAAGCCCTCGCCGGTGCCCGCGACATCCTCGCCGAACGCATCAGCGACGACAAAGACGCCCGCGCCAAGCTCCGCGCCGTTTACCAAAAGGAAGCGATCATCTCTTCAAAAGTCCTCACCGGTAAAGACGCGTCCCCCGAGGCGCAAAAGTTCAAAGACTACTTCGAGTGGAGCGAGCCGCTCGCGAAAGCACCGAGCCACCGCGTCCTCGCCATGCGGCGCGGCGAAAAAGAGCTCTTCCTCATGATGCGCGTGCAGCTTCCCGATGAAGCCACGGCCTTCGCCGAGGTGCAGCAGCTCTTCGTGAAGGGCAAAGGCACCGCCGCCGACCAGGTCGTGCTCGCCACGCAGGACGCCTGCAAACGCCTTCTCTGCCCGGCGATGGAAACCGAGATGCGCCTCGAATCCAAAAAGCGCGCCGACGAAGCCGGCATCAAGGTCTTCGCCGACAATCTCCGCGAACTCCTCCTCGCCGCCCCGCTCGGACAGAAAGCCGTCATGGCGATCGACCCCGGCATCCGCACCGGTTGCAAAGTCGTGATCCTAGATCGCCAGGGCAAACTCCTCCACAACGACGTCGTTTTCCCCGACCGCATGGAGGTCGAGGCGAAGGAAAAACTCACGGGCTTCGTGAAATTCTTCAACGTCGAGGCCGTTGCTATCGGCAACGGCACCGCCGGCCGCGAGACGGAAGCATTCGTCCGCACACTCGGCCTGTCGCCTGCGATTCCGATCGTCATGGTCAACGAATCCGGCGCCTCCATCTACTCCGCCAGTGACGTCGCCCGCGAAGAGTTCCCTGACCACGATCTCACCGTCCGTGGCGCCGTCTCGATTGGCCGCCGCCTCATGGACCCGCTCGCCGAGCTCGTGAAGCTCGACCCGAAATCCATCGGGGTCGGCCAATACCAACACGACGTCGATCAGTCCGCCCTCAAGCGCTCGCTCGACGACACCGTCGTCAGCTCCGTGAACGGCGTCGGCGTCGAGCTCAACACCGCATCGAAGCAGCTCCTCAGTTACGTCTCCGGCCTCAACACTGCGATCGCCGCCGCCATCGTCGCGCGCCGCAACGAGAAGGGCCCGTTCAAATCCCGCGCCGACCTCAAGGAGGTCTCGCGCCTCGGCCCGAAGGCCTTCGAGCAGGCCGCCGGCTTCCTGCGCATCCGTGATGCCGCGCACCCGCTCGATTCGAGCGCTGTGCACCCCGAGCGCTACGCCCTCGTGGAAAAAATGGCCGCCGATCTCGGCACCACCGTCTCCGCGCTCATCGTCGACGCCAAGCTTCGCGCCAAAATCAAACTCGAGAACTACGTTACCGCCGACGTCGGCCTCCCCACCCTCACCGACATCATGGCCGAGCTCGCGAAGCCCGGGCGCGATCCCCGCGAGAAGTTCGAGGTGTTCGCCTTTTCCGCCGACGTCCATCAGCCGAGCGATCTCAAGCCCGGCATGAAACTCCCCGGCATCGTGACCAACGTCACCGCTTTCGGCGCCTTCGTCGACATCGGCGTCCACCAAGACGGCCTCGTGCACGTCTCGCAGCTCGCGGATTCCTTCGTGAAAGAGCCGTCGACCGTCGTGAAGCCCGGGCAGAAGGTTCAGGTCACCGTCACGGAGGTCGATCTCCCGCGTAACCGGATCGCGCTCTCGATGCGCAGCAATCCCATCCTCGGCCCCAAGACCGCGAACACCGGCAGCCCCGGCGGCCAACGCGGTCCCGGCGGCGGCCCGCGCCCCGGTGGCGGTGGCGGCGCTCCGGCCGCACCCCGCGCCCCGCAAGCCGTGAACAACGACTGGTTCGCCGCGGCGTTGAACAAGAAACGTTAAAGCACGCTTCCCCTCATCCGATTCAGTGACTAGGTTCGCTCCGCCAAGCAACCGCCTCCCGAAACCCTTTCGTATGCCCAACTCAAAAAACCTCCCACCCGATCTCGCCGCCAAGCTCATCGTCCGCGGCATTCACCTCGACCTCACCGACGCTCTGCGTGTCGCGGCCGCCGAAAAAACCGCGCGCCTCCTGCGTCACAACGACCAGATCATCCGCCTGCGCGTCGACCTCGAACTCGACAAGACCCACGAGGTCGGCTCCCAGTTCATCGCCAAGGGCCACATCGAAATCGCCGGTCCGGACCTGATCGCCAGCGTTTCCAGCGACGACGGTTACAAGTCCCTCGACCTCCTCGTCGACAAACTTGACGGCCTTCTCCGCCGCCGCCACGGCCTGCACAAGGACAAGCGCAATCACCCGCACGGCATCGATCTCGACACGAAGTTGCCGAAAGCCGAGTAAACACCTCCCCCCTCCCGCACGGCCGCCGACAAACCACGGTGGCCGCCGCCTGATCCGGCCGCGCAGTTCATCCTGCCAGGCCGGATTTTTTGTGGCCTCCGGGTCGCGCGCGGTCGGAACCCCGAAAGATTCGCGGACACGCGTGTATCTGGAAATTCCCGACCCGTTTCCACTCAACGAAATTCCCCGACGCGAGTCTACCTTGGTGCATGACCCATCCAAAAAACATCCCGGCCACCTCCCCCGCACTCGACAGCAAACTCATCGTCCGCGGCGTGCACCTCGACCTCACCGAGGCCCTGCGCTCCGCCGCAGCGGAAAAGACCGCCCGCCTCCTCCGTCACAACGACCACATCGTCCGCGTGCGCATCGATCTGGAACACGACCACACCAAAGGCGACCGCGCCGCCTTCCTCGCCAAGGGTCACATCGAAATCGCCGGGCCCGACCTGATCGCCAGCGTCAGCAGCGAAGACGCCTACAAATCCCTCGACCTGCTCGTCGACAAGCTCGACCGCATGTTGCGCGAACGCAGCCGGCACCGCGCCGACCGCCGCAACAACCGGCCCGCCGGCACCGAGTTTCACGACGCACTAGCTCCGTCGCCGTAAGCGCCGCGCCGCACAATCCCGCACCGGTCGGTCAACGCACCGACTGGTGCAGCTCGACCGGCTTCGCGCGCGTCTTCGCCCGCAGGCGCAGATTCAACATCTCGACGCCAAACGCGAAGGCCATGGAGAAGTAGATATAGCCCTTCGGAATATGCTGGCCAAGCGCCTCGCCCACGAGCGTCACGCCGATCAGAATCAGGAAACTCAGCGCGAGCATCTTGAGCGTCGGGTGCCGGTTCACGAAGTCGCTGATCGCGCCGGCAAACACGAGCATCACGCCGAGGGCGATCACCACCGCCGCAATCATGATCCAGAGCTGGTTGGCCATGCCGACCGCCGTGATCACCGAATCGAGCGAGAACACCACGTCGAGAATCAGGATTTGCACGATCGCCGCTTTAAACGAGGCGACCTTGCCGCCCGCAGTCGCGTGACCATCCTCGCCTTCCAGTTTCTCGTGCACCTCTACCACGCTCTTGCCGATCAGGAAGAGACCGCCGAGCAGGAGAATCAGGCTCTTGCCCGTGATGCCGACATTCAGCACCGGCATCGTGAACAGCACCTTGGTCAGCCCCATCAGCCATGAGATGCTGCACAGGAGCAGAATGCGCGTGATGAGCGCGAGCGTCAGACCGAGCTGACGCGCCTTGGCCTGCTGTTCCGCCGGCAATTTGCCCGCGAGAATCGAAATGAAGATGACGTTGTCGATCCCGAGCACAATCTCGAGGCCGGTGAGCGTGAGCAGCGAAATCCAGACCTGCGGGTCGGTGAGCAATTCCATGGTGCCCGCGAGCAAGGCGGCCCGTTCCGCCGCGGTCAACCCGGCACGGCGCGCGTTGTGCGAATGCCTCGCACGACCTGACCCGCCGAGAGACCTTGTCGCCGCCTTTACGCCTTGAGTTTCCGGCGACCATGCGGCGTCGTCGGGCACTAGCTGCGACACTCCATGGGACCCTTCACTTACGCCCGGCGCCTCACTCACTGGTTCAAAGGCCATCCTCGTTCGGTCGCAATTGTCTTGGTCTGCCTGATCGTGGAGGTCGGCTTCGAAGCCTACATCCCGGTCGCCTTTGAGCACATCATCGATGGCGCCATCATCCCGCGCAATATGGCGGTGTTTACGCACACGATGACCATTCTCGCGATCGGACTGGTGATCGCCACCGGCGCCGGGCTACTGATCGATTTTACCTATTCAAAACTCGCGACCCAGGTCGTCGCCGGGATCCGCGTGCGATTGTTCACGCATCTGCAGGGCCTGTCGGCCTCGTTTTTCCATAAACACTCCGCGGGCGACATCAACGCGCGCTACAGCACTGACCTTTCCGCCGTCGAACACACGTTGGATACCTGGATGCATTCGGGCTGGAAACCGCTGCTCGAACTCGGCGCCTACAACATCGTGCTGTTCATCATCGACTGGCGCCTCGCGCTGGTCGCTCAGCTCTTCTGGCCGATGGCGCTGCTCGGGCCACGCTTTTTCGCTCCCAAAGCCACTGTCGCCGCCACCGATCTGAAGGCCGGCGAGAGCGGACTCCTTTCGGCGGTCGACGAAGCCACCGCCGGTCGCAATGTCGTGCGCGCCTTCGGACTCGAACGCACGATGACGGAGCGTTTTGCCGACAAGGTCCGCGGCCTCACGCTCGTCGCCCGCCGAGGAGCGCTCTTTAGCTCACTCCTCGACCGCTCCTCGGGCACGGGCATTATCATCGTCGAGTTCCTCATCATCGGCGCCGGCACTTACATGGTTCTGCATGACCAGCTGACGGTGGGCCAACTGGTCGCATTCGACACCGTCGCCAGCTGCTTCGCCCTCGCGATGCTGCGCCTTGCGCAATACTTCACCGAGCTCATCCACTGCGCTCCGGGATTTGAGCGGATCGAGGAAATCTTCGCGCAGCAGACCGCGGTGCCCGAGGCCGCAAACGCAACCGAGCTGCCGCCGATCACGCGCGCGATCAAGTTGAACGAATTCGTGTTCATGCCCGAGCCGGACCGCCGCATCCTCGACGGAGTTTCGCTCACCATCCGCCACGGCGAATCCGTCGCCTTCGTCGGCCCGTCCGGCTCCGGCAAGAGCACCGTGCTCAACGCCATCATGCGGACGTTCGACCCGGCGGCGGGCTCCGTCACGATCGACGATCACGACCTCCGCACGGTCACCAAAGCCTCTTTCATCAATCAAAGCGCTGTCGTGTTCCAGGAGTCATTTCTTTATAACACCACGGTCCGCGAAAATCTCCGACTCGGCCGCGAAGGCGCCACCGACGCCGAGATCGAATCCGCCTGCCGCGATGCCGAAATTCACGACATCATCATGGCCATGCCCAAGGGCTACGATTCACCCGTGGGCGAGCGCGGCGCCCTCCTCTCCGGCGGCCAGCGCCAACGTCTCGCCATCGCCCGCGCGCTCCTGCGCAATCCGCGCATCCTCTTTCTGGACGAAGCCACCTCCGCCCTCGACCCCGGCACCGAGATCGCGATCAACGAGACGCTCGAACGCCTCTCCAAAGGCCGCACCGTCATGGCCGTCACGCACCGCCTCGCTTCGGTCACCAAACTCGACCGCATCTTTGTGATGAACAAAGGTCGCCTCGCCGAATCCGGCACCCACGGCGAATTACTTTTCCTCGGCGGCATCTACGCCGGCCTTTGGAAAAAGCAGGAGGGCATCCACACCAGCGACGACGGCACCCACGCCGACATCTCGGTCGCCCGGCTCAAGCAGTTCACGATTCTCTCCAAACTCAGCGACGAACTCTTGCACCAACTTTCCGTATCGCAGTTTGCCACGGAAAACGTCCCCGCCGGACGCGACGTCGTCATCGAAGGCGACCATGGCGACAAGTTCTACATCATCGCGCGTGGTCGCGTCGACGTCCTCAAGCGCCAGCCCGACGGCACTCAACTGCGCCTCACCGTCCTCGAAGACGGCGATAATTTCGGCGAGCTCGCCCTCCTGCGCGACACCCCGCGCAACGCCACCATCCGCACGATCGACCCCTGCATTTTCCTCACGCTGCAACGGAGCCATTTCCAAAACCTGCTCGATGCATCGCCGGAAATGCGCGCTGCGATTCTCGACCAGGAGGCCTCCCGCACCTCGGCGCCATTTGCGAATTTCTCCGTCGCACCCTTCCTCCACCGGCCCGCGCCGCCCCCCGCCAGCTGAGCACCGCCTGCCCTGGGGGAACTCCCGGCGAAGTCTCCCGCTACACTCCCAGCCACGCCAGGCCCGCTTGCAGCCATAGCGGGATGACAAACACGCCGAGCGCGGTCGTCCCGAGCACGATCTGCACCGCGGTGCGCGGATGACCGCCATACATGCGCGCGATGATGATCGAAACCACCGCCACCGGCATCGCCGCCTGCACGAGCAGCACCCGTTTCAATTCCACGGAACACGGCAGGTATTTCGCGACAACGAGCATCACCACCGGCAGCACCCCGAGGCGCAGCGCCATCGCCGTGATCGTCACCTTCGCGTCAAAAAGTTGGCGCGGCTCGTTGAGATAGTTCGCGAGATTCACACCGGTCATGATCAACCCGAGCGGGATCGCGCATACCCCGAGCGCGTGCACCGTTTCCGTCACCAGCTTCGGCAACATCGGCGCAACCCCCGCCAAATTGCACCCGACCGCGAGCACCAGCGTGATCATCACCGGGCTGACAAGCTTCCTCCAACCCTCGCGCAAAGATTCCCCGCTCAACACCAGCAATCCGACCGTCCAAATCGCCGCCTCGACGCCCACGTTGTGCACGAGCAACACCCCGCGGCTCTCCTCGCCCCACATGGCCGCCATGATCGGCAGCGGCAGATAGCCATAATTCGTCACGCCCACCGCCAGCGCAAACGTCCGCAGCCCCGTGCCCACGTGCAGCCCGATCGCCTTCGCGACGAGCAGCCCCGCGCGGATGCCAAGAAAGGTCATGCCAAACCCCAGGAGCGGCGGCAGCAGCAAATTCCCCGGCGTCCGCAACGCCGCGTTCCCCGCGACCGATTCGAAAATCAGACACGGATAACACACGTTCACCACCAGCCGGATGAGACTCGTCTCCGCCTCGCCCTCGACCCAATGCACGCGCCGCACCACCACCCCGATCGCGATCAACGCGAACACCGGAAGCACAAGCAGCAGCAGTTGCCAGTAGGACATCATTTGGGGAAGAGCGTCCCAACCTCGCAAGTCAGAGGGCGAGCGGAAAGATCGAGGGTAACCGACGATTCACAGCACATTCGGATATCCGGTTACGGCACTATCGCGGCAGCGAGAGCGGTTGTTTATCGTATTTGAGATAAGCCCCCTCGTCGGGATCGCCGAGGTATTCCCATAAAAACAAGCGCCCGTTTTCCTCGCCGAACGAAACGCCAAACACAGATTTCTTGGTCGAGATAGAAAGTTCGTAGATTTGTTTTTCTCCGGGCGTCGGTCGAATCGTCCAACGGCCCTCAAGATCTTCGATCCGGGTGGGGTAAAAGTGAAATGAGCGATAGCGGCAGCTGCCATCCGCTCGAACCTCTATTCCACACGCCGCATCGCCGACTTGTTTGACGCCACCGCTCAAAACCAACTTCAAACTCTCCTCACGCAACGCCCACGTTCCGATCACCTCAGCGTTGGCCACCTCCCGCCTCAACCTGATATCTGACAGCTTTATAACGACCCAAACGGCTGCTACCATGATGGCACACCCCACAATAGGACCTACGATTGCGACAACAGCCCACTTCCTGTTTCCCTTTGCGATCGCCCAAACGAACAAACAAATCCCGGCTACCAGCATCGCCGTGCAAATCAGCACAAACAGGATCGAGAACATATTCATGGTTTTGAACCCGGAATTTTCAGGCGACGGACCACTTTTCTGCCATCACTCCCCCATCCCCTGCCCCGCCAGCCACCCCGTCGTCCACGCGGCTTGGAAATTAAAACCGCCCGTCACGCCATCGATGTCGAGCACTTCGCCCGCGAAGTGCAGGCCCGGGCACACGCGGCTCTCCATCGTCTTGAAATCCACTTCCGGCAACTTCACACCGCCGCAGGTCACAAACTCATCTTTGAACAAACTCTTCCCCACGACCTTCAGCTCCGCCGCCGTGAGCTGCGTCGCAAGCGTGCCGAGGGCTGCGTTGCCCACCTGCGCCCACGGCGTGATCGCCGGAATACCCGCCGACACCACCAGCCGTTCCCAGAGCCGCTGCGGCATCGCGAGGGGACTCCACGTCGCGATCTGCTTCTTCGGGTTTTTCCCGCGCACCTCCATCAACTCGCGCACGAGCGATTCGCGGGTGTGCGTGCCGGTCCAATTCACGCTCAACAAAAACTCGTAGTTCGCCGCCGCCAGTTCGCGC
Organism: Opitutus sp. GAS368; assembly: GCA_943372705.1. Lineage (GTDB taxonomy): Bacteria > Verrucomicrobiota > Verrucomicrobiia > Opitutales > Opitutaceae > GAS368. Next base: position 8,109 of record CALRZR010000059.1, on the reverse strand, counting down.
GCGCCCCACGCCGAGAGCTTCAGGATCGCTGGTCCGCTCAGCCCCCAGTGCGTGATGAGCAGCGGCCCGTCCGTCTTCAACTTCGTGCCCGCCACGCTCACCGCCGCATTTTCCACCGACACGCCCGAAAGCCCGATCAGGCGCGCATCGTCGATGTGAAACGTGAACAACGACGGCACCGGCGGCTCGATCGTGTGCCCCAACGCGTCCGCGATGATGAGCCCTGCCGACGATTTGTTGCCGCCCGTCGCGAGCAGCAGCCGCTCGCAACGCACGCCAGAGTTGTCCGTCAGCGTCACCCAAAAATCCGCGCCCGCCCGCTCCACTTTGCGCACGCCCATGCTGGTCACCACCTTCACGCCCGCCGCCTCCGCCGCGCGCAAGAGGCAATCCGCGATGGTCGCCGAATCGTCCGTGATGGGAAACATCCGTCCGTCCGCCTCCGTTTTCGTTTCCACCCCGCGGGCGGCGAGCCACGCGATCATGTCGCGCGGCTGAAATTTATGAAACGCCCCGAGGAGTTCGCGCCCGCCGCGCGGATATTTTTTGACGAGCTCGCGCGGTTCGAAGCATGCGTGCGTCACATTGCAGCGCCCGCCGCCGGACACCCTCACCTTGGCGAGCGGATGGGCCGTCGCCTCGTAAATCGTGACATCGCCGGCCGGGCCGAGTTTTTCCGCGCACGCAATGGCCGCGAAAAATCCCGCCGCCCCGCCCCCGACAATCACCACACGCCGTTTGTCCGTCATGCAGCGCACGCTGCGGGCCGCCCCGGCCAAGGCGAAGCGAAAATCCGCCACAGCTCACCACGCAGACACAAAAATGGCCGTCGCGGGCTGCAATCCGCGACGGCCTAAACCAACCCCTAACAAGTCATGCGAACCGTTTACTGGTTCTTCTTTTTGCCGCCGCCACCGCCGCCGCCTTTGCCCCCTTGGGGCATCGCGTCGAACTTGGCCTGCTGCTCAGCTGTGAGGACCGCGCGGACTTCTTTGCGGGTCGCCATCATCAGCGGGCCGCTCTTCTCGCGACGCTCATCCTGCGGGAGCGCGGCGATATCCTTCATCAGCTTTTCGTAGATGCCGGTGATTTTGGTTTTCTGTTCGGCCGAGAGCGAGCCCACCGCTTCCTCGATGGCGGTGATGCGCTGCTCGGCACTCATTTGGCCGCGGCCTTTCTTTTCCTGGGCCATTCCGGTGGTAACGAACGCCGACACGCCGAGCGCGACGACGGAGAGGAGAATTTTGGCAGATTTCATGGGAAGTGCGGAAACGAGGTTCCGTGATGGGTTATTTTGGAGTGAGCCGCGCTGCGAGGCAGCGGGTTCGGGGGCAAGACGCCCCAGTTCAGACGTAGTTTCGCGATTTTTTGCACAAGCTTGCCGCAACCCCCGCCGGCCCCCAGCTTCCCGGCCCATGATCGAGGTCAACGGGCTCTCCAAATCCTACGGCGGATTCACCGCCGTGCACGACCTGTCGTTTGCCGTCCAGCCGGGCGAGGTCCTTGGCCTGGTCGGTCCCAACGGCGCGGGCAAAACGAGCACGCTGCGTTGCCTCGCCGGCATCATTCCTGCCTCCGCCGGCACGGTCCGCATCGCCGGCCACGACATCGCCACCGACCCTGTCGCCGCGAAACGCGCCCTCGCCTTCTTCCCCGACGAACCCCGCCTCTTCGACTATCTCACCATTCGCCAGCACCTGAATTTCGTCGCGCGGATCTACGGCGTAGCCGACCACGAGACGATCGCCGAACCCCTCCTTGAAGAGCTTGAGATCGCCGACAAGGCCGACCAGCTCCCCGGCGAACTTTCCCGCGGCATGAAGCAGAAACTCGCCATCGCCTGCGGCCTCCTGCACGGCCCGCGCGTGATGTTTTTCGACGAGCCGCTCACCGGCCTCGATCCGCTGGGCATTCGCCGCATGAAGGACTCGATCTTGAAACGCGCCCGCGAAGGCGCCGCCGTCGTCCTCAGCTCGCACCTGCTCCACCTGCTCGAAGAGGTCTGCTCGCACGTGCTCATCTTGAAAAAAGGCGAGAAGATCGCCCATGGCACCCTCGCCGAAATTTCCGCGCAATTTGCCAACGGCGAGACCGGCGTGAGCCTCGAAGACATCTTCATCCGCGCCACCGGCGGCTCGGAGCACTGAGCCGCCGACGCCCACCGCACCTCGCCCACCAATGATCGGCGCCCTCCTCTACCTGCGGCTCACGTCGCTGAAGAATCAGATCATTTCGCGGGCGAAACGCCTGCGGCAGCCGAAATACCTCCTCGGCGCGATCGCCGGACTCGCGTATTTCTACTTCATCTTTTTTCGCCAGGTCGGCAGCGCCCCGGGCGGTCGCGGCACCAAGCGCGCCGCGGCCCAGCAAGCCGTGGAAACGCTCCCACCCGAAATGGTCGCCGAGACGCTGCCGCTCGTCGCCGCACTGGGGGCGCTCCTCTTGTTCGTCATCGCCGTAATGTCGTGGATTATTCCCTCGGAGAAGCCGGGCCTGCGCTTCACCGAAGCTGAGACGGCGTTTTTGTTTCCCGCCCCGGTCAGCCGCGTCGCTCTCGTCAACTTCAAGCTCCTCAGCTCCCAGTTTTCGATTCTGTTCACCTCGCTCTTTTTCACGCTCATCTCGAACCGCTGGAGCTTCCTCGGCGGCAATGCCGCGATGCACGCCTTCGGCTGGTGGTTCGTGCTCTCGACGTTGAACCTCCACTTCACGGGCGCCGCACTGACGATTTCCCGCCTCGTGGAAAACGGCGTCAGCCCGCTGCGCCGGCGCCTCACCGTGCTGGCCGGCGTGCTCATCGTCATTGGCGTCACGCTCGCCTGGGTCTGGCGCGATCTGCGTTCGCCCGAAGCCGAAGACCTCGCGGGGATCGCAGCGTTCACCCACTACCTGCTCGGCATTCTCGACCACGGGGTCCTCGGCGTATTGCTGCTGCCGTTCAAAGCGGTGCTCGGCCCGTTTCTCGCGCCCGATGCCCGCACCTTTTTTTGGTCGCTCGCGCCCGCCCTGCTCGTGGTCGTCGGCCACTACGGCTGGGTGCTGCGCCTCGCCTCGGTTTCCTTCGAGGAAGCTTCACTGGCGCTCGCTGAGAAACGCTCCGCCACCGTGGCCGCGATGCGCGCCGGCAAGAGCCCTCTCGGTCTCGCGGCCAGCCGCGCCCGGCCCGCGCCGTTTCACCTCGCCGACACCGGTCGCCCCGAGCTCGCGTTCTTCTGGAAAAATCTCCTCTCGACCGCCTCGTATTTTAACCTCCGCGTGCTCGCCATTGCCGCCGCCGTGATCCTCGTCGGTAGCAAATGGTTTCTCAGTGGCGACACTCCGGATACGCGCGCCGTGCGGGCGATCGTGCTGATCGTCTCCGTGGCCAGCGGCGGCTATCTGCTGCTGCTCGGACCGCACCTCGCGCGTCAGGATTTGCGCAGCGACCTCCCCAACGCCGACATCCTCAAAACTTACCCGATCCGCGGTCGGCAACTCCTCCTCGGCCAGCTCCTCGCGCCGACCGCCATCCTCTCCGGCCTCGTCGGCCTCGCGCTCCTTGCTCTCGTGCTGGCGATGCCGTCGTCCGGCCGCGTGGCGCTGACGTTTACCCCCGCCGTTAAAATCTCCGCCGCCCTCGGCATCGCCGCGATCACCCCGCTCGTCTGCGCACTCCAACTGCTCGTCCTCAACGGCGCGACCCTCCTTTTCCCCGCTTGGTTTCAGGCGACGCGCGCCCACGGTGGCGGCGGCATCGAGCTTGTCGGGCAGCGGCTCATTTTCGTCTTTGGACAACTGATCATCGCCCTCGTCGCCCTGCTCCCGGCCGCACTCGCGGCCTTCGCGCTCATCTTTGCGTCGCAGTGGCTCATCGGCCTCCCCGCCGCCATCGCACTCGCGGCGATCGCCGTCTTCACGGTGCTCGCCGGTGAGGTCTGGTGTGCGCTTTGGTGGCTCGGAGAACGCTTTGAGCGTCTCGATATTTCCGCCGAACTACGCCCGTGACCCCCGCCGAACTTACTGCCGTCGCCGCGGCCACCGTCGGCGCCGCCCAACGCCAGCTCCCGCCCGAGATCCGCGCCCTCGCCCGCGATGTGCCCGTGCACTACGAGCAAACCCCGGCGCCCGATGTGCTCGCGGAAGGTTTCCCGCCCGACATCCTCGGTCTCTTCACGGGCAACGCCCACGGCTTTGAACTCGCGGGGGACAACCCGGCACCCGCCCAGATCCTCCTCTACCTCGCCAACCTCTGGGACTACGCCGAGGGCGATGTGGAGATCTTCCGCGACGAGGTCCGCCAGACCTACCTCCACGAATTCGGCCACTACCTAGGCTGGGATGAAGACGATCTCACCGCCCGCGGCCTGGATTGATCCAGCGGACTGTGAACAACCGGCGGGGAACCCGGCCCACTCCGCGCTTTCCAACGCCCGTGCGCCGTGCATACATCACAGCTCAATTCAGCCTTTCCGTCCCGTCATGAAGAAACTCCTGCTCCTGTCCCTCGTCGCCCTGTTCGGTGCCGCGCTCGTGCGCGCCGAGGCATCCCGTGCCGACCTCGTTGACCGTATCGAAACCTGCGAAGCCATCCTGCAAGAGTTCCAAGCTCGCCGCGACACCGCCATTCCCGCGTCCGTGCTGCGCCAAGCCAAGGCCCTCGTGATCGTGAACCAGTTCAAAGCCGGTTTCTTCCTCGGCGTAAAAGACGGCTACGGCGTCATCATGGTGAAAAACGACCAAGGCCGTTGGAGCCTGCCGGTGCTGATCAGCGCCGGTGAAGCCAGCCTCGGTCTCCAGATCGGTGCCAGCGCGGTCGAGAGCATTTACGTGATCACCGACGCCAACACCCCGAAACTCCTCTTCAAACAGCGCTTCAACGTCGGCGTCGATGCCAAGGCGGTGGCCGGCCCGAAAGTCGCCGAAGCCGAGCGCGTCAACGAAGAGATCCTCCGCACGCCGATGCTCGTCTACACGAAGTCTGCCGGCCTCTACGCCGGTGCCACCGTCAAAGCCGGCCACCTCTCGCGCAACGACAAGGCCAATTTCCAGCTCTACAATACGAACTATACGATGCCCGAGCTGCTCTACAGCAACTGGGTCAAGCCGCCCGCCGAAGTGCAGCCGCTGATGGCCCTCGTGCAGCGCCTCGCGCCCTGACGCACGGCGTCGGCGCCGCCGCCCGCCTGATGAAGTTTAAAGAGCGAAGTTTAAGTTGAGACCCGGATCACCCGGGTCTCTTTGTTTTTCCGGGAGCGGATGAAGGCGCGAACCGGGCGCAGTGCTTCCCACTCAGACCGTCTTTCGGCTTCCAACTTAAACTTCCCCGCTTCAACTAGCGCGCATGTGTGCGCTCATTTCCGGCTTCCACCACGTCTGTATCAAGACCCGCGATTGGGAACGCACGATGGCGTTCTACCGGGACACGCTCGGCTTCGTTGAGAAAATCGCGTGGCGGTCCGCCCCGCAGCGCGCCGCGATGCTCAATGCGGGCGATGGCAACTACCTCGAGGTGTTCGAAGATCTCGCCTACGAAGCCTCGCCCAACGGCGCCGTGATCCATTTCGCGTTGCGGACCGCCCACCTCGACGAAGTCGCCGCCCGCGTGCGCGCCACCGGCGCCAAAATCACCGTCGAACCCAAGGATGTGACCATCGCCACGACCAATGCCCACGTGCCCGTGCCGATCCGCATCTTTTTCTGCGAAGGTCCCAACGGCGAGATCATCGAGTTCTTCCAGAATTCGCTCACGTGAGCCCCGCGCCGGACTCCCCTCCCACCCCGCCTCCTCCGGCTACGAGCCAAGCGGAAACCAACGGCGCCCACACCGGCGCCTACCTCGGCATCGCCGGGCTCGTGCTCCTCGGCACCGGACTTTTCGTCACGGCGGCCGTAGCCAAAGTTCGCCAACCCGAAAACGCCCCGCCGCCCAAGATCCTCGGCGTGCCGGCGTGGCAGCTCGCGACAGCCGGCTTTTTCAGCACCCTCGCGGGTGGACTGTGGCTGCGGCGGATCGTAAAATAAAAAGGGCGGACCGAAGTCCGCCCCGGGATCAAACCGCCGGCCGTCGCCGGATTTTCCTTACGGCAGCTCGTAGACTTCGACGATGGCGGTGCCGGCCGAGCTGCCCACGCCGCTGACCCGCGCACTGTAGGCACCGGGCGGCAGCGTCACGAGGAGCACGGCGTCTTTCGTGCCGACGTCGGCGATCGCGAAGGCGCCGACCGTGGCATTCGCGTCCATGAGCTGCGCGTCGCCACCCCAATTGTCGTTTTCCGTGACCTTGGCGCCGGTGTCGTTGTTGAAGAGTTCAAGCTTCGGGTCGGCCATCACGCCGCTCAGGCCAAAAATCGTGCCGAGCGAGGGACCGACACCGCGAACGAGGACGGTGCGCGCCGTCGAGCCGCGGAGCACGAAGCCGACAGCAAGGCTGCCGCCGGCGTCAATCTGCGTGAGCGTCGAGAGATTCACGAGGCGCGGGCTCGTGGCCGTGCGCGCCGTGCTGTTGTCGTAGATCTCGGCGATCACGAGACCGCTGGTGTCGTTCTTGCCCGTGACCTGCACGGTGTAGCCGCCGACACCGGCATTGGAGAGCGCGGCGCTGTCGAGGCTCGTTGCCGGCAGATCAAACGCTCCCACGGCTGAAAACGCTGCGCGCATCGGCGTGCTGCCGCCCCAATTGTCGTTGGTCGCGATCGGCGTGGTTACCCCGGAGGCGTTGATCGTCAGCACGGGATCGGCGAGCACATCGCCCAAGCCGAAGGCACTGCCGAGTGTCGGACCCACGGCGCGGATCACGAGCGGTAGCGAACCCGCAAAGTTCAACGGGCCGACCACGGCGCCGACGGTGAGCACTTTCGCTCCGGGGCCGGCCGTGGTGAGGATGGAGAGGTTGACGAGGCGCCCGACCTCGGTCGCGGCGACGTTGCTCACAGAGAGCGTGGCGGCGCTGCTGGTCGTGGTGCCTGCGGCATTGGTGGCGAGCACCCGGTAGGAGGCTGCCTGCGTCGCGGTCACCTCGGAGAGCACGAGGTTGGCGGACGTAGCACCGGCCAGGTCGCTGCCATTGCGTTGCCAACGATAGGAGATCGCATCGGTCGCCGTGGAATTGAGGACGGCAGTGGCACCGGCGTTGACGGTAATTGAGGCGGGCTGCGTCGTAAACGCAGGCGCGATAACGGTGGGTGCGTTCACGGTCAGCAGCGCGGAATTGCTCGTGGCAGAGCCGGCCGAATTTGTGGCGACGACGGAGTAGGCACCGGCGTTTGACGCCTGCACGTTCGTGAGCGTGAGCGAAATCGCCGTCGCGCCGTTGATGGGCACGCCGTCTTTGCGCCATTGATAGGTCGGCAACGGCGTGCCGGTGGCGCTGGAGTTGAAGGTTACATTGGCCCCCGCCGCGACCGTCTGTGCCACGGGTTGCAACGTGAAGGAGGGAATGGAAGCGGCCGCCGCGGCCACGACGACAGTGTAGGTAAAGTTACTGGACGCGTCGCCCGAGCGGTTGATCTTTTCCCAGGCCCGGATCGTCATCGCAAACGTGCCCGCCGTCGTGGGCGTGCCCGACATCGTCAGCGTGGCGGCATTGATCGCGCCGCCGGTGCCCGTGAGACCTGAAACGGAAAGTCCGGGCGGAATGGTGCCGGAGACGAGAAACGAAGCGGGCGGAGTTTGCGCACCGGTCACCGTGAGGGCGACCGGCGTGATCGCCGTGCCCGCCGTCGCCCGCAGCGGGCTCGCGACCGACGCGCTGAGCTGCGTGGCGCCGGCGAGCGAGTGCATCGCGCCGAGGGATGCCACGGCCGTGAGGACGTTACGCAGGACTTGCCCGACGGGAGAGCCGATGAAGACGGATTCGGCGGCCGTCGCCACGCGCAACACCGGCGTGCGTTGCAACAGGGAGACCAAAATCGCGGCGGGAAGATTTAGCCACGCGAGGCGGCGATGGAGAGCGAGAGCGAATTTCATTCGAGGAGAATCGTGTTCCGCAGATTGGAGCACGCGGGCACTCCAACCACAGAACACTCCTATGAAAAGCGACGCGGGACGAAGTGCCGAATACTTGGATTCAACCGCCAAAAAACCGGGGCGAGCGCAACGAAACAGAAATTTCGTGACTTGGGTGGCGGGGGG
>CALRZR010000058.1:0-32817 GCA_943372705.1 Opitutus sp. GAS368 | reverse complement strand
TCGTAGTCACCACGCCCGGCCTCCACCGCTGGCACCACAGCATGGACCTGCGCGAGGGTAACAAAAACTACGGCGAGAATCTCGTCCTTTGGGATCAGCTCTTCGGCACCTACTTCGACGACGCCCGCCGCCGGCCTCCCGCCGAGATCGGTATTCGCGAGGCCATGCCCGCCACCTTCGCCGGCCAGATCGTCGCGCCTTTTTTCTGGGCCAGCTACCAGCGCAAAGCCGCCCAGCCGCCCGCCGCCGCCCCGGCCGACGTCACACAATCGTCACAATCATGTCACCGTCCGCCGCTCAAGCCGCACTCCGCTGCGACGAGTGATGAACTGTGAATCGCACCGACTTCGCGCCCGCGCCTCTTGCCGCAGACTTCCCGGCCGCCTCGGCCGGATCGTCGGAACTGGACCCCGCCCGCCTCGAAGATCCGCTGCTCCTCCGCTCCTTGGTCGCCCATCGCTTCGCCGTGCCGCCTGCTCTCAAAATCGAGCAAGCCGTCACCACCATGCAGCGCGAGAAAATCGGCTTTGCCGCCGTCGTCGAACATGACCGGCTCATCGGGCAACTCATCCGTCTTCACCTGGACGAGAAGCTCGGCACCCGCTTTGGTTTTGCGCTCTACGCCCACCGCCCGGTGACCGACGCCCTGGCCCGCGCGCCGCTCATCGTCACGCTGGGTCAGCCGTTTACCGCGGTGCTGGCCGCCGTCGATGGGCGCAGCCCCGAGGCCTTCCACGACGATATCGTCCTCGTCGGACCCGACGACTGTTTCCTCGGCTTCATTCCGATGCAGGCTATCGCGCATCTCCAACATCGCCTGCTCCAGCACAAGGTCGACCGCCTCGCTGTCCTCACTGATTCGTTGAACGGCATGAACCGCGAACTCGCCGCCTCGCGTGATGCCGCCCTCGCCGCCGCCCGGGCGAAATCCGAGTTCCTCGCGAACATGAGCCACGAAATTCGCACTCCGATGAACGGCGTCATCGGCATGGCGAATCTCCTGCTCAACACCCCGCTCACCCCGGATCAACAGGATTTGGCCCGGACCCTCTGCGATTGCGGCGAGTCGCTCCTCACCGTCATCAACGACATTTTGGACTTCTCCAAAATCGAAGCCGGCCGCCTCGAACTGGAAGCCGTCGATTTTCACCTCGGCGATCAGCTTCGCGTCGCCATCGATCTCCACGCCGACACCGCCCAACGCAAGGGCCTCGAACTTGTGCTGGATATCGACACCGCCGTCCCGCCTTACGTCTGCGGCGATCCCATCCGCCTCCGCCAGATCGTTCTGAACCTCCTGGGCAACGCCCTGAAATTCACCGCGCAGGGCGAGATCGCGGTCGCCGTCTCCGTCCGCTCATCCGCCGCCGCCGACTGCACGTTGCTCTTCGAGATTACCGACACTGGCATCGGGATTTCCGCCGAAACCCAGGCCACCTTGTTCCGCCCCTTCGTGCAGGCCGATACGTCGACGACGCGCCACTACGGCGGCACCGGTCTGGGCCTCGCGATCTGCAAACGCCTCGTCACCCTCATGGGCGGCGAGATCGGCGTGCGCAGCTCCCCGGGCGTCGGCTCCACGTTTTGGTTTACCATCACCACCCGCGCGACCACCGCCGTCCCGCCCGCGCCGCCGACCGCTCTGCACGCCCTCGACCACACGCGCGTGCTCATCGTCGACGACAACGCCACCAATCGAAAACTTCTCCACCGCCTCTGTCTCGCCTGGCAACTGCCCCACTGCGCCGTCGATTCTGCGCCCGCCGCCCTCGCCGAGCTCCATCGCGCCAGCGCCGCCGCGCAAGCCTACGGCCTCGTGCTGCTCGATCACCACATGCCCGCAATCGACGGTCTCCAACTCGCCGCCGCCATTCGCGCCGAGACCGCCTTTGGCCGCCCCGCTCTCGTGCTGCTTACCTCGCGCAACGAGCGCCTCACGGGTGAGCAATTGGCCGCCCACGGCTTGGCCGCCTGCGAACTCAAACCGCTCCACCCCGACAAACTCCGCACCTGCCTCGCCCGGGTCGTCGCCACGGCCTCGACCGGCATCGTGCTGCAAACCGCGCCCGCCGCCGCGCCCGCCGCCGCGCCGCGCCACCTCGCCGCCCCCACCTCGGCCCTCATCTTGGTCGCGGAAGACAATCCCGTAAACCAAAAGGTCACGCTCCTCCAACTCCGCAAACTCGGCTACTCCGCCGATGTCGTCGTCAACGGCCAGGAAGCAATTCTCGCGCTCCAACGAAAATCCTACGCCGCCGTGCTCATGGATGCGCAGATGCCGGTGATGGACGGCTTCGAAGCCACACGCCACATCCGCGCCGCCGCCGCCCGCGGCGAGCCCGGCTTCCCGCCTGGACTCCCCATCATCGCCATGACCGCCAACGCGATGACCGGAGACCGCGAAGCCTGTCTCGAGTCCGGCATGGACGACTACCTCGCCAAACCCGTCCGCCCCGACGCCCTCGACGCGACCCTACGCCGCCACCTCACACGTCGCTCCGCGGAGCCCGCCCTCGTCGCCTCCGCGTCGGGCTAATCCCCACGCCCCGGCTCACGGTCCGCTACCCCACGCCGGGCGCCCGCATCGCGACCTCTACGCGCCGCCGCTCGCTACCGTCGGCGTTGCCGGCGACGTCCCCACCACCACCGCCATCGGCTTGCCCGTCGCCTGCTTCGGTGCTGGTGCCGACACCGCTTTGGCCGTCATTTTGACGGTGGCCGGTTTTGTCGGGCCACTCTCGGGAGCCGTCTTTTTGGGGGCCGCTGTCGGCGCGACCGGTTTGTCCGCCTGGCGCTTTTTCTTCTTCGCCGCCGGGCGCGGCGCAATGACCGCGATCATGGCTTTGTCCAACGTCCGCTTGAGTTCCTTCAGGTCTTTGCGCACGGCCTTCGCATCGCGCTTCGCCAACTTATACGCCTTCTTCGCACGCTTGTGGCTCTCCTTCGCGCCGGCCACCCGCTTCTTCGCCGCCGCCAGCCACGCCTGCAAATCACTCACCTGACGCTGCAACACCGAAATCTTTGGCGCCACCGCCGCCTGAACATTTTTCCCGGGTTTGGTTTTCATAGGATATCTGCTTGGGTTGGACACGGCAGGATTATGCGCAAAGCACTCCCGCCTTTAAGAGCAACACCCTACACCGCGGCGCTCGGGCCATTCAACCGCGCCAATGTTACATTTTTCGAGCCCCTCAACTCACTTCGCCCTCATCGCCGCGTCGCAAAAAACTTTCGCGCGCCACTCAGGCGGCCCGCGTTTTCCTCCGCGCCCGCACCTGCACGATTTCCATTCCCGGCAATACGCACGCCGTCAACGCCCCGCCGAGCACGCACGTTGTGTCGATCCCCAGCGTCCAACGCGACCGCACCGGCTCCGCCCTCGGCGTGTGTCCGTAGACGACAAACGGCGGCCCTTGCCACAGCATCGACCAATGGTCGGCCTCGGGAAACTCCGCGCGTTTGTGGGGCTCGCCGTCAGGCCCCACGACCTGGATGCGCGTCACAACGCTGGCCGGCTGGGTCTGCCAGGGCCGCCCCGGCAGAAAACCGCCGTGCACTAAAACCGTATCCAATTCGGGCACATGATAGGTCAACTGCATGCCCGCGAGGTAGGCCCACTCCTCCTCGCCGAAACTCCGCACCGTCTCCCAGTCCGACTTTTTCAAACGCGTCTCATCGCCTGTCCGGCGGTAATCCAGCAGCCGTAATTCGTGATTTCCCAACAACGCCCGGTGCGCGTAACGCCGCGCCAGGGCGATCACGCGCACACTGTCCGGCCCCCGGTTGACGAGATCGCCCAACAGGATGAGGCGGTCGTAAGGCGTCAGCGCGAGTTTCTCCAACAGTCGCTCGAACTCCCACGCGCAACCGTGAATGTCCCCGACCGCAATGACGCGCCCTCTCATGATCGGACCCCCTCGCGCACGTCTCGCTCAGCGCGGCCTCTCGTATCGTCCGCACCACACCGCGACGACGCGCCGCGTAGTCCCTGTCTGCGCGGGTGCGATTTTTCGGCCGAGTGAACAACGGCGTCCATTGTTTCACCCCAAGATAGTCCCGCCGCGTTACAGCCCCGCGTCACTCCGGCGACTTTTCGGTCACAATATCGAGTTTCTGGAGACATACGTATCGCCTCAAGCCGCGCGAGCCCGCCACCCCGCTCGGAGATTTGTCACCCAAGTGTCGCACCGTTGCTGCCCGATTGTCGCACAGCGCTGCGAAGCTCGTCGCGATGTCCCTCCTCCCTCCTCGCTTCATCTTCATCTGCACCGGTGCAGTCGGCCTCCTCGGCTCGCTGCTCCACCTCTCCGCCCAGTCGGCCTCGACCGCCGTCGTCAACGGTCAGGTCTATGTTAACCAGGGCCTCGTCGGCGTCGGCCGTCTTCCCTCCTCCGCGCGCGATAAATTCGGCGAGACCATCGGCTCTTTTTCGGCGCTCACGTTCGATGCGAAATCCTGGAAGCGGCACGCCAACGGTTCCTATGACGGCACGTTCTACATGCAGCCCGACCGCGGCTACAACAACCCAGGCACCACCAACTGGCGCGCCCGCTTCTTCACACTCGCGATCACCTTCACGCCTTCGCTGCTCGGTTCCTCCTCCCAGAACCAAGTCGGCATCACCGTTGCCGACACGACGCTGCTCACCGAAGCCAACGGCACGCCGCTCACCGCGCTCGACACCGCCGCCGGCGCGGCCGGAGTGCGCACCGCTTCCGGAAATTTACCCGCGATGCCCCAAGCCTTCAACGGCCGCCTCTCGCTCGACGCCGAGGGCATCGTGCGTTTGGCCGACGGCTCCTTTTTCGTCAGCGACGAATACGGTCCCTACATTTTCAAATTCTCCGCCGACGGAAAACTCCAGACCGCGATCCGCCCGCCCGATGCGATCATCCCGAAGCGCAACGGCACCGACGCATTCGCCTCCAACAATCCCGCGCCCGGCCAACCCGCCCCGGCTCCCCTCGATCCCACGACCGGCAGGCAAAACAACCAGGGTCTTGAAGGCCTGACCCTCTCGCCCGACGGCAAGACGCTCTTCGCCCTCCTTCAATCTGCCCTCCGCCAAGAAGGTGGCACCGGCGGCGCCAGCGCCGTGCGTCACAACACCCGCCTTCTCGCCTACGATCTCACCGGCACCACGCCCGTCCTCAAAGGCGAATACGTGCTGCAGCTCCCGACCTTCCGCTCGCTGACCGGCACCACGCTCGTCGCCGCGCAGAGCGAAATTCTCGCGATCAACAACACCCAGTTTCTCGTCATCGCGCGCGACTCCGCCGCCGGCCACACCTATCCGGTCGCCACGTCGATCTACCGCAAAATCCTGATCTACGACATCTCCGGCGCGACCAACCTCGCCGGCACCAAGTTCGACTCCGCCGCGAATCCTATCGCGACCGCCGGCGTCCTCGATGCCTCGATCAAACCCGCCACCCGCGCCGATTTCATCGATATCAACGACTCCGCGCAGCTCGCCAAGTTCGGTCTGCACAACGGTCCCACCGACGATAACAATAACCTCTACGAGAAATGGGAGGCGCTGACCCTCGTCCCCGCCCTCGATCCCGCCGCGCCCAACGACTACTTTCTCTTCGTCGGCAACGACAACGATTTCATCACCCAAACCGGCCTGCAGGACGGCGTCGCCTACGCGCATCCCTCCGGCATGGAAAACGACTCCATGCTCCTGGTCTACCGGCTGACGCTCCCCGGCCGTATGCTCAACGTCTCCAGTCGCGCGCAAACCGGCACCGGTGCCAGCGCCCACATCGCCGGCTTCGTCGTCACCGGTCCCAAGCCGAAGCAACTGCTGATCCGCGGCGTCGGCCCCACGCTCGCCAATTTCGGCCTCACCGGCATCCTCGCCGATCCCGCCCTCACCATCTTCAACTCATCCGGCCAGCAACTCTTCGCCAACGACGACTGGGGCACCACGGCCGACCGTGCCGACCTGCTCGCCGCAACCACGTCCGTCGGCGCCTTTGCACTCACCGAGGGCGCGAAGGATTCCGCAGTGCTCCTCATGCTCGACCCCGGTGCCTACAGCGCCCAAGTCAGCGGCTCGGCCGGCACCACCGGCATCAGTCTGCTCGAGATCTACGAGCTGCCGTGATCGCCTACGCCGCGATCAATCATTCCTCCGGCAATCGATGCGCGGTTGCCGGGAAAAACGGCCAAGAAACGCGCTGGATTTTGAGTCGCCGGAAATCCGCGAACGTTCGAGTATCGATCCGCTATGACTGACACGATTTCCTCCGGACAGTTGCGCCAGGAATCTCGGCTCCTGTTTGCCTTGTTGGATGCGGTCGCCAGCGAAAGTCGGATCATTGGAACGGAAAACCAAGCGCGTTGGCTCGCCCTGAAAAGTCGCGTCAATACCGGCGCGACCTACGAGGAGGAATCCGGCGAATCCTACGAGTTGCTCGCCGACTTGGCCCACGCCGGCGCGCTCCGCGGCACGTGGGTGGAGAGTCGTTGGCTGACGATCGAAGCCCGCATTCGCGCGGGCGACTAAAGCGGCCGAGTTTACAAGCGGAGCGGCGGGGCGCATCGGCGATCTCGCGGCCGGAAGGGATTCGTCCGCGAAACTTCTCTTGCGATCCGACACCCTGTTCGCCCCCGGCAGAATCGCGTCGGACGGCGCAATTTCGGTAATTGCCGGAACAGCAGCGTGACCCTACGCGCTGCGCAATCCACTCGCTTTTATACGCTCACGCGACAGCGCCTAACCGCGCGTTGTCACTGTCCCGTGACCGAAATAGTCCGAAAGCCACAACGCCATCCCGCGAATATGGGGAATGCGACGGTCGCCGTCTCTTGTGACCGCCAATGCCCGCACGAACGCTGGCGGTCATGCACCTCATCCGAAAATTTTTCGCCGCTCCGACGGCGCGTTTGCTACCGGCGTCCCTCGCGGTTTCGCTGCTCAGCGGCACTCTGCTGTTTGCCCAGTCGCGCGTTGCTCAGGCCGAATCGCCCCCCGCTGCCAAAGACGCGACGGTGGCGCTCGAGGCCGTCACGGTGACCGGTTCGAATCTTCGCCGCACCGAGGCTGAGACGGCACTGCCGGTGACGATCTTCGATCGCGAAGATCTCGCCATTCGCGGCGCCTCCACCGGCACGGACCTTTTTGCCACGCTCACACTGGCTGAGCCACCGGCGATCAACGAGGCCACCATCGCCTCGCAAGGCGCGCGCGGCGACGTGACCTCGATCGATCTGCGCGGTCTCGGCTCGGGCAGCACGCTGATGTTGATCAATGGCCGCCGCGTCGCGCCGCATCCGCTCTCGGGCACGGAGAACGCCGTGCCGGCCTTGGCGCCCAACGCCAACATCATCCCCACTGCGCTGCTCGAACGCGTCGAGGTGTTGCGCGACGGCGCCTCCGCCATTTACGGCGCCGATGCGGCGGCGGGCGTCATCAACAGCCGCATGTCGCGCACTCAAGTCGGCCGCCGCCTCACAGGGCGAGTGGCGCTCACGCAGCACGGCGGTGCCGAGGAATTTCGCATCACCGCGTCCGAGGGCTGGCAGCGGGGCAATGCTCACCTCTCCACCGCGCTCGACTATTTTCACCGCGAGGATCTCGCGTCGAAAGACCGCGGGTGGGCGAGCCAGAGCGATCTCCGTCTCACCCGCCAAATCCCCGCGCCGTGGAATGGCCGCCCGGTCACCGATCCCGCCACGGGTGTGGTGCAGGCGGTGGACAACGACCTCCACAACGGCAGCACGATCAATTCTTACGGCCAATTCCAGCGCGGTTTTATTCAGTCCGATTTTCTGACGTTCGTCGGCTCTCGGCCCGACGGCAATCGCGGCATCTCGACCGCCACGTCGCCCGCGAGTGGAGTCGCCACTGCGGCAGCCAATGGCACCTTCTTTTTTTATCCTACGGCGGCGGGCGGCATCAATTGGAAGCAGACCACACCCTCCCGTAACATCGACAGCGAAGAGCAATTTTACTACGGCAACGTGCTCGCCGACCGCGTGCTCATCCCGAGCACGAAGCGCTTGAATTTCTCCACGTTTCTCGACCACCGTTTCAGCCCGCGCCTCGCCGCCTTCGGCGACCTGCTCTACTCCGGTTCCCGCAGCCACAGCGTGCGCGAGTCTGCCAACATGCAGAACGTAAATGAGCCCGGCCTCTACGTGCCCGCCGCGAATCCTTACAATCCATTCGGCGTCCGCTTCTACCACGCGACCGGCGCACCCAACAGCGACGGCTCGCCCCGCCTCGTCGGCACGCCGGCGGACGTCACCATCATCAGCGGCCTCATTCCTGCCGGGACGAAGGCGCGCTTTATCCAGGTCGACAGCCATTTCTTCCGCGGGATGGCCGGCCTGCGCGGCACCGTCGGCCGCGACTGGCAGTGGGAAACCGCTGTCATGTATTCGGCCGCACAGAGCCACGAATACGAGGACAACATCTTCCGCGAATCGCGTCTGCGCCATGCGCTGAACCGCACCGATGCGACCGCCTACAATCCGTTTCCCACGACCTTCAAACTGGTCAACAGCCAGATCGTCGTGGACGCCCCCTACGTGAATCCTTCGTCCGTCGTGGAGCCGCTCTACGACCGCGACAACCGTTTCGGTCACACCAAACTCCTCACGTGGGACGCGAAAACGAACGGCGAACTCTGGCAGCTCTTCCGCGGCGGTCGCATGAAAGTCGCGAGCGGCACCGAGGTGCGCTGGGAGAGCTACGATGCGAAGAAGGATGTGTTCGCCGGATTGAATCCGCCGGGCGCTGGCCAAGCTTTTCCGATCATGCGCGACGATGACAACGACTTCATCGCCATGAGCCCCAACGCCCCGATCGCCGCGGCGCAGACGATCTACGCCGTCTACAGCGAAGTCGCCCTGCCGTTCGTTACGCGCGCCAACCGCGTGCCGCTCGTTGAGGCGCTGGAGCTGACCCTTGCCGGCCGGTTCGAACATTTTTCGATCCACGGCCAGAGCACCAAACCCAAGGCGAGCCTCGTCTGGAATCCGTTCGCATCGCTGAAACTGCGCGCGTCCTACAACGAATCGTTTCGCGCGCCAAATCTCGTGCAGACCAACACAACGCCGTTGCTGCGCGTAAGCAGCGCCAACGATCCCTATCGCTCCGAAGTCACCGGTGCCCTCTCCGATTCCAGCCGCCCGCGCCGCACGTTTCGCCAGGGCAACAATGCCCTTGAGCCCGAGACCGCCCAGAGCTGGGTGGCGGGCTTTGTGCTCGATGTCCCGCGTGTGCGCGGCCTCTCCGTGACCTTCGACTACTGGCGCATCAATCAGGACAACGCCATCGCGAGCCTCGGTGTCGGTGAAACTTTGCTGCGCGACGAACTCTACCTCGACCTCGCGACGCAAAAAGCGCTCGCCGCCGGGACGGCTATCGATCGCATCGACCTCGGCTCCGGCACCGCGGCCTATCAGGGCTACGACAAAGTCACGCGACTGCCCGTCAGCGCCCAGGACCGCGCAGATTTTGCCGCCTACAACGCACGCCAACCGACGAACGCCACGAAGCGCGCGCCGATCGGTGATTTCGCCAGTCTGGTCAACGACTACATCAATCTCGGCGGTCGCGACCTCGCCGGTGCGGAGCTCGGCTTTCAATACCGACTGCCAAAATTGGAGGCGGGCCAGTTTGTGCTCAAGGGCGAGGCGACTCACTACCTCAAACGCGACGAACAATTGACCACGAACGGCATTGTGGTGTCTGCGCTCGAGCGCGACGGGCGCTCG
This sequence comes from Opitutus sp. GAS368, assembly GCA_943372705.1. GTDB lineage: Bacteria > Verrucomicrobiota > Verrucomicrobiia > Opitutales > Opitutaceae > GAS368. The sequence continues at coordinate 23,085 of CALRZR010000058.1, read as the reverse complement.
AAATGGCGGGCAAACGTCACGCTCACGTGGCGTCGCGAGGCCTGGTCCGCCGGTTGGTTCGCGAACTACTTCGGGGAATTTGCGAGCACGGCCGCGACGACGACGAAGGTGATCTACGACGCGCTCGGCCAGCCAAAGCACATCATGGTTCTCAACGACAACGGCATCCTGCGCTACTATCTGCGCGTCGCGCCGTTCGTCATGCACAACGCCTTCGTCGCCTACAAATTCCCGCGCCACGCCCCGGGATGGCTGCGCGAAGTGACCGTGCGCGGAGGCATCAACAACGTGTTCGACACATGGCCGCCGGTGGCCGACGCCGCGGAGGGCTTCACGACGGGTGCAGCCGATCCGCGCGGCCGGCAATTCTCACTCGAAGTGAGCCGCACCTTTTGAACCGCCTCGTCAAAAACCCATGCACGTCCCCATCCGTTTGCGGAATTGTAACATCGTCGGCCCTCGCGTTTTTCGCGCCTCGCTCGGCACTCTCGCGCGTATGAACCGAACGTTGCGCAGCCTGTTGGTCGGGATGGTCTTCGTGGTCGGAGCCTCCTGCGCTGAGCGGAGCCCGGCGCCGGAGGCGCGCTGGTGGCGCGGCAACCTCCACACGCACACCCTGTGGTCCGACGGAGACGGATTTCCGGAGATGATCGTCGATTGGTATCGGCAGGCGAGTTACCACTTTCTGGCGCTCTCCGATCACAACGTGCTCAGTCAGGGACAGCGTTGGATGACGCTCGCAGCAGTCGCGGCCAAAGCGAAGGGCGAGCCGTGGCGCGGTGCAGCCTATGTGCCGCGTGACGCCTTCGCAGACTACCTGAAGCGCTTCGGTCCGAACTGGGTGGAGACGCGTCCTGGTGCGGCCGCCGGATCCGTCGAAGTCCGGCTCAAGCCCTTCGACGAATACCGTTCGCTCTTCGACGAAGCGGGCCGATTTCTCATGATCCAGTCCGAAGAGATCACGCATCGGGCGCTCAACGATCGTGCGATCCACATGAACGCGACCAATCTGATCGAGCTCATCAAATCCCGCGACGGCGCGACCGTGCGCGACGTGATGAACGGCCACCTGACCGCCGTCGAGGAATCCGCCGCGCGCACGGGCCGCGAGATCATGGTTCACGTCAACCACCCCAACTACAAATGGGGCGTGACAGCCGAGGACCTCGCCGCCGTGGTGCGCGAACAGTTTTTCGAAGTCTGGAACGGCGTCGACAACGACAACGACCCGGGCGACGCGCACCACCCTTCCACCGACGAAATTTGGGACATCGCGAATACGCTGCGCCTCGTCGGAATGAAAACCGCGCCGCTCTACGCGTTGGCAACCGACGATTCGCACGACTATCAGGGCAACAAAACGCGCTCTCCGTCCGGTCGCGCGTGGGTGATGGTGCGCGCGCACCATCTCACCCCGGAGTCGCTGATCCGCGCAATGCGAGCGGGCGATTTCTACGCCACCTCCGGCGTGACGCTCGACGAGGTGCGCTTCGACGAGCAGGCGCGGCGGCTGTCGCTCACCATTCGCGCGGAAGGCGCGGAAACGTTTGTCACGCGCTTCATCGGCACGCGGCGCGGCGTGAAGATCGAGGGCCAACCCCGCCGCGATGCGCAGGGCAAACTCGTCGAGACGACGCTCGAATACCGGGCCGGCAGCGGGCCGCAGATCGGCGAGATCCTGGCCGAGGTCAAAGGACTGACGCCCTCGTTCACGTTGCGTGGCGACGAACTCTATGTGCGGGCGATCGTCGCCTCCAGCGGCACGCCCGCCGTGCCGAGCGTCGAAGGCGAGTTCAAACGCGCCTGGACCCAGCCGGTCGGTTGGCGCGTGACCGACGCGCGCTGAGCGCCCCTGCGCGCATCTCTCCCGATCAAACCCCCAACTAAATTCTCCCTTCCCTCCATCACTCATGAGCAAAATCAAACTGGCAGTATTCGACCTCTCCGGCACGACAATCCAAGACGACATCGGCGTGCGCGACAGCCTCTTCGAGGCGGCGCAGGAATTCAAATTGGAGACCACCGCCGAGGAAGTTCTCCTGCACATGGGGACAAACAAGATTCACCTCTACCAGTTTCTCATCGCCCGCGCGCGCGGCCAGGCGATCACCATCCGCGATTTCGAGAAACCGCAGGACATGGAGACCGTGGAATTGGCGACGAAGGTGTTTCACCGCTACGAAGAAATCATGATTGCGCGCTACCGGCGGGGCGTGACGGAAATTCCCGGCGCGGCGGACACGTTTCGCTGGTGCCACGCCCACGGCATCAAGGTGGCGACCAACACCGGCTTTCACCGGCAGATCACAGAGACGATCATGGAGAGTCTCGGTTGGTTGCGGGACGGACTCGTGGATATTTCGGTCGATGTGGAGCACACCCCGGGGCAACGCGGACGGCCGGCGCCGTTCATGATTTTCCACGCGATGGCGCAACTCGATATCCAGAGCGTCTCCGAGGTGGTCAAACTCGGCGATACTCCGGCGGATATGCTCGAAGGCACGAACGCGGGCTGCCGCGGTGTGATCGGCGTGCTCACCGGCTCACGGCCCGTAGCGGCTTGGGGCAAGTATCGCCACACGCACGTTATTCCGAGTGTCGCCGAATTGCCCGAGCTGATCGAGACGGAGTTCAATTGAAGCACCATGAAGACGAGCCGGATCGCCATTTTCCACGCGAAGGATTTGCCGTTCACCTACGAAACGGTGGCCGTGCCGGCGTTGCGTCCCGGTGAACTGCTCGTGCGCAACGAGTATACGACCCTCTGCCGCAGCGACCTCAACACCTACGCCGGCAAGCGTATCGAGAAAACGCCCACTATCCTCGGCCATGAGATCGTCGGCATGATCGAGGAACTCGGACCGGATGCGCCCGCCGTGGACAGTCGTGGCGCGCCGTTGCGCGTCGGCGACCGCGTGACGTGGGCGATCTACGCCTCGGACCCGTGCTCGTGTCTCGCGCGCCGGGGCATCCCGCAGAAGGGCGAAGACCTGTTCAAATACGGCCACGAGCGCATCACGCCGGAGAGCAACCTGCACGGCGGGCTAAGCGAGTATTGCGTGCTGCGGAAGCACACGCCGGTCATCCGCATCGACGCGGCGATTCCGCTCCCCGTGATTGCGTTGATCAATTGTTCGGTGGCGACGGTCGCCGGTGCGCTGCGGCTGGCGGGCGACGTGCGCGACCGGCACGTGCTGATCGCCGGCGCCGGCATGTTGGGCATCATCGCATGCGCCATGGTCCGCAGCGCGGGTGCGAAATGGGTGACGGCCGTGGACATCGACGATGCGCGTCTCGCGACGGCCCGGGGGTTTGGCGTCGATCACATGGCGAATTTCGCGACGGCCGGAAAATCTCTGAAAGAATCCGTCGCTGACTCGCGCACCGGCGAGCCGGTCACGGTGGCGTTGGATTTCAGCGGCGTGCCGGAAACGATGGAGGCCCTGCTCGGCGCGCTCGGGATCGGCGGCACGCTCGTGTTCGTCGGCGCGACGTATCCTCAGCGGCCGCTCCAGGTCAACGCGGAGCACCTCGTGCGCAACGTCCATACGATCCGCGGACTGCACAATTACAACGAACGCGATCTCGTCGCGGCGGTGGAATTCATCGAGGCACACCACGCGCGTTTCCCCTTTGACTCCTTGGTCCACGACCAATTCGACCTCGATGCAGTCGACGCGGCTTTTGCCTACGGGATGAATTCCGGTGCGCACCGCGTGGGGTTGCGCCCCACCTGCCACCGGACCGCGTGAAGCGGCAATGCTACTGGTTCGCCTGCGGCGCGCGGCGGGCGTAAAGCATCCACGATAGCACCACGGCGACGAAAGCACCGACGACGAGCGCCGTCGCCAGGTCGAGAAAGAAGCCGAGAAAACTTTCCTTCGCGGGAAACGCGCTGCGCGTGACCATCACCACAGCATACCCGATGTAGCCGACGGAATCCGCGATATACATCAGGAACCCGATGTTGCCGCGCTCGCGGGTGAGGGCGATGAGCCGCTCGAACACCGTCGTGTGCACAGCGACATACGGCACATACATGCCCACTCCAAGCAGCACCATGAAGGCGAAAGGCGATACCGTCCCGGTGCGAATGCCGACGAGCGCGAGCAGCGCCATCGTGAGGCCGCCTGCGGCGAGTCCCAGCGACGTGAAAAAGGCGCGGCGGTTGTCGCGGATGAGCACGGCCGCGCCGTTGGCCACGACGACGCCCAGCGTCACCCATAGTTCGGACTGCGTGAAGATGGCGGACTGCTTTCCGAGGCCGAGTCCCGCCCAAATCTCAGGAGCGAAATCCGCGCGCACGCTGCGCAGCACGGTAATCAAAAGGTAAGCGAGTATGATCCCGAAGAGCCGCACGCCGTGCCGTCGCACCATGGCCAGCCGCTCCGCTCCGGTCATCGGAGCACGAGCGGAGCGGGCGGCGACGTCCGAGTCCGACGGCGGCGGAATCTGCCGGAGCATCCAGACGAAAACCACGAGGGGTCCGAGAAACACGAGGCCAGCCGTGACCGGCATCCAGTTTTCTGTGACACCCACAGCCAGCAACGACGCCCCCACCGATTTGGTAAAACCATCTGCCAAAATAAAACTCGCGCATAGGCCCGCCACGAACAGTTCGGTCATGCGCCGCCCTTCGACGAAACCGAGCACCAACCCAAACACGAGGCCGAGCGAGAGACCGTTGCAGAATAGCCACGCCGCATTGTAAGGCGACGGCGTGAGGGCGAAGAGCAACAGCGCCAGCTCGGCCGCACCGATCAAGCCGAGCAGCACGGCGGCCCGGCGCGCGCGGGGCATTTCCGCGATGACCTTGATGCCGATGAATTTTGAGAGCGCGTAGCCGATGACCTGGGCGGTCACCAACCACGCCTTCATGTTGAGTCCGGTTTCCGCATCGACATAGGCGCCGGCCGTGAACGGTTTGCGAAAACCATACATGCACGCGTAGGTGCCAAAGGCGGAGACGATGCACCAAACCGAATAGACCCACGGCGTCTCCAACCAGCAGGCGGGGCCGGCGGCGCGGGCCGGGGTGGCGGTTGCGTTCGTCATGAAAACGGTGGCGCGCGTCTACGCAGGCTGCTGCTCGATCCAGGCCGGCAACTCCTCGACGCTGCGCAGCACCGTGCGGGCCCCGGCGGCGAGCAACCGCTGCTCCGCCCCACGGACCAGCCGGCGGCGGGCATCTGCACCGAGCGCTTCAAGGGCCGCGAGGCCCAAGCCCACTTCGTTGCCGGATTCGCTCACAGCGAGCGAAACCATGCCGGCGTTCACGCCCTCGGCGATGTCAGCCGGCGTGTCGCCGATCTTAAGGCAGCGCGCCATCGGGTAGACGCCAAATTTTTCCGCAAGGCGGAAGCAGGCCCAGGGCGCCGGCCGGCCCTGCACGACTTCGTCGGCACAGATCAGCGCCTCGGTCACGATGCCCGCCGCCGCCGCGATCGGCTCGAGCGTCTTCATCATGGACCGAGTGTAGCCCGTCGTGCTGGCAACATGGACATCGCGATCGCGTAGCCACCGCAGCGTTGTAATCGCACCCGGAATGGGCTCGGCGTGATTTGGTAAAACCTCCGTCAGTCGCGCGGAAAACCGTGCATAGATTTCGTCGAGCAGCGTCTCATCCGGCTCACAGCCCAGGTCGATCCGCACGCGCGCCGCAACGTCAGGATAGTGCAAGATTTCGCGCGCGTGGTCGCGTTTATGCGCACCCATCGGCCGGCGCGCCGTCGCCTCGTCGATTGGCAGACCGGCGCTGGCAAACGCGTCGATAAACGCCTCCAAGGGAGCCCGGCAGCCGAAGTCCACCAGTGTCCCGGCCCAATCAAAAATCACAAGTTTGGGCTTCATACGAGAGCGGCGAAGAGAGGGCTGGGAGCGGCGAAACGAAGATTCATCGAAAGATCAGCGGGACTATTCCCCGCGCCCCGACGCTCCGCGTCGGGGCGCGGGCGGGCAATGGCAAGGGGTGTTCGCTTCCCGCCGGTGCCGACAGGCGCGGACAAGTTTCAGACAATTTGCGTGCCAATCGCGTGACGCCCCTCAAGGGCGCGCACCTCGTCCGACCGATCGACACCGAATCGTTACCTGTAAGCGCGGCTATCCGCTCGCTCTCGACCGGTCGAACGCTAGCGGTTTTCCCGCCGCGCGCGCACGCAACCAGCCCACCGAGACCAAACCGCCGCCCGCATCTTCCCTACGTGTTTGCCGATTCCATCACTTCCTCGCTCAAGGGCCAGTTGTTCGGCGGCCACGACCGCGGGGTCGAGGATTTCTGCAAATTTTGGACGCGTCCGGACGGCTTGGTTTGTGTCCAGCACGTGCAGGCTGCCCGTAATGCGATCTACCGGCCGCACTCTCACTCCGAATACGGCATCGTCATCTGCCTGCAGGGGGAAGTTTCCAAAGCGCAGCTCGGCACACTGACGGTGGTCGGTCCGGGCGAAGTCGTGATGAGCAATTCGGGAATCGAACACGCCAGTGGCTATCTGGCGGGCGCAAAGGGGTGCGAAGCCGTGTGTCTCACGGTCGAACCACGCGGCCTGACGGGTTTGCTCTCCCCCTTTCAGCTGCCCGCGATGGAAGACGAGCGCGGTCCGGTTTTTACCGGGAAATTCAGCAGCGCGATATTGCACGACTGCGCGATCGACATCGCGCGCGAACTGCGCACCCGCGACATCGGCCACGAAATTGTTGTCGAGGGACTGGCGACCCGAATTCTGGTCGAGACCTTGCGCGCCTGGCCCCGACAGCAGGTCGAACGGTGCACGCTCGATGTCACGCCGCGGTTACCGCGGCGGGATTTTGTCCGGGCCTACGAATTTATGCGGTGGTGCCGGAAGGATGCGTTTCGTCTGCAATATCTTTGCCAGTTTCTCGGCACCAGCGAAGAGCGGTTCACACGGCTCTTTCACAGCGCCACGCAGTGCACGCCGGCCAATTTCTACAACCAATTACTGATGGAACGGAGCTGCGAACTCCTCCGCGATGCCGGCATCGCCGTCAAAACCATCGGCTACGAACTGGGCTTCAAGACGAGCAGTCACTTTACCGTTTGCTTCAAGCGGCAGACGGGGCTGACACCGCAGGAGTATCGCCGACGCGTGCTCACCGACCGAGAATAAGCATACGCCGCGCCGTGCTATTTCGCCGCGGGCGCCGGCTTTGGTGGACGGCGCGTCTCGACCGGGAGCGTCTCTAGCAACTCGTTCGCGCGTCCCTCGCGTTTGCGCAATGTGAACGCGTCGTAGAGCCGGTTCGTCGCCGTGCGCGCTTCGTAGCGCAGCTCGCCGCCGTCCACCGTGATGATCTGGAAAAGCTGCGTATCTTCGGCAGTTCGCACGGCCCACGCGTCCGACATCAGGTCATACATCTTGGGTCCGCTCACCGAGACGACATACACGGTGCCGATCGCGGGGTCGTAGACCTGGTTGTAGCCCTTCGCGGCGTTGATGGCGCCGACGCGTGCGCGGCCGGCCATGTCGCCGCTGCGCGCGTAGGTGTGGTCGTGGCCCGTAAGCACAAGATCGACTTTGAATTCGTCAATCAGCGGTTTCCACAGGCCACGGAGCTTCGGGTTGTCGCGGTCATTGGCCGGCGAGAAAATCGGGTGGTGAAACGTGAGGATCGTCCAGCGCCGGGGATTTTTCTCCAGCACGGCGCGAAGCCACGGGACTTGCTCCTCCTGCAGCCGATTCGAATCGAGCGCTACGATGCGTGTGCCCTGGTAGTCGAACCAGTAGCAGGTCTCGGCGAGTTCCGCCGGGCCGTGCTCCGGCAACGTGAACTGCGGACGCCACTGCATGCTCAGCGCACGCGGCGCCGCCGCATCCTTCTCGTCGAGCTTCGCATACTCGTGGTTTCCGGGCGTGGGCACGACGGGGACCGTCGCGTTCACCCACGCGGGGGCGCCGTGCCACTCACCCCACTGGCCGTCGCGGTGCGCGTTGTTGATGAGATCGCCAGCGTGGAGCGTAAACGCCGCACGCGGCGCCTCACGAAACGCCTCGCGGAAGACGCGCGACCAATGCGTGCGGATGTCGTTCTGCGCATCGCCGAAATACACAAAAGTGAACTTCCGCGCGTCGCGGCTGGCGGTGCGGAAGTGAAACCACTCACTCCAGTTCACCCCGTCGCCCACGCGGTAGGCGTAGATCGTGTCGGGCGCGAGGCCGGTAAATTCGGCCGAGTGATAGTGCGCCTCGCTGAGGTCAGTCGTGAGCGCCTCAGTGCGCGCGGGGACGGACTCGCCCTTCAGCGCGCGGCCCGCCTCGTTGGCGACGGCAAACTCCGCGACGGCACGTGTGATCGTGGTATCGGTGCGCCAAGTGACGGCCTGCGAAGTCGCGGGATCGCCGCGCCAGGTGAGCACGATGCGGTCGGGCCGCGGGAGAGGTGCGTAGGCGAGTTTGTCGGTGTAGAGCGCGGGCGGGACGTGCGGGTGGCCCTCGTGCGCGGCGAGCGGCAGCGTGCAGAGCGTGAGAAACGAGAGCGTGTGATGGAGGCGTTTCATGGGATGGCGGGCAGAGAGGGCGTGGTCATGGCGTAGTCGACGGTGAACTGGTGCTCGGCGGAATCGGCGACGTATTTCATTTCTGCGACGAGCTGGCGCTTCGTGGTATCGAACGTGATCACGCGCACCTTGTTTTCCGCTGGGATGAATCGGTAGAGGCGCAACGGGCCTGACGAGGTGTAGTCGGAGAGCAACGCGTGGACGAAGTTGCCGAGGCTGCCCTGCGCCGCGACGCGCATGGCCGTCGTGCGGCTTTGGTCGCCGGAGAACACGAAGGCGAGATTGCTGTGCTTCGCGTAAAGCTTCTCCCACATCTGCGCGGGGCTGTTGCCGCGTTTGCCGTGGACCTTAACCCACGTCATGCGGCCCTTGGGATCTTTGAAGAAGCCGTCGTCCGTCGTCGGTTTGTTCAGCGGCCCCAAATCCATGTGTGTGCTGATGAGCGCGCGGCGCGTGGCGTATTTCGTGAGCACGCCATCAGCCCACGCGAGCACGTCGTCCGGGGAGTTGCACTCGAGGGCGAGGTGCACAAAGTCGAGACCGCCGGCGGAAAACAGCTGGTAGCTGTTCACGTTGTTGGCGGAGACGTGTTGGTCGGCGCGATCATGGGTGTAGGTGCCGCCATACCACGGAAACGCGCGAAAACGCTCCGCCGGGAAGAACCGCTGGAAGAGCGTGGCGTCGCCGTTGCTCTTCATGTCGTGATTGCCGACGACGAGGCCGTAGGGCACGACGCCGTGGAGGCGGTCGAGGCACTCGTGCGCGAGGTGCCATTGTTCCTCGTTGTTGATGTCCACGATGTCGCCGACGTGACTGACGAAGACGATGTTTTGAGCGCGGACATTTTCGACAATCCAGCGCGTGTGGTTTTGGAAAACGGGATTCGTGAGCGGCTCCGTGCTCTGCGGCGTGCTCTTCGTGGAGCGCCCGCGGTAGCCCTGGGTGTCGGGGATCACGACGAGCGTGAACGCACCCGGCGGCGGTGCGTCGAGTTCGGCGGCACCGATCACGCCTACACCGAGGGTGAGGGCCAGCAGAGCACCGAGCAGGCGGCAACGCGCAGGCATCGTGGGCGAACTCATAGGTCCAGCGTCACACCGAAGTTGACCGAGTAGTCGTAGTAGCGAATCGCGTTCGGATTCGAGGCGTTGCCCTGGTAGGAAATCTTGGGCGCATCGGTGAGATTTTTCGCGCTCACATAGGTGGAGGTGCGTTTGCTCCAGCGGTATTTCGCCGAGAAATCGAGAGTGGCGCGTTCCTTTTCAAACACGTCCAGAGCGCGACGCGCGCCCACAGAGCTGAGATAGTCGCCACGCGTATTGTAGAAGAGGCGGAGGTCGAGGCCGCGACGGACGTAGGAAAGATTAAAGTTACCGGTGCCCTTGGCGGTGCCGATGAACGTGAGCGAGTCCACGGGCCGCGTCGGATATTTTCCCGCGGAGTCGAGCCACGTGTAGTTGGCCCCAAAGCCGAGCCCGCTGAAGGCGCCGGGCAAAAACGTGAGGCGTTGCTGCCACTCGACTTCGACGCCACTAACTTTGCCGCCGCGCCCCATCTCCTGCCGCGTGAGGCGGTAGCCGGCGAACTCGCCGTCCACCACCGTTGAAGCGGTGCTGAAATAAAACCCGTCGATGGATTTCCGAAACGCGCCGAGGGAGATCACGCCGAGCGGCTTGAGATAATACTCGGCGCTCACGTCGAAATTGTCGGACGTAGTGACCTCGAGGTCGGGGTTGCCGTCGGTGATCGTGCGCGCGTCGTCGTCGATGCGGCGCGTGGGGAGCATGGCGGCGGGACTGGGGCGCGCGACCGTGCGGTTGGCGGAGAAGCGCAGCACAGCGTTGGGCGCGAGGCCATAGTTGAGATGCACACCAGGGAGCACGTTGGTGTAACTCGTCGAGTTCTCCACGATGGTGGATTTCGTGAGGATGCCACGCGGCGTGGTGAGTTGGCGGGCTTTGCCCGTATACGCGGTGCGCTCGGCGCGTGCGCCGGTCACGACGTTGAGCCGGCCGAAGGTCGCGCTGCCCATGAGATAGGTCGCGTAGATATCCTCGGTGGAACTTTTGCGGTTCGATTCGATGAGGATGGCGGAGGCGTTGTCGTTGCGCGTGTATTCGGAATTCCGGGCGTAGAAGGCCTCGAGGAATTTCGCGATGTTGGGCTGCACGGACGGGAACACGACACGATCGCCGCCTTGGTGGAAGAAGCGGTCATTGGTGTAGATCTCCGACATGGCTGCCGCGCTCTGGGTGCCGGTGTAGGTCCAATTACCCAGCGCGGGATCGCCACCGAAGACCCAGCTACGGAGCTTCGCGCGCGCACCGGTCTTGAGGCTCGCTTTGAACGGCAGCTCGTCGAGCTCGCGGCGGGCGTTGAAATCAAAGGTGTATTCCTGGTCGCGCGAGGGGTGCTGGTTGCGCGCGATGCTGGTGTGCACGTAGCGCGCGGGGTCGTTCAGGTTCACGCCGTTATCCACACGGAAGAGCGGAAACTCGCGCACCGTGCGATCGTAGGAGAGATCGACGCCGTTGGCGGAGAACACGGGCGTGAAGGTCTGCGTGTATTGGTTGGTCGCGCGGTTGTAGCTGAATTTCGAATCGAGGTTCCAGCGGTCGAACTTGTTTTCCATGCCGCCGGCGATCTGGGCGCTCTTGCTGATGGGCTCGCGATAGGAGCGACTCGTGTCGACGCGGCCATTGCGCGAGGAGGCCGAGTTGGGCGTGATGTTGGTGCGCGCGCCGGGACGGTAAACGGCGAGATAATCCTCGAGCGAGCGCGTGTCGTTGCTGTAGATGCCGCGCACCCAGACGATGGACCGTTCGCTGAGTTTGTAGTCGATGCTGCCGGAATATTTGAGCTTCCACGAATCGTCCTCGATGCGGTCCTGTAGCGTGTAGGTGGAGATGTTGTAGTTGTCCGCCGCATCGACCTGGTAGCTGATGCTTGAGGTGTGGTAGCCGCGGTCGGAGCGGTAGTGGTTGATGGAGGAGTAGACGCCGAGGCGGCCATCGGGGCCGTAGCGGTCGGCGTATTCGACGTTGATCTGTTTGTCCCAGTTTTGCTGCTGGTTGTTGTAGGCGCCGCCGAGGTTGAACTTGAACACCCGCTCAGAGAGATCGAAGGCGCGTTTGGAAACGAGGTTGATGCTGCCGCCGATCGCGTCGCCCTCCATGTCGGGCGTGACGGATTTCATCAACTCGATACGCGAAAGGCTCTCGGCCGGATAACCGCTCACGCCATCGGAGCGGTCGTTGTTGGTATTGCCGATGCGCACGCCGTCGAACGTGATCGAATTAAACTCCGAGGAGAGTCCGCGGATGTTGGGGCGCACGGGCTGGTGTGTGCTGATTTCGAGGTAGAGACCGGGCATCGACTGGAGCACTTCGCCGACTTCGCCGAGGCGGGAATTGGCGAGCGCATCGAGCGAGGCAACCTTGCGGATGTTCTCGGAGTTTTTCTGGAAGTTGAGCGCCTGCGACTGGCCCTCGGCCTGGGCGGTGACCATGAGCTTCTCCATCGCGATGATTTCGGAAGCGAGGCGCAGCGTGAGCGGCGTGATCACTCCGGCGAGCACGGTGACGGGGAACTCCTTCGCATCGGTGCCGGCGGATTCGGCACGGAGGCGGTAGTCACCGGGTGGCAACGCCCCCATGAGAAAGCTGCCCTGACTGTCGGTGACGGCGGTGCGTGTCGTGCCGACGAGCGCGAGGCGGGCGCCTTGCACGAAGTTACCCGTGGCGTCGTTCACAATCACACCGCGCAGGCCGCCAGTGGCCGAAGCGGCGACCGGCTGGGCCGCAAGCGGAAGGAGCGCAGCGCAGAAGCCAAGGAGAGCCATCAACGCGGCCGTAATGCGGGCGAGGGAGAACTTCATAACGGGATAGATTGGAAACGAAAAAGAGGCAGGGCGGGTCGCGCAGACCCGCCCTGCCTTGCGACACTCAGAAACGATACGTGACTCCCGTCGTAGCGCGCATGCCGTGCATCGTGTAATCCTCGGGATTGTAGGCGAAGCCCTGGTAGGAAACCTGCGGACGATCAGTGAGGTTCGTCATGTTGAGGAAGAGCTTCATGCGGTCGGTGACCTGGTAGCTGGCGACGAAATCCACGCGTTCGTTGGCGGCGAAAATGTCGTCGAAAGTAAAATCGACATCGAGGCCTTCGAGGAAATCGGAGCGGTAACGGTAGCTGATCTCGGCGCGGAAACGGCCGATGGCATACTCCAGCGAGGCGTTGAACATGAAATCGGAGAAGCCGTAGGTCGGTAGTTTTTCCGTCAGACGGCCGGGATACTTGCCGTCGCTCTCCGTGAAGGTCGCGCTCAGGTCGACGCGAAATCCGTCGAAGGGCTTGGGCAGGAAAACGAGTTTCTGCCGGGCAATCAGCTCCAGGCCGTAGTTCACCGCGCCGAGCGCATTTTCGGGACGGGTGCCGCGATAGGTAGTGGGCACGCCGTTTTCGTCGACGACTTCAGTGAAGGCGCGGTCGTAATAAAATCCGTCCATCGTCTTGTAGAAAGCCCCGACAGAATACAGGCCACGGTTGGCGGTGTAGAATTCGAGCTGCGCGTCGAAATTGTCCGAGGTCGTCGTCTTCAGATCGGGGTTGCCGTCGGTTATCGTGTCATTGTCGATGTTGAGCAGACGGCCGCGGAGCAGGTCGTCGAGATCGGGGCGGCTATAGCTGCGGTTGTAGCTGCCCCGCAGGATGAGATTGCGCCCCAGTTCGTGACGGAGGTGCGCGCTCGGGAGCCACGAGGTGTAGGTGCGTTCGCGGTTAATGGCGTCGACGCGGGCGGCGCGGGCGCCGAGGGCGGGGATGAACTGGTTAGTCGTCGATTCGAAGATATTGCGCTCCATCCGAAGTCCCGGCGTGAGCGTCGTGCGTCCCATCGTCACAACGCCCATCACGTAGGCGCTGTGCGTAGACTCACGGCTCATAAAATCGCTGATGACGCTGTTCTGAAACGCGGCCGGCGCCTGCACGACGAAGAGCTCAGGGCGGCTGCGGAAGAGCGTTTCGAGTTTCGCGATATCCGTCTCGAGGGACATGGGGATGCCGGCGACCGTGCGATTGCTGCGGCGCATGATATCGGCGTAGGGGAAGCCGCCGGCGGCGGAGCCCGTCTGATAGACCGTGCTCGAGGAATCTTGCTCGCGCGTGCTGCGGTTGGTCTTGAGGCCAAATTTGAGTTTTCCGGACAGTGCGTCACCGCGATATGATTTTTCCACGTCCACTTTTCCGGATACGACTTCTTCGGCGTATTCCGAGGGGTTGATCGTGAGGTCGCCGCGCGTGATGGTCGTGGTGTCGAACGGGCTCTTGCCGTTCAAGTTGGTATACTTGGGATGCAGCGTATCGGAGCGGTCGTAGGCATTTTGAAAACCCGTGTTGCGGACGACAAATTGCAGACTGCGGTCAGTGTTGCGTTCGTTTTCGGCGTAGTAACCGGCGTAGTTCACCTTGATGGTATCGAAGCGCTGCTCGCCACCGGCCGTGAAGGACAACAGATCGTTGTCCGCTTCGCTCTGCCGGTTTTGGTAGCGGTGTTCGTTGTTCGTGAGGCGCCCGGCCCCGGTGCGTGGCGTGATACGAAGCACGTTGGCCGCACCGCCGCTGGTGATCATGTAAATGCGCTCTTCGGGCTTTTCAGCCGTGGTGTTGTTGTGACTGAAGCTCGGACGAAAAAAGAAGGTCGCGTTTGCACCCAGACGATAGTCCAGCGCACCGGTGAAGCCCCAGGATTTTACGTCGCGGAAATTCGTCTGCGGCGTGCCGATGGTGTGGAAATAAACCGGCTCGGTGAGCCCGAGGTCCGGACGGTCGGTCGGGCGGACGTAGATATAATCGAGGTCGACGTTGTCGTAGGCACGCGATGTCTCGTAGGCGGAGACCGTGAAGCTGACGCCGAGATTCTTCGTCCCGCCGCCGACGCTGAGCAGATCGCTGTAGAGCAGCCCCGTATCGTAGCTCCACCGGTTGTTCATATCGTAATACACGCCCGCTGTCGTGAGCTTGATCTCGCGGCCCTCGCGCTCAAAAGCGGAGCGCGAGACGGTGTTGATGATGCCGCCGATCGCATCGCCGTCACGGTCGGCGGTCGGTGCTTTGACGACCTCGATGTTGCTCACGCCGTCGGCGAGGAGCTGGCTCGTGGCAAAGCCGCGGCTGTTGCCTGAAGTCGGGGTGCGAAAGCCGTCTGATTGAAACGAATTATATTTCGATTCGAGGCCGCGAATATTCACGCCGTTAGGCGTGCCGTCCTCGTCTTCATTGACGCTGAGCCCGGGCAGACGCTGGAGGGTGTAACCGATATTGCCGCTGATCATCTGGCCGAAAGTTTCTTCAGAAACGATGTTCACGATGCCGCTGGCGGTCTTTTGTTGGTTGATGGCGAGGGACTGGCCGCGCGCAGATTCAGCGACGGTGAACGATGCCAGTTTCATTACCTTGCTTTCCAGCAGGGCGTTCACGCGCGCGGTCTGGCCGCCGGATACGGCGACGTCGGTCGTGTAGGCATCCAGGCCGACGTAGTCGACCTCGACCCGATGGTTGCCGGCCGGAAGTCCCGGCAGCGAAAATCGCCCCTCGGCATCGGTGTAAGTGACGGCCGTTGTGCCGAGCACTTTGACGACAGCTCCTTGGAGGGATCTCCCCGTGGCGGCATCGGACACTCGGCCGGCAACGGTGCCGGCCTGGGCCGTTTGGGCCGACAAGGGGAAGTCGAGCAAAGCAAGCGCGCAGACCGCCGTGGCGGCGCAGGTAAGCAGACTCTTGACGAGGCGGCCGAGCATTGAGCGGAGAGGATCGATTTGGTTCATTGATTGGGTCTGGCTAGGCTAAGGCGTTCACGTGACGACATCGCGTCCGTCTCGTGACGTTACAGTGAAGTCCGATGATTCCGTGCGCGCTCCTCTCGGAAGCGCTGCATTCGCAAGCGAAAGCCCATCCATTCCGCGATCACACTGTCCCGGAAAAGTGACACCTGAAACGCGTGCCCAACAAAGTGCCCAATCTCCTTTGGCGACGGACCGATATGCAGCACAATAGACAACCCGACAACGATGATGATGGACCGACGAGCTGTGCGGTGTGCGAATCACTCACTGCAACCGCGCATCCTCGTTGAACGCACCGCGGGAGGCTATCGCGCGTGAGGAAGGTGGATTTTGACGCTCAATCCTCGTGACGGATTCGGCAAGAGTCGCTCGATGAATCCAAGAATCGCCACGGCGGCCGTTTGTGGAGCAACCCTGTCACGCATTGGCGTCGAGGAAGTGATAATCCGGTGACAGCTCGTTCCTCACTTGAAGGGCACCCCAACACGCGCATCACCACCGCTCGTCTATGAACTTCACAGCACGCTCTTTCTTCACCCACCTCGCCGCTATCATTTCGCTGCCGAGCGCCGTCGGTCTAGCCGGAGAGGTCGCGAAATCCGCAACCTCCGACGACGCCGTCACGCTGCAATCTCTCGTTGTTACCGGCACCCGCCGCACGGACCGCACGGCGGCTGAATCGATGGTGCCCGTCGACATCGTCGGCGCGGAGACCATCCGTTCCTACGTTTCCTCCGAGCTGACCGACGTGCTGATGCAGACCGTCCCGTCCTACAACGTCCAGCGCCTCACCATTGGCGAAGGTCTCGCGTTTGTCCGCCCCGCGCGCCTCCGCGGACTTTCGCCCGACCAGACGCTCGTGCTCGTTAACGGCAAGCGCCAGCATCGCTCCGCCCTCATCAGTCCCAGTGGCTACCAGGCCGTCGACCTCGCCCAAATCCCCGGCTCCGGTCTCCAGCGCATCGAGGTGTTGCGCGACGGCGCCTCCGCCCAATACGGCTCCGACGCTATCGCCGGCGTCATCAACGTCGTGCTCAAAGAGCGCATCGGCTTCGAGAGTTTCGCGCAAGTGGCGCAGTATTTTGGCGGCGATGGCCTCAATCGCCAGGTCGGCCTCGACTTCGGCACCGGCCTCGGCGGCAAGGGCTTCTTCCATCTCGCGCTCGAATACACCGACGCCGACCGCACCTCCCGCTCGATCCAGCGCGCCGATGCGCTCGCTTACCTCGCCGCCCACCCGGAACGCAAAGCCTCGGTCCTCTCTCCCGTGCAGCGCTGGGGCCAGCCCGAACGCGAAGCCTCGCGCCTCATGTTCAACACCCAATATCGCCTCACGCCCGCGGTCACGGCCTATGCCTTCGGGCTTTTCGGCCGGGGCGAAGGTCTTGACGATTTCAACTGGCGCAATCCGGACACCAACGCCGCCTTTCGCCGTTCTTCTTTTCAAAATGCCCCCGCGTCGCTGTTCCCCACCTTCAGTCTCGTCGACAAGTTTCCCGGCGGCTTCGCCCCTTTCTTTGGCACGCAGGACGCCGACTACTCGCTCTTCGCCGGCCTCAAGGGCGACGCCGGTTCCGAAATTCGCTGGGACGTAAGCGCCTCCCTCGGTCGCAGCCGGATCGACTATTCCCTCACCAATACCGTCAACGCATCCTTTGGTCCCGAGTCGCCCACGAGCTTTGACGCCGGCGGTCTCCGCCAGCGCGAGCGCAATTTCAATGCCGATCTCGTTTACACGCCCCAGGCATTCGCTCTCGCGAAGCCCACGACACTCGCCCTCGGCGCGGAACACCGCAACGAGGCCTTCACTATCCGCCAAGGCGATCGTTTCTCCTGGGACGTCGGCAAGTTCGCCGACCTCGCCGTCGGCTCTAACGGCTTCCCCGGCTGGAGCCCGCAACAAGTCGTCGACGCCGACCGCAACAGCTGGGCCGCCTACGCCGATGCCGAAGCCCATCCGATGGAAACCGTCAGCGTCGAAGTCGCCGGCCGTTACGAGCGCTTCTCAGATTTCGGTTCTAAATCCACCGGCAAGGTCGCCTCTCGCTGGCAGGCCACCCGTGAACTCGCCGTGCGCGGGGCACTCAGCACCGGTTTCCACGCCCCCACGCCCGGACTCTCCAACTACACGCGCACGAGCCAAGGTCTCCTCCCCGGCACCTCGACGCTTTTCACCTCCGGCCAGATCGGCGTGACGAATCCCGTCGCCGTCTTCCTCGGCGCCAAGGCCCTGCGCCCCGAAACATCCACCAACTCCAGCCTCGGCCTCGTGTTTACACCTTTCGCGGCGTTCACCGTCACGCTCGACGCCTACCGCATCGACGTGCGCGACCGCCTCAACATCTCGCAAGGCTTCACGCTCACCGCCGCCCAACGCACCCAACTCGTCGCCTCCGGCGTCACCGATGCGGCCAATCTGAACTCCGTCAATTTCCTCACCAATGCCTTCGATACCCGCACCTCCGGCCTAGATCTCGTCGGCGCCTACCGCTGGAAACTTTCCACCAACTCCAAACTCACGCTGACCGCGGCCGCCAATCGCACCCTCACCCGCGCCACGCGCTACGACCCGCGCATCGTCTCGAACGACGGTCGCATTAACCTTGAACGCCGTCTCCCCCGCAACGCCGGCAATCTCTCGCTCGCCTACGACATTGGCCCCTGGGGCCTACTCGCCCGCACCCGCTACTACGGCGAATGGACCGACGCCCAATCCAACTCGACGATCGTCCAGGAGTTCGGCGCGCAGACCCTCGTCGATTTTTCCACGAGCTATCGCGTGACCAGGTCCGCGCAAGTCGTCCTCGGCGTGGAAAACGTCTTCAACCGCTACCCGGACAAAGCCCTCTTCAACGCGGCCAACGGCCTGCTCTACTCGCGCAACTCGCCCTACGACGCCGACGGCGGTCGTTGGTATGCCCGCTTGAATACGTCGTTCTAATCGCACTACGCACCATGCCACCGCTCGGTCGCCGGGAGTTTCTCAGTCGTGCTGCGCTGGCCGGCTCGCTCCCTTTCATTGCGGGAGCGGCCGCACCCGTGTCGTCCCCGCCACACGGGAAGCTCCTCGATCGCTCCCGCCTCCCCAGCGTGGTCGCCGCCGACGAGTCCGCGTGGAAAAACGTGCAAGCCGCGTGGTCCGTCGACCGCTCAATCATCAACCTCGAAAACGGCGGCGTGCAGCCGTCGCCTGATCGCGTGCACGCAGCTTTCGCCGAACTCGCCCGGCACGCCCACCGCGCTCCCCCGATCACCCTCAACCGCGAGCAGCTTCCGCAGCTCGAAGACGTGCGCCAGCGCCTCGCGGCCGCCTTCGGCTGTGATGCCGAGGAACTAGCCCTCACGCGCAACACGACCGAGGGCGCCGAGACGGTTTTGCTCGGTTGCGAATTCCGGGCCGGCGACCGCGTCCTCACCACCACGCAGGACTACTGGCGTTTCCTCAACACGCTCAAACAACGCGTCGCCCGCGACGGCATCGCCATCGATACGCTCACGCTCCCTGCCCCCGAAGCCAGCCCGGACGCCGTGATCGACGCCTTCGCGGCCGCCCTCACGCCGCGCACCCGCCTCGTCCTGCTTTCCCAGCTCATCAATCTTACCGGCCGCATTCTCCCAGTCCGCACGGTGGTCGAGCTCTGCCACAGTCGCCACATCCCCGTCCTGATTGACGGCGCCCACGGCTTCGCGCACATCCCGGCCCGCCGCGACGATTTGGGCTGCGACTACTACGCCACCTCACTCCACAAATGGCTCGGCGCCCCGCACGGCACCGGCTTCCTCTACGTCCGCCGCGACCGCATCGGCGCACTCTGGCCGCACTTCCCCGCCCCCGCCGAACTGCGCGAGAACATCCGCAAATTCGAGAGCATCGGCACCTTTTCCGCCGCCCCCTTCCTCGCAATCCGCACCGCACTGGATTTCTACGGAGAAATTGGCGCCAACCACAAATGGTCCCGCCTCCGCTGGCTGCGCGAACGCTGGCTGGAGCCACTCGCCCGGCACCCTGGGGTGATCGTGCACCTCGACCGCCGCGAGTCGTCGTCCGGCGCTCTCGCCACGGTCGCACTCCCGGGGCTCCCGGCCCAACCGTTGGCCAAATGGCTCTGGGAACGCCACCGCATCGTCGTGCGCCCTGTCGACCACCCGGAATTTTCCGGCATCCGCGTCACCCCGAATCTTTACACGACTTCAGGAGAAATCGACGCTCTCTCCGCCGCGCTGCGCAAAGCACTAAACCAGGGCTTGGGTTAGCGTTCAGGCAACAATTCGGTGGCTCGCAATCGCCGGCTTGAACGTCGCCGAAATCCACCCATCGACTCCGCCCGCGAGCAGCCCCGGGGCGCTTGCAGACTTTTCTAGCCAGAGGTGGTCGAGCGAATGCGCTCTGGTGTCGGCGCAACAAAATGCCGGGCAGAACGCCTCTAGGCGATTGTGCTGCGCTGAATATTTTTCGGAACCCCGCGCGGAACCGATAGCGTCGGTATCCGTGAAACAAATGCGAAGAGACCAGCCCTCGCTCCGCCACGCGGTCGCAACGGATCATTTGCCGCCGCATGGCCGCTATTGCCGGCACCAAGCAGTTCCGAGGAAGCGGGGCGAAAAGTCAGGAAGGACGGCCGCGTCCTTCGGCCATGCAGAGTTTGGCACGAACAAGTAACCGATCCGCCCCGTGATCGACACACCGGCTATCTATCCTCGTGTGATGCTCTCGCGTCCACGCTTACTGATTGCCGTCCTGTCGACCGCTCCACTCTTTTCCCAACCTGTCGGACACACACCTCGCGGAAATGCGGCCTCGCCTGAAGCGCTCGCGTGGCACCGCTACGCCGCCCAAGCGAAAGCGGTTATCGAGGATCTCGATCGATCCGTCGCACCGACTCCTCCCCTGCCGGCCCCACCCGCCGGTGTCACCGATCTTTCCTTCGCCGATTTTTTCGGGCCGATCGGGGACCGAGGGTTGGACTACGGTGAAAAAATCCGCGCGCTCGCCGGCCGCCACGTGCGTCTCACCGGCTTCATGGTCCGCGAACAGGAACGCGCGCCGGGCATTTATCGTCTCGCCCCGTGGCCGGTCGTTGTCGAAACGCAGGGCCTCTGCAACGTCGACGACACCCCGGCCGCTGTCGCCTACATCGTCACGGCCGACGCCGGCCCGCGCAGTTCGCCGGCACCGTGGCGCCCGGGCCGGCTAGTCCTTACGGGCACCTTGGAGATCGGATCCCGCGCCGAGGCCGACGGTCGCAATTCGTTCATTCGCCTCGTGCTCGCCGCAGCTTCCCCGGTCTCCCCGCAAGCTCACCCTGCCTCCGCTTCCTCCGCCCCTGCACCCACCGAACCTTAATTTTCCATGCTCCACCACCCACGCTTCCTTATCCTCGCCGCCACTCTGCTGGCTGCTTCCGCGTCTGCGGTTTTTGCCGCTCCCGTCGTTTCGCGCCTCACCCCGCCGAGCGATCTGTTTATCTTCAAAGATCCGAACCCTCCCTATATTTCGCGCTTCCTGCCCGGGCAACGCTTCGATCTACAGGCCACCATTTCACCCGAGGCCGCCCAAAATATCGCCGGCGTAAAATTCTACGTCGATAATGCCGAGGTCCCCGGCACGGTCACCCTCGTCGCGGCCACGTTTGCCGCGGCGACACCGCTCCCCGCGAACACCGTCGTTGCCACCCTGCGCAACTACAGCCTGATGACGCCCGGCGTTCACCGCCTCACCGTCAGCGCCACGCAGCTCCCGAACGGTCAATCCGTCATCGCCACCGGAAATTTCGAAATCGTCCAACTCGGTGCCGCGCTCGGAAATCCCAAGGCGAAGAACATCATTTTTATGATCGGCGACGGCATGGGCATTGCCCACCGCACTGCCGCCCGTTTTGTTCTGAACGGCGTCAGCCAGGGCAAAGCCCTCGCCCCGCTGGCCATGGACACCTTCCCGGTCACTGGCCTGCTCCAGACCTGCTCACTCAACTCCATCGTCACCGACTCCGCTCCCGGCGCCTCCTGCTACTCGACCGGCAACAAGAACAACAACAATCAGGAAGGCGTCTTCCCCGACGATACCCTCGACGCGTTCGACAATCCACGCACTGAATACATGGGTGAGTATCTCGCCCGCACGGGCGGAAAGTCTCTGGGCATCGTGACCACGGCCGACGTGTTCGACGCTACACCCGCTGCTTTCGCGATCCATACGCAGAACCGCGGCGCCGGCACCGGCATTTGCGACCAATACCTCGATGAGGCCGTCGTGAAGGCCAATCTCACTGTCCTCCTCGGCGGCGGTCGCAAGTGGTTCCTCCCAGCCACCACCGCCGGCTCCGCCCGCAACAACGCCACCGACTACGTGCTCCCCGCCGAACTCGCCGCCGGCTGGAGCGTCGCCACCGGCGCCCTAGACCCCAACCGCGACCTCCTCGCCGATTTCCAAAAAGCTGGCTTCACCTACACCGCCAACGCGACGCAGCTCAAGGCCCTCCCCGCCAACACCGAAAAACTCCTCGGCCTCTACGCCCTTTCCAACATGAACGTCGCGGCTGACAAGATCGACGGCCGGCGCGGCAGCCCCGCGGTCGTCAATGAATTCGGTTTCCCCGATCAGCCCATGCTCGACGAGATGACCGATGCTGCCCTCGCGGTTCTCTCCAAGAATCCCGCCGGTTTCGTGCTGATGGTGGAGGGCGCCTCCATCGACAAACAGGCTCACAACATGGACTCCGACCGCTGGATTCTTGAGACCATCGAGTTTGATCGTGCCATCGCCCGCGCCAAAGCCTTTGCCGCCGCAAACCCCGACACGCTCGTCCTCGTCACCGCCGACCACGAGTGCGCCGGCGTGAACATCATCGGCGCCTCCACTGTGACCCAGGCCAGCCTAAACGCCCGCGCCAACTCCGGCGGCGGTGCCGCTCAGCTCCGCGATCCCGCCCCCGGTTCCACCACCCCGGTCGTCGGCGTTTACGAACTCGCCGGGTTTCCCGTGTATGGGATTCAGCCTGACGGCTACCCCGCTACCACGAATCCCGATCGCAAGATGCTCATCGGTTACGCCGGCGGTGCCGACCGCTACGAAGATTGGCAGAGCAATCCCCGGCCCATCCGCGACACCCAACAACCCTTCAATGCCACGGCACCGCTCAATTCACATCCTAACAACCCCCTTGAGCGTAAAACGGCCGGCAACTTCTTAGTCACCGGACACGTCAACGGCACCAGCGCCGTCCACACCGCCTCCGACATCCCGATCTCTGCCTATGGCCGCGGCGCCGCCCACTTCACCGGCACCATGGACAACACCGATGTCTTCTTCCGCGCCATGAAAGCTATCCTCGTCGGCGCCGATACCACTGTCGCCGAGCGCTGATCACTTTCCCCAAATTCACATCGCCGTATGGCCGCGGGTGATCCCGCGGCCATACCTGTTTTGCAGCTTGGCAACCGTTGCCCCGTCCCGGCCAACAACATCACGCCGGTTTGCATTCCCTCGACGTTCAAATTGATCGCGCGTCAGAAAACCGGCACCACCCAAAATTGCCGACCATCGGTGCCAGCAAAATGAACGACACGAATGCTCTAGCGGGCCGCTTTTGGTCTCCGATTTCGCACGCGATTTCTACAGAATTTGCAGCGGCACTTGACGCGACCGCCGGGCCGGAAATCGGATGTGTTGAGGCCAGCCAAGGACGAACGCAGGCTGCCGCCCATACAGTTCCAAAAATTCCCCGCGTCGCG
>CALRZR010000057.1:0-33232 GCA_943372705.1 Opitutus sp. GAS368 | reverse complement strand
CCCATCACGTCCCCCGAGCACCTCCTTGCCCTGCTCTCCGAATACTTCGGCCTTGATTTCCCGCCCGGCACCCGCTTCGGCCCGCCCGGTTCTCCGTGGCCGTCGTAGCCAGCACATCCGTTCGCCACCGGCATCATTCCTGTGTTCGGGTTTGCCGAGGCTCCTCCCTCCGCTACTTTCCGCGCCTCCCCATGCCATCCTCCCACCGTCCACTCCTCGCGCTGCTCCTCGCCGCGCTCGCCACCACCACCGCCGCCAAAGCCCAACAGGTCCGCACCGGCACCGTCGCCGAGCGCTACGTCCTCCTCTGCGCGAATTGCCACGGCAAGAACCTCGAGGGCGGCCAGGCCCCCACGATGCTCGACGACGTCTGGACCAACGGCGGCGACGACGAAAGCCTCACCAAGAGCATCCGCACCGGTTTCCCCGACAAAGGCATGCCTGCCTGGGGCTCCGCGATTCCCGACAAGGAAATCCGCGCGATGGTCATCTACATCCGCGAACTCCGCGCCAAAGCCATTCGCGAGCAAACCGCGTTCGTGAAGCCCGCCGACTCGATGACCGCCAAGAGCCAGCTGCACGACTACAAGCTCGACACGTGGGTCGACAATCTCCGCGAGCCATGGTCCCTCGCCTTCCTCTCGCCCACCCAGGCGATCATGACGGAGAAGCGCGGCTTCCTCTACCTCATCGAAAAAGGCAAACTCGCCGACCGTCCGATCGCCGGTCTCCCGCTCGCCGACCTCGGCGGTCAAGCCGGCCTTTACGATGTCGTTCCGCATCCGGACTACGCGAAAAATAACTGGCTCTACCTCGCCTACAGCGATCCACAGTCCAACCCCGACGGCTCCAAGGTCAGCCTCACCCGCATCATCCGCGGCAAACTCAAGGACGGCGTCCTCATCGACCAGCAGACGATCTATCAGGGTAAACCCGCGCACTACATCAAGGCCGGCGGTGTCCACTTCGGCGGCCGCATCGTCTTCGACGGCAAAGGCTACCTGTTCTTCACCATCGGCGAACGCGGCCAAGGCCCGCACGCGCAAGACATCACCCGCCCCAACGGCAAAGTTCACCGCCTCCACGACGACGGCCGAGTCCCCGCCGACAATCCGTTCGTCAACGACCCGCAAGCCGTTCCCTCGATCTGGAGCTACGGCCACCGCAACCCCCAGGGCCTCGCCCTGCACCCGGTCACCGGTGAACTCTACGACGCCGAACACGGCCCCCGCGGCGGCGACGAACTCAATCTCGTGCGCAAAGGTCTCAACTACGGCTGGCCCGTCATCACCTACGGCATGAACTACGACGGCACCGCGATGACCGATATCACCGCGAAGGCCGGGATGGAACAACCCGTCACCTACTGGGTGCCCTCGATCGCCCCCTGCGGCGCGAATTTCTACGCCGGCGACCTCTTCCCGAAGTGGAAAAACAACCTCTTCGTCGCCTCGCTCGCCGCCGAAGAACTCCGCCGTCTCGAGCTGAAAGACGGCAAACTCGTCGCCCAAGAAGTGATCTTCAAAAGCCTCGGCCGCATCCGCCACGTGATCGCCGGCCCCGACGGCGCGCTCTACGTGCTCCTCCCGAAACGCATCGCGCGCCTGACGCCTGCCCAGTAAACACCTCTCTCCCGTAGCGCGGTCAGCCTGACCGCGCGCCACGCCGCGCACGCCCACCGTGCGCGGCTTTTTTGTGCGCGCGCACCCGGCGTTTTCGCGATTGCGACCCGCCCCGACCTCGCGCTCGCTCACCCCGCGCCCCCCGGCCCCCAACCAGCCCCCCAGGCGCTGCGTTCTACCCAACTCGCTACGTCCGGTAACTTACCCCATGCACTCCCTCCGCACCCTCGTCGTCGTCACACTCCTGGCCGCCCTGTCGTGCGCTCGCGCCCAACCCCTCGACGCCGCGTTCACCCCGTCCGCCAACGCCGACGTCTTCGCCCTCGCCGCCCAGCCCGACGGAAAGATTCTCGTCGGCGGCAATTTCAGCACCCTCGCCGGCATCCCGCGCGCCGCCCTTGCTCGGCTCCTTCCTGACGGCTCGGTCGATCCTGCGTTCAATCCTGGCTCCGGCACCTCCGTGCGCGCGTTCGCCATCCAACCCGACGGTAAAATTCTCGTCGGCGGCAGCTTCACCACGATAGCCGGCGCCACCCGCGTGCGCCTCGCGCGCCTCAATTCCGACGGCTCGCTCGACGCCGGTTTCAACGCCGGCACCGATGCCAGCATTATGGCCCTCACGCTTCAACCCGACGGCAAAATTCTCGTCGGCGGACTTTTCGCCTCCGTCAACAACACCGCCCGCAACTTTCTCGCCCGTCTCAACGCCGACGGCTCGCTCGACTCCGCTTTCGATCCGGCCCTCGCGGGCACCACCGCCGGCACCCAGTCGAACGTCAACGCCATCGCGGTCCAGTCCGACGGAAAAATCCTGGCGGCCGGAAATTTCGGCACCGCCGGTGGCGCACCCAGTTCCGGCCTGGTGAGACTCAACGTCGACGGCTCCCGCGATGCGAGTTTCGCGATCGGCGCCGGCGCCAACAGCAATGTGCAAAGCGTCATCGTGCAGCCCGACGGTAAGATTCTGATCGGCGGTCTTTTCACGACCTTTGCCGGCCAGCCGCGCCGCTCGCTTGCGCGCCTCAGCCCGCTCGGCGTGCTCGATACCGTCGGCACCACCGGCCCCAGCGCCGGCATCAACGCCATGGTCCTCCTGCCGAACGGCGCCTTTGTTGTCGCCGGCACCTTCAACACCGTCGGCTCACTCGCGCGCAACCGGCTCGCTCGTTTCAACGCCGACGGCTCGTTCGACACCGCTTACGATCCCGACGTCACCGGCGCCTTCGGCCTCTCCACGCCCGGCATCTACGCCATGGTCTCGCCCGGCCCCGATCAACTCGTGATCGGCGGCACGTTTGCCACCGTTTCCGGCCAACCTCGCTCCGGCCTCGCGCGCCTCGGCACGCCGCTGCCCACAATCACGCGCCAACCCGCCGACCTCGCCGCTACCGCCGGCGCCAACGTCACGCTCACCGTCGCCGCCAACACGACCGCCAACGTCACCTACCAGTGGCGACGCAACGGCACCGCGCTCACCGGCGCCACCGCCGCCACGCTCGCCCTCGCCAACGTCCAATCTACCGATGCCGGCACCTACACCGTCGTCGTCACCAATCCTTTCGGTCCCGCCACCAGCGCCGCCGCCACCCTCACCGTCGGCACACCGCCCAACGCCGCCACGCTCGCCCTCACCACCGCACCCCAATCCCAGCACGCCGTCGCCGGCGCCCGCGCCACGCTCTCCGCTGCCGCCGCCGGCCCGTCCGTCGTGTATCAATGGAAAAAAGACGGCGTCGCGCTCCCCGCCGCCACCGCGGCCACCTACACCATTCCCACCACGACCGCCGCCGACATGGGCTACTACTCCGTCGTCATCTCCAGCGGCGGCAGCGCGATCGAGTCTCCTCTCGCGATCCTCACTGTCGCCACGCCTGGCGTCGAAGGTCGCCTGATCAACGTGTCCACGCGCGGCCTCGTGCCCGCCGGCGGCGCGCTCACGCCCGGCTTCGTCCTCGCCGGCACCGGCACCAAACGCCTCCTCGTCCGCGCCGTCGGCCCCAGCCTCGCACGCTTCGCACTCGCCGGCGCCCTCACCGATCCGCGCCTCGAACTCCTCCCGCTCGGCACCACCACCACGCTCGCCACCAACGACGACTGGGTCGCCTCGACGACACTGACCACCACAACCGCCGCAGTCGGCGCCTTCGTCCTCGATCCCACCTCGAAGGATTCCGCGCTCCTCACCGACGTCGCCTCCTCCGGCTCCGGTTACACCGCCCGCATCACGGCGCCGGCCGGCACCAGCGGCCTCGCCCTTGCCGAAGTCTACGACACCGACGGCCTCAATGCCCCCGCGCGCCTCATCAACGTCTCCACCCGCGGCTTCGTCGGCACCGGTCCTAACGCCCTCGTCCCCGGCTTCGTGATCGGTGGCGACGGTCCGAAGCAGTTGCTCATCCGCGCCGTCGGCCCCGGCCTCGCGCCCTTCGGCGTCACCGATCTCCTGCTCGATCCGCAACTCGCCGTCATCCCACTCGGCAAAACCACCACGGTCGCCGCCAACGACAACTGGGGCGGCACCGCCGAACTCATCGCCGCCTTCGCGTCCGTCGGCGCCTTCGGTCTCCCCTCCGGCAGCGGCGACGCCGCCGTGCTCGTCCGCCTGCCTCCGGGCGGCTACACCGTCACAGTCTCCGGCGTCGCCAACACCACCGGCAACGTCCTCGTCGAAATCTACGACGTGCCGTGACACCGCGCTCCAGCCCGCGCCGTCAACTCGCGTTCACCCCGCCGCCTGTTCCTCCAGCGGCGACACCACGCACTTCACCTTTACCGGCGCGGCGTTCACTTTGCCGAAAATCGTCGTGAGCGCCGCGTTCGCCGCATCCCGGCCGCGCGCGATCACCGCGATGTGCTCCGGTTCGATATTGTCCGTGGGGTCGAACAAATACCACTGCCCGCCCAGCCATACTTCGAAACACGCGTGGAAATCCATCGGGTCCAATCCCACCGCATAGCAGCCGACGTAGCGCGCCGGAATGTTCAGCGCCCGGCATAGCGAAATCGCCAGATGCGTGTAGTCGCGACACACGCCTTTTTTTAACTGCCACACGTCCCACGCCGACGTCCGCGAGTCCGTCGCTCCTGGCGTATAGACGAGCGTCGCGTCGACCCAGCGGCAGATCTCGCGCACCTGGTCCGCGCGATTCGGCGACTTGCCAAAGAGATCCCACGCCAACTGCGTGAAGCGGTCGCTCTCGCAGTAGCGACTCGGCAGCATGTAGGTGAGAATCGAAAGCGGCAGCCGCCCCGGATTGTCGATTCGCACGTCCGCCGGCACCGCCGGACGCTTCACTTCGATCGTCGCACGATAGCTCACCTCGAAAGGCCCCGACGGCGCCTCCACCCTGAACACGCGGTTCCCTTTCGACGTCGCCGTGCGCTCACCGATCGGCACATCCGGCGTCAGCCGAATCCCCTCATCGACCACGTGCTGGTGCGCATCGCGGTTCGCGAGAATGTTGAAGGTGAAATTCGCCGTAGGCGACTGCACCTCATAGCCGAGAATGCACCCGACGGAGAGAATCATGCGGAGCGCAGCGTGCGCAACCCCCCGCCGAATTCAATCGCGGATACCAACACGGGCCCACCGCCTATCGGCGCATCACCACCGCCAACTCGGCCAGCAATCGCTCGTTCTGGGCCGGCGTCCCCACCGTCACACGCACCCACTCCGGCAATCCGTAAGATTTCACCGGGCGCACGATCACGCCCTTCCGCTGCAGCGCATCGAACACCCGCGCGCCATCGCCGACGCGCACGAGCATAAAATTCGCCACGCTGCGCACGACTTCGAGTCCGAGCGCCTCGCATCCGCGCACCAGCACATCGAGACCCGCGCGATTTCCCTGCGCCGTCTTCTCGGCAAACGCGTCGTCGTCCATTGCCGCCAATGCCGCCGCCTGGGCAATCGCGTTGACGTTGAAGGGCTGCCGCACGCGGTTGAGCAACGCACACATTTCGGCGCTCCCGTAGCCGTAGCCGATGCGGAGCGAAGCCAGCCCGTAGATTTTCGAAAACGTCCGCAGACACACCACTTTCCGGCCTTCGGCGATCAGCGGCCGCAGATCGGGTGCCTTGTCCAAAAACTCCGCATACGCCTCGTCAAACACCGCGACCACGTGCTCCGGCAGCGCCCGCGCAAAGGCCAACAACTCCTCCTCCGTGTTCGCCGTGCCCGTCGGATTGTTCGGCGTGCACACAAACACCAACTTCGTCCGCGGCGTGATCGCCGCTGCGATTTTCCCGAGATCGTGCCGGTAGTTCACGAGCGGCACCTCCACCGCTTTCGCTCCGAAAAGGAGCGTGACGAGTTTGTAGACCACAAACGCCGGTGCTCCCATGACGACCTCGTCGCCCGGCCCCAGAAACACATGCCCGAGCAGCTCGATCACTTCGTTCGAGCCGTTGCCCACGACGAATTGATCCGCCCCCAGCCCCCACTTCGTCGCCATTTTTTGCCGCAGCGCGAAGCATCCGCCGTCGGGATAGAGTTCGCCGTGCTCCAGCGCCCGCTTCGCCGCCGCCACTGCCAGCGGCGATGGACCCCACGGATTCTCGTTCGACGCCAGCTTTATGATCCCCGCCGGATCGAGCCCCAGCTCGCGCGCCACATCCTCGATGGGTTTGCCGGGTTCATAGACCGGCTGCGTGAGCACCGACGGTTTCACCAACGTATCAAGTTTCATTCCGCCACGGGAACACGGTTCGCCCCTCGCGCGGAAGCTCAAAATCGCTCTGCGCTCGCGACAGTGCCCCGACCGTTATTCCGCCCACTGCACCGCCTCGACTGCTCGCCTACTTTTTCCGGCTCGAAACGCGCACCCATTTCATGCCCGCCGCCTCCGCCGCCCGCATCCCGGGCTCCGCGTCCTCAAACACGAGGCACCGCGTCGGTTCCACACCCATTTTCTTCGCAGCCAACAAAAACATGTCCGGAGCCGGTTTCCCGTGCACCACATCGTCCGCCGACACCACGATCGGAAAAATCTCCGCGAGGCCCGTTAGCTTCAGCATCGGATACACGATGTCGTTCGTGCCGCCCGTCGCGATGCTCACCGGGTGCGACTTCGCCGCGCGGCGCGCAAATGCCACCACCGGCTCGATCAACCGCGCGTCAGCCCGAATCTCGCCGAACAGCCGCTCCTTCCGTTGAAACACCTGCTCCACATCGATCTTCAGCCCGTAGTGTTCGCCAATCAGCGCCGCCACCCGGCGCGTCGGCACGCCCCCGAGCGAGTAAAACAAATCCTCGTCGAGCGGGCACGTGAGCCCGGCTTCGCGCATCGCCGCATCCCATGCGCGGTAGTGCAACGGCATCGTGTCCACGAGCGTACCATCGAGGTCAAAAATGTAGCCGAGAAAATCTCCGTCCGGAATCTCCAGTTTCATGCGAGCGGTCACGCTCACACCGGTCGCCCCGTTTTCAACCTTCAACTTTTTCGTCCGCCCGCCGCCAGCCGCACGCGCCAGCGCAACGCGACCGTCACCAACGCGATCAGCGCCGGCACTTCCACCAGCGGCCCGATCACCGCCGCAAACGCCGCACCCGATGCGATGCCAAACACCCCGACCGCCACCGCGATGGCCAATTCAAAATTATTGCCCGACGCCGTGAACGCCAAGGTCGCCGCCCGCGCGTAGTCCGTGCCCGCGCGGATGCTCATCCAAAATGTCGCGACGAACATGATCGCGAAATAGACCACTAGCGGCACCGCTATCCGCAACACATCGAGTGGAATGCGGAGCACCGTGTCGCCCTTTAGGCTGAACATCACGACGATGGTGAAGAGCAACGCCACGAGCGTGATCGGGCTGATCGTCGGCAAGAATTTATTGTCATACCACTCCACGCGCTCGCCGCGTCGCAGCCCCAAGCGCGTGAGCAAGCCGCCAAAAAACGGAATCCCCAGATAAATAAACACACTCGTCGCAACTCCGCCGAGCGTCACTCCCGACAGATCGAGTTCGCCCAACGACACGCCCACCAGCGGCGGCAACACTTTCAAAAACAGCCACGCCAGCGGCGCAAAGAAGAACACTTGGAACAGCGCGTTCGCCGCCACCAAGCCCGCGCAATACTCGCGGCTGCCCCCCGCGAGATCGTTCCACACGATCACCATCGCGATGCACCGGGCCAGGCCGATCAGCACCAGCCCCGCAAAATATTCCGGCTGATCGCGTAGAAAAATCACCGCCAGCGCAAACATCAGCACCGGCCCGACCAACCAGTTTTGCACCAACGAAAGCAGCAGCACTTTTTTGTCCCGAAAAACATCCGGCAGCTCCTCAAACCGCACTTTCGCGAGCGGCGGATACATCATCAAAATCAGGCCCGCCGCGATCGGCACCGACGTCGTTCCGATGCTCCACGCGGTCAGCAGTTTTGGCAGCTCGGGCAAAAACCGCCCCGCCAACACGCCGATCACCATCGCCAGAAAAATCCAACCCGTGAGATAGCGGTCGAGAAAGGAAAGCCGCCCCAAGACCGGATGCTTCTCCGTGTTCATCGCGCGCCCCTCGTCTTCAACGCATCGCGCCGACCGTCGGCATACGCCGAAAACACGCGGCGAATTTCCTCCCGCACCCGGCGAAACACCGCCAGTTGCTCCTCTTCCGTCCCGGTCGCATGCGCCGGATCGTCAAAGGGCCAGTGGTGGCGGTTCACCTGTCCCGGATAGATCGGACAAGCCTGATCCGCATTGCCGCAGACCGTGATCACCGTCTCCACCTGCCGGGAGAGAAACTCGTTCATGTGTTTCGAGTGATGACCGGAAATATCGAGCCCGACTTCCGCCATCGCGCGAATCGCCAGCGGATGCACGTAGCCCGCCGGCTTCGAACCCGCGCTGGCCACTTCAAACAAATCGCCCGCCGCCTCCCGCAGCAGTCCCTCGGCGAGGTGACTGCGACAGGAATTTCCCGTGCAGAGCACGAGCAGCAATGGCTTGGTGGATGGGGAGGCTGTCGTCGTCATGGATAAAATTTAGCAGCAGCCCGTGCCCGCACCGGCCGTCTTCGATGACGGCACGCAGAGTTCTTTCGCGAGACAATCCGTATGCTTCGAACCGAGCTGCACGACGATGCGCGTCGCTTCCACCGCGATGCCGGTGACGGCAAACTGGATCACGTTGCAGGCCTCGTATTCGAGCTCCACCGGCAGGTCCTCACCGCCCAACACCGGCCGCGCATGCTCAAACGCCTTCAACAATTTCCCCGCCGTGATCCGATGGTCGACGTCGTCCGCGACCCACGTTTGCAGGAGACACGTCACCGTGCGCCGCACCGTGCCGCCGCAATCGACGAAGTCCTTCTGCACGCGCCCGATCTCGGTCACGTGAAAGTGCGCCTCGATCGGATCGCCGTCCGGCCAGAGCACCGTGATCGGCAGCGCCGGCGCCGTCGCCAGGACCGCGCGCACGGCCGAGACCGTCATCGCCGGTTGCTGAACTTGGGGCGCGGAGCAGCCACAGGTTGTTGAGTCGATTGGTTCGGCTACGCCGAGGTTTTCGTTGTTCATAAAGTGTTCGCCGTGTCGCGCAGCTTTCAGCCGCCGCAGCAAGTTTTCCCCGCGGCTCGCACCACCGCATCCGGCGCACAGGTGAGATCGAGCTTTTTCAGTTTCGCGAGGTCGCGCTTGAAAACAGGATTCTCCCGCGCGCAGTCCTGCAGACACGCCAGATTTGCCGCCAACTCGCGCGACGGTTTTTCCGGCAGAGTGTAAACCACCCAATTGCCTTCGCGCTGACACTCCACGAGTCCTCGCTCCCGCAGATAGCCAAGATGCTTCGATACTTTCACCTGCGGCTCATCCAGCACTTCCTGAAAATGGCACACGCACACCGGTCCCTGTGCGAGCACGTGCAACAGCCGCAACCGCGTCACGTCGCACAGGCATTCGTAGATTTTGACCAGTTCCATCGATGAAACCATATTCCTTCGAAGGAATATATCTCAAGCGCAAACCTAAAAGACGCCGGATCTTTCCGCGTATGCGCCGTGCATTTCAGGCCAGTAGGCGCTTCGCTTCATCGAGCGAAGGCACCTTGCCCGACAGCTTCACGACTCCGTCGACCACCAACGCCGGCGTGCTCATCACGCCGAAACTCATGATGCGTTCAATCGCGGTGACCTTTTCGAGTTCGTAGGGAATGTTCAGCGCCTTCGCGGCTTCTTCGGCCGTAGCGGCAAGCTTCTGACATTTGGCACACCCGGTGCCGAGGATTTGGATCTTTTTCATGGTAAGAGCGGCAATTTTCTAAAGGAGCGCGTTGAACAGAAAACCGACAGCCATAATGCCCGTCGCGACGACTCCGAAGAAAACCGCGATAAGCCGCGGCTTGAGCACTTTTCTCAGAATGATCGCCTCCGGCAAAGACAGCGCGATGACCGACATCATAAACGCCAACACCGTGCCCAGCGCCGCACCCTTCCCCAGCAGAGCCTGCACGATCGGTATGATTCCCGCCGCATTCGAATACATCGGCACACCGATCACCACCGCCAGCGGAACCGACCACCATGCATCTTTCCCCATGAGGGCCGCCATAAAATTTTTCGGCACATACCCGTGGATCCCCGCGCCAACGGCGATTCCGAGCAGGACAAAAATCCATACGCGACCCACGATATCCCTCACTGCCTCGCCGCCCAAACGCGCGCGGGCCGCCCAGCCGATTTTCTCTTGCTCAGCACCCGCGCCAACCTTCGTTGCATAAACCCAGCCCTCGACGTGCCGCTCCATCTTCAACCGTCCAATGGCCCAACCCGCGCCGATCGCGATCACCAGGCCCGTGCCGAGATACAGAGCCGCGACTTTCCAGCCAAACAACCCGAACAACAGCACCAGCGCGACCTCGTTGACCATCGGCGCTGAAATCAAAAACGAAAACGTCACCCCCAGCGGCACACCCGTGGTGACAAACCCGATGAAGAGCGGCACCGCCGAGCATGAGCAAAACGGTGTCACGATTCCCAGCAACGCCGCCAGGACATTGCCCACCGATTCGCGCCGCCCCTGCAAAATCGCCCGCGTTCGCTCAGGCGTGAAAAACGACCGCACGATCCCCACTGCAAACACCACCAGCACGAGCAGCATCAGCACCTTCGGCGTCTCGTAGATGAAAAACTCCACCGCCCGTGCCAGGCGCGTGTCCCTCGCGAATCCCGCCAATCCGTAGACCACCCATTCCGCAAACGCGGCGAGCCGCACATAAATCCACCACCACAACGCAGCCGCCATGAGCCCAATCGCAAACTCCGCGTTCTTAAGGGAGTGAGCGTTTGTTTTCATCGGTTTCAGTATGTTCTACTCAGCGGCAGCATCTCCGCATTTCGACCAACTCGCCTTTTCTCGCCGCATCGAGGCACTCCATGAATGACGGCACACACGGCAGCACCAACCGGTAGAACACCTGCAGACCGCGCTTCTCGTCCGCGAGTAGCCCCGCCTCCTTCAGGACCAACAGGTGACGCGACACCGTCGACCAACTCGATCCGACCGCTTCGACCAAGTCGCAGACGCAGCGCTCCCCTTCGTAAACTTCCTCGATAATTCGCAAACGGTCCTCGTGACCCAACGCCTTGAAAATCTCCGCTCTCCGCGTCAACACGCGCGAATTAGTTTTCGGTTTCACGAACGAACTATTTCGCATTTTGGCGAAACAGGCAAACGGCGCCGCCCCTTCGCCGGAGACAAGTAGCTCTCCGACTGCCCTTCCCGCCCGTCGCTAATTCAACATGTTCTTCACCCCGCACCGCCGGGCTACGTCACCCGTAGCGCCTCCCGGCACTCCCGTGTCATGCACACCGCCGCGCTCCCGCAACCGCCCGAAAACTGCCCCGTCGCCCGAATCGCCTCCGGCGCCGCGCAACGCGCCACCACGCGAAAATCCCGCGCCGCGAAGAAACGCTCCGCCGTCGTTGTGAGCAGCCACCAGTGACGGACGCCCCAGCCGAACGCGGTCCGTTCCAATGTATCGACCAAGCGGCCGCCCAGCCCCACTCCGCGCGCCGGCGGCGCGACAACCAGCGAACGTAGCAGGGCCTCTTCGCCATAAACTTCCGCTCCGACGGCCCCGAGCACCATTCCCTCGTGATCCCGTGCCACCAGCAATCGCACCGGTTGCGCCGCCAAATCCCCGTGTGGCAGCAGCGCCGCACGCAGCAAGTCCACAATCACCGGAATCTCGTCCGCCCCCGCCGCCGTGATCGAAATCGTGTCGTCGTGATTCATCGCGTGACAGGCTTATGCGCTGGCCCGGTCGCACTCACGCCGAATTTGCCGCTACTCGCTGCCCGCGGACCGTGGTTTTCCCCATGGCCCGAATTGCCGTTGTCTTTCTCGAAGGCGCAGTTTGCGCTCAGCGGCGTCGCTTGGCCCCTCGCCCAATATGAAAAAATACCTCGTCGAGTTCATCGGCACGTTCTTCCTCATCTTCACGATCGGTTGCACGGTGATTCCCCCCAATGCGGGTGCGCTCGCCCCGCTCGCCATCGGCGCCGCTCTCATGGTGATGATTTTCGCCGGCGGCCACGTCTCCGGCGGCCACTTCAATCCCGCCGTTTCCTTGGCCGCGTTTATTCGCGGCAAACTCTCCGGCGGCGACCTGCTCCCTTATTGGCTGGCGCAACTTGCGGCCGCCGCCGTCGCCGCGTGGCTCATGCGCTTCATCAAGGTCCCCGGCGCCGCCGTCCCGTTCGGCATCGGCTGGAAAGCCGCGCTGCTCGGCGAGTTTCTCTTCACGTTCGCGCTCGCTTGGGTCGTTCTCAACACCGCGACCGCCAAGGGCACCGCCGGCAACTCTTTCTACGGCCTCGCCATCGGCATGACCGTCATGACCGGCGCCTTCGCTGTCGGCAATGTTTCCGGCGGAGCCTTCAATCCCGCGGTGGCCGTCGGTGCCACGCTCATGGGCCTCCAAACTTGGGACAACATTTGGGTGTTTCTCCTCGGCAACTTCGGCGGAGGCGCCCTCGCCGCCGTCACCTACAAACTGGTCAACGGCGACGAATAAGCCGCGCTTCACCACTCCTCTCTCCAAAACAAAGGGCGCGCTGTTGAGCGCGCCCTTTGTTTTTATGCGCACGTCGCAACGTGCGCGTCGGATTATTCGAGCACTCAGCGGCGCACGCCGCGATGCAACCGGCTCACCGGTTTCGCCGCCGCGGCCGTCGTTTCCGCCAGCGCCTTCTCGTCGAAGAGCGCGGAGTAGATGTAGGGAAAACCTTCGATTTTTTTCCGTTCCACGCTCACGCCCATGTAGCGCTCGATGCTGCGCGCGTCGCGCACGTCTTCTTCAGTAACGAGTGTAAACGCGTCGCCCGTGTTCTGCGCACGCCCGGTGCGGCCGATGCGGTGCACGTAGTCCTCCGCGTTCTCCGGCACATCGTAGTTCACCACGTGCGAGACGCCCGCGATATCGAGACCGCGCGCCGCGATGTCCGTCGCCACGAGCACTTCATAGCGGCCGGACTTGAAACCGTCGAGGGCCTCGATGCGTTCGCGCTGGCTCCGATCCGAGTGCATCACGGCGACCGTGTGGCCCTTGGCCTGCAGGCGATGCGCGATGCGATCCGCGCCCATCCGCGTGCGCGAGAAAATGATCACGCTCTTGAAATCTGTCTGCTCCAACAGCAGCTGCAAAAGATCAAACTTCTGCGAAGCCACCACGGGATAGAACGCGTGGGAAACCGTCTCCGCCGGCGAACGCTGGCGGCCGATTTCAACCTTGAGCGGATCGCGCAGCGCCCAGCCTGCGAGTTGCTCGAGTTCCGGTGGCAACGTCGCCGTGAAGAACAACGTCTGCCGGTCCTTCGGACATTTTTGCACGATGCGTTTCACATCGGGGAGGAAGCCCATGTCGAGCATGCGGTCGACTTCGTCGAGCACGAGGATATCGACGTCGGCCAGCGAGCAATTGCCCTTTTCCAAATGGTCCAGCAACCGCCCTGGAGTCGCCGCCAAAATGTCCATGCCGCGACGAAGATCGTCCTCTTGCTTGCCGTAGCCGACGCCGCCGTAGACAATCGTCACCCGCAGATCGGTGAACTTCGCGAATTTTTGAAACGCCTCCTCGACCTGCAGCGCGAGCTCGCGCGTCGGTTCGAGGATGAGGCAGCGCAACTTCCCATGCGTGCCGAGTCGCTGGATGATCGGCAGCGCAAACGCCGCCGTCTTGCCCGTGCCGGTCTGCGCCGATCCGATCACATCGCCGCCCTTCAGAACCACCGGGATCGCCTGCGCCTGGATCGGCGTCGGCGTCACGTAGCCCATTTCCTGCACGCCAAACGCGAGCGCATCGGACAACCCCAGCGCCGTAAATGCCGTGTCCATCTTCGGAATATCCACCGGCACCGTCGGTTTGATGTCAGCCGTGCGCGGATGGTCGAAACTCTTGTCGATCATCGGCCGCTCGCGCTCACCGCGCGGACCGCCCCGCCCAACACCTCCACTCGAACGCGAATGCAGCCCACGGCCGCCGCCACCGCCGCCGCGCTCATCGCGCCGTGGCCCGTGGTCGTCCCGGCGTCCCCGCGATTCATATGAGCCATCGCCACGGGCGCCACCCGACGCCCGTGGTTCGCGGTGCGGTTCGTCGCGCGGATCACGCGGCTGCCCGCGGTATTTGTCGTGCGGTTTTCCGGCCGATCCATGGGCACCTCCGCCCCCGGCGCGGGTTTCGCCACGGTGTGACGCCGCATGCGGTTTTAGATGAGAGACAGGTTTCGCGGCTTCGGGATGGGCCGCTTTTTTGGCGCGCGACGGCGCAATAGTTTCGCGCAGCTTCGCAAAGATTTTCTTCAGCATGACAATTGGTAGAACGGTCAGCGTCGCGGAAAGCCCCGCCTTTGCAACCCCCGATATCCCCGCGCTTCGGACCGGCGCGCCCTCTGCCCGGGCGCCCGTTTGGCCCCCATGCTTGACAAATCGCCCAATCGTAACGCCCTTAGTTACATTAACTCATGACCGGAAACACCCGCTTCGCCGCCAGCGTGCACATCCTCGCCTATCTGGCCTACCGCCAGAGCGCGGCGGTGTCGTCGGCCGAAATCGCGTCGAGTGTCGATACCAACCCGGTCGTTATCCGACGGCTCCTTTCGGCCATGGTGAAAGCGAAACTCGTCACGACCCAAAAAGGCGCCGCCGGCGGTTTTGCCCTCGCCGTGCCGCCGGCGCGAATCTCGCTCTTCAATATCTACCGTGCCGTCGAGCCTCACCCGACCCACGGCCTGGCCCACTTCGCCCCCAACACCAAATGCCCCGTCGGCGCCAAGATCCAATCGATCCTCTCCTCCGCTTTCGTAAAAGCCCAAGCCAGCATGGAGGCAGAGCTCTCCCGCGTCACCCTCGCCCATATCCACGAGCAGCTCCGCCCTGTTTGCCCCGGCAAAAAGTGACTTTTTTTCACCTTAATTGTAACTACAACTGTTTCATTAAAATCACTGCCACGGCTCGCATCTACCGTCCGCGCCCATCGCTATTCCCACAATGATCCTCACCGGCCTGCTCGTCCTCCTCCTTATCGCCTTCACTGCGTGGGACGCCACCGAACCGCACCGCTAATGTCATCATGACCCACTCTCTCCAGATCGCCTCGGTCCACCTGCGTGTCGCCGACCTCGCACGCAGCCTCGACTACTACACGCGCCAACTCGGCTTCTTCGTCGTCAACGCCACCCCCACGCGCGCCGATCTCGCCGTCACCCCCGCCTCGCCCGCCTTGCTCACCCTCACGGGCGATTCATCCGCACCTCCCGCGCCGCCCGACGCCGCCGGACTCTTCCATACCGCCCTTTTATTTCCGTCGCGCCCGGCACTCGCCACGTGGCTGAACTACGCCGCCGCCGCCGGCGTCGCCTTCGAGGGTGCCTCCGATCACGGGGTCAGCGAAGCCATCTACTTCAGCGACCCCGACGGCAACGGCCTCGAATTCTGCGTCGACCGCCCGCGCTCCGCCTGGCCCTTTGCCGCCAACGGCGAACTCACCATGACCACGCAACGCCTCGACCTCCCGTCGCTCCTCGCCACCGCTTCACCTCCCTCACCGACTCCGCTCGCCGGCGCCCGTTGGGGCCACCTTCATCTGCGCGTCACGGACCTCGACCGCAGCGACGCGTTTTACCGCGACACGCTCGGTATGGTCGTTACCCAAGGCTCCTACCCCGGCGCGCGCTTTCTCGCCGCCGACGGCTATCATCACCATCTAGGGCTCAATACGTGGGGCCGCCCACGCACCCCGCGCCCCGCGGCAGCACTCGGCCTCGTCTCCGCGACATTTTCTCTCCCAAGCATCACCGACACGCGCCAACTCACCGACCCCGACGGCATCGCGCTCACAATCGCGGCCGTCCGGACGTAACGCGGTTACAGATTGCTCTTAACCTTTTCCAAAATCGCGAGCGACTGCGCCTCGTCCCCAAACACGCCGACGCGTATCTTCAACTTCGAGACGTTCTCGCCGACCAGCTCGACGCGCATCTCGATCTTTTTGTCGGCCGCATTGCGCGCGATCAGGATCGCCTGCAACGCATCCTTCTTTTCGCTCACCTTCGCAAACTTGAGATCGCTGAGCGCCGCATTCGCCGCGCGCACGGTTTTCTCGTAGCTCGCGCTCAGCGTCGTATCGAGATCACCGCGCACATACGCCACAGCCGCACCGGCTCCTGCACCGGCGATCACCGCGACACATCCCGAGGAAAACGCGAGCACCGCGACCAGCGCCCCGGCCATCAACCATCGGACCATCGGACTCGCCCCGCGCCCTCGCCACGAGGGAGATTGAGCCGTCGGTTGCTGTGCCAGATTCGCGGGATGGGTCGTAGTCATTGCCGCTTTGACCGCCAATTGCACCGCCGGTTCACGGCAATCGCCTTAGCGCTTGGCTTGCCGCGCGCCCGCAACCAATCTGCGCGCCATTCCCCTCCGCCGCGCATGAACAACGACACCCGCTGGCTCGCCCGACTCGGCATTGACCAAGGCCTCTTCACGCGCCCTCAGGCGATCCTCGTCCGCAACACCCTCGGCGAAGCCGGCGACATCATGTCCTTCGCCCAAGGCCTCATCGACACCGGTGTCGTCACCGATGTCGCCTTGCTCGAAAAAATGGCCGATCTCGCGTTGACCAAAGGCGAGAAGGGCCCACCTGCGTCCGATCCTTTCGAAGACAACGCCACCCAGGCCCCGTTCGTCCTCACCGGCCCCGCCGCCCATGCCCGCCGCGAGGCCGCCGCCCAAGCCGCGGCCGAACCTCCACCCGCCCCGGCCGCGCCCGTCCCCGCCGGCGCCCCCCGCTTCGCCTTCGACACCATCGCTTCGCTCGACGACCCCGCCCTCGCCGCCGCCCTCCGGCAACTTCTCCGCGATACCGCCGCGCACGGCGCCAGCGATCTCCACCTCTCCACCGGCGCCCGCCCCTTCATCCGCAAAAACCGCGCCCTGTCCTACCTTTCCGACTACGTCCTCACCCCGCAGGACGCCCTTCGCCTCAACGTCGCCCTCCTCGCGCCCCACCAGAAAACCGTCTTCCTCGAGAAAAAAGACTACGACTACGCCCTAGCCCTCAGCGACGCCGACCGCTACCGCGTCAATCTGATGTTCCACAAGAACGGCGCCGCCGGCGCCTACCGCATGGTCCCCGCCAAGACCCGCACCCTCGAAGACCTCGGCTACCACCAACACATCGCCACCCTTCACAAACTCCTCTCCTACCACAACGGCCTCATTCTCATCACCGGCCCCGTCGGCTCCGGCAAGACCACCACGCTCGCCTCGATGGTCGCCTACCTCAACGAGACCCGCACCGACCACATCATCACCGTCGAAGACCCCATCGAAGTCGTCCAACCCGCCAAAGGCTGCAACGTCACCCAACGCGAAGTCGGCCCCCACACCCGCAGTTTCGCCGCCGCCCTCAAAGGCGCCCTCCGCGAAGACCCCGACGTCATCGTCATCGGCGAACTCCGCGACCTCGAAACCATCGAGATGGCGATCAGCGCCTCCGAGACCGGCCACCTCGTCATCGGCACGATGCACACGAGCGACGCCGCCACGACCCTCAACCGCCTCCTCGACGTTTTCCCCCCCGCGCAGCAAACGCAGATTCGCTCGTCCGTCGCCGAGAGCCTTCGCGGCGTCGTCTGCCAACGCCTCCTCCCCTCCACCGACGGCACCCTCGCCCTCGCTTGCGAAATTTTGATCAGCAACACCGCGATCCAAAACCTCATCAAAGAAGGCAAGACCACGGGTCTCCGCAACACGATGGAGACCGGTGTGAAAGAAGGAATGTGCCTCATGGACAACGTCGTCTACGCACTCTGGGGACAGAAAAAAATCACCGCCGAAGTCGCCCAGATGAACATCACCAACCGCGTCCTGAAGGCGAAGATCACGTGATGAAGGCAAAGGAGAAAAACTTCATCATCGTAAGCCTCGTAGATAAGAATTCCTACGGGTTTGATGAGCGAACTCTACCGAGACTAGTAAGCCTAGTTGATTCCACGGCACCTGCGTGGCGCACGATTTTCAACACCGGGCTAGTTGCCTACTACCTGAGTTCACGGCGTTCGCTGGCAACGGTAGAGCTCCTCGTAAAACGAGCTGAAGACTCGGCATCGTCTGATTCAAATCTCGCGTCACTAGGAATTGGCATCTCGGAGGGTCCTCTAGTCGCTGAATTCAGTTGGCGAGGCAACGTCGAATCAATGCCCCTGGGTGCAGCCTCAAACGTAGCTATGACCGGCGCGCGAATTTCAGGGCAAAGTGCTTCTACGCTGCAGGAACTCCGCAAGATATTCACCTAACCATGGCCGCCATCGACTCCCTCCTCCGCTCCATGCTCGAAAAGGGCGGCTCCGACCTCCACCTCACCGTCGGTCTCCCGCCGAAGACCCGCGCCTCCGGGTCCCTCGTCCCGCTCACCGACAAGCTCCTCGACGCCGCCACGATGGAGTCGCTCCTCAAGGAAATCTGCCCGCCCAAACGCTGGGCCGAATTCCTCGACCGCAAAGACCTCGACCTCGCCCACGAAATTCCCGGCCTCGCCCGCTTCCGCGGCAACTACCTCTACAATCACTGGGGCCAGGCCGCCGTCTTCCGCCAAATCCCCGCCAAGATTCTTTCCTTCGACGAACTCAAGCTCCCCGAGGCGTTGAAAAAACTCTGCCACCTCGACCAAGGCCTCGTCGTCGTCACCGGCCCCACCGGCTCCGGCAAATCGACCACGCTCGCCGCGATGATCGATTACATTAACACGAATCTCGCGCGCCACATCATCACCATCGAAGACCCCATCGAGTTCGTCCACCCGGTGAAGAAATGCGTCATCGTCCACCGCGAAGTCGGCGAACACACGCAGTCGTTCGCCGCCGCGCTCAAAGGCGCCATGCGCCACGACCCCGACATCCTCCTCCTCGGCGAAATGCGCGAGATGGAGACCATCAAACTCGCCCTCGGCTGCGCTTCGATGGGCATGCTTGTCTTCGGCACGCTCCACACCAACAACGCCCCGAAGACCGTCGACCGCATCATCAACACTTTCCCCGCCGAGGAGCAAAACCAGGTCCGCATCATGCTCGGCAGCTGCCTCGCTGGCGTCGTCGCCCAGCTCCTCTGCAAACGCATTCCAAAAGGCCGCTGCGCCGTGCACGAGATTCTCCTCACGCACGAAGCCCTGCCCAACACCATCCGCAGTGGCCAAATCGCGAACATCAAATCCATCATCGAGAGCGGCGGCTCCGACGGTATGATCACGATGGACAACAGCCTCATGAACCGCGTGAAGGACGGCACCATCGAAGCCAAAGAGGCCTACATGAAAGCCGCCAACAAAGCCACATTCGCCCCCCTCCTCAAACCCGGCGACCTCGACGGCGGCCACTGAGCGAACTCTTTCTCTTTACTCTTTATCTTTCGTCAGTCGGCACACGGGCTCGCCGATCCCCTCACTTCTTCCGAACCCACCCCGCTCCTTTCGCCCACCAGATCATCGCCGCGCCCGCCGCAAAACCGCCCGCGTGCGCCCACCACGCCACGCCACCATCGAGCCCCGCCGCGAGCGCGCCGAGTCCGCTCCACATCTGAAACGCGAACCACAACACGAGGAAAATCACCGCCGGCACGGGCAATACCGGCACGATCCACGGCACGAGCGCCAGCACCCACGCCGTCGGAAATAAAATCAGATACGCCCCCAGCACGCCCGAGATCGCCCCGCTCGCGCCCACCATCGGCACCATCGTGCCCGGATCGACGATCACCTGCGCCGCCGCCGCCGCCGTTCCCGCGAGCAGATAAAACAAAAGATACTTCACGGGCCCGAGCCGATCCTCCACGTTGCCGCCAAAAATCCACAGGAACCACATGTTCCCCAGCACGTGCGCCACGCCGCCGTGCAGAAACATGTGCGAGAGCACCGTCAGCCACTGCTGCCCATCGCCCACATTTCCGATCAGGCGCTTCGCCACGAGCGCGTGCTCGGTTACGAAGCCCGCGAGTTGCTTGTCGCCCACGCCGATTCCCAGCCACAGCTCCCACGCAAACACGCCCAGGTTCGCCGCGATGAGCAGCCCCGTCACGACCGCCGGTCGTTTTTGTTTCGCGGTATCTGCGAGCGGTAACATGCGCCGATGTTACGCGCGGGCCCACGCTCCGCGGCAAGCCCCGACACCCGGTTTCATCATCATCACACTTTCTCCACTTTTTTCGGCGCGTGCCTCAACACGCTCTCGATCCGCCACACGCCATCGCGTTCTTTGATCAATCCGTAGTCGTAGTCCGCGCGCTCGTCCGCCGCGAACACCTGCACGAGCACCTTCGCCCGCAACCCATCGTCCCGCACCACGCCAAACTCACCACGCGTGTTCGCCCATATCTCCGGATAGTTGACTTCCACGATCCGCCCAAACTGCCGCAGCGGATTCTGCACCCGCAGCGCCGCCGCCGCATACGTGTAGGCCAGTTTCGGGTCCTTCGCACGAAAGGCCGCGAGCTGTCCTTCGATCGTCGCGACGACCTCCCTGCGCACCTCGGCCTTGCTCGCACGCATCGCGCTCTCCGCGGCCGGCATCGTCGCAGCACCCATGCCGGCCGCCAGCCAAACGGCCCAAACCATCCGTCTAAACCATCGTCTCATGCACCCACAATGCGCGCCCCTCCCGTCAGCGCAACTCTCCCGCCACTACGCAACCGCCGACTCCCCGTGGGAATTCCGTCGAGAAATGTAATTTGCCGCTACCTCCGTCCGTGTTACAAACACCGCGCTGATTCTTTCATTTTCATGCGACGCATCTTTCACCCGCCGCTTTTTGCCGCCCGTTCCTGATTCTCCGCGCAATCCTCTCCGCCGCTCCGCGCCCATTTTCATTCCGTCCTTCCCGCACTCCAACCACCGACCCGCCACCGCCATGTTCCGCGCCTTCAAACGCCTCTTCATCTATCTCGGCCTCATGGCCGAACAAGCGACCGAGACCGATGCCATTAACCAAGCCGTCGTCGAACGAGGCATCCGCGATGCCAAGGCCAAAGCCGACAAAGCCCACTACGCCAACGGCCAGCTCGCCGGCCAAATCGCCCTCCTGAAGGACCAAGTGAAACGTCAGGAACGCCAGCGTGCCGAGACGCAGGGCCTTCTCCAGGCCGCCGCCGCCGCCAACGACGAGGCCAACGGCGCCCACTTCGCCGAGGAACTTGGCACGATCGAACAGGATATCGCCGACAACAACGCCCAGCTCGAAAGCCTCGAAGCTCTCTACAAACAGAACACCGAGATCATCGCGAACAGCCTTCGCGAAATCCAAAAGTTCCAGCGCGAATTCGAGACCGTGAAGGCCAAGGTCGCCGTCGGTCGCAACCTCGAGCAACTCGCGGGCCTCATGAAAGGTTCCGTCAGTGAACTCCAGGGCATGATGGGCGACGAGATGGGCAAATCCATGCAGCAACTCCGCCAAGCCGCCGCCGGTGGCGAGGGCCAGATGCGCGCTACCCTCGATCTCGCAAAGGAGATGGGCTCAAAC
This sequence comes from Opitutus sp. GAS368, assembly GCA_943372705.1. Classification (GTDB taxonomy): domain Bacteria; phylum Verrucomicrobiota; class Verrucomicrobiia; order Opitutales; family Opitutaceae; genus GAS368. The sequence goes on along the minus strand of CALRZR010000057.1, from coordinate 11,600 downwards.
ATCCAGCGCCAACAAGAGATGCGCAAAGCCCGCGGCAGCCTCCTCTTCAAAGAATATCAAAAGAAAATGGGCATGGTGCAGCCCACGGCCACCACGCCCACTGCCGCCGCGCCCGAACGCCAAAAAATCGCCGAGTAAAGTAGGGCAGGGTCTCCGACCCGCCCTCCCAACGCCGCGAGCGTGAACGCCGGTTCACCGTCGAACCGCGCGCAATTCAACAATCCCAGATCCTCGACAAAAAATCGCCCTCTTCCGTCCCTATGACCGCTCGCGGAAAATTCGTCCTCACGCTCCTCATTCTCGCTGCCGCCGGCATCGGCGCGTTTAAGTGGTGGGATAAACTCAAGCCCACCGCCCCCGCTCCCAACGCCGCGTCCGCCTCCTCGTCGGCCACCGCGAAGCCGTCCGCGCGCGGCGCCCCGCTCGACGCCGCCGATTTCATCACACCGCTCACCGCGTGTCCCGTCTTGCCGCCCGCCGGCGCCTACGTCCCGAAGGACAACATCGTCGACCTCGAGCTCAGCGAATACCCCGGCTACTCCGGTATCGTCGTCGCCAACGGCGGACTCGAGCCCACTGAAAACTCGGTCTTCTTCCGCAAGCACGGCTTCAAAGTTCGCATCAAACTTAGCGAGGAAGAGAGCTGGCCTGCGCTCAACGCCGGCCGTATCGCCGCTTCTGCGACCACCGTGGATGTGCTCGCCGCCTACTGCCGCAATTTCCAAGTCACCGCCCCCGTGCAGATCGGCTTCTCCCGCGGCGCCGACGGCCTCGTCGTCCGCAAAGAAATCCGCCGCATCAACGACCTGAAGGGCCGCGTCCTCGTCACGTCCCAGTTCACCGAAGCCGATTTCTTTATCCGCTACCTCGCGCAGGAAGCCGGCCTCGGCGTCCATCTTCTCAACGCCCCCGCCGACCGCGCCGATCCCGCCAAGATCAATCTGCTCTTCGCCAAAGACGCCTTCGTCGCCGGCGATCTCTTCCTGAAAGATTTGCAAAGCGGCGGCACGCGCCTCGCCGGCTGCATCACGTGGGCGCCGAAAACCACCGAGGTTGTCGACGCCTCCAAGGGCGCCGCGACGCTCCTCACCACCAACAAAAATCTTCTCATCGTCGCCGACATTCTCGTCGTCAACAAAGGCTTCGCCGCCGCCAATCCCAAACTGGTCGCCGGTCTCACCGAGGGCGTCCTCGAGGGTAATCGCCTCGTGCGCGACAACGCCGCCGCGCACCTCGATGTAATCGCGAAAGCCTTCAAGTGGGATCGCACCAAGGCCACCGCCGAGCTTGCCAAGGTCCACTTCTCCAACCTCCCCGAAAACCTCGCGTTTTACTCCGGCGCCATCGACGCCGCCGGCAGTTTCAGCGGCATCTTCTCCTCCGCGATTCTCGCTTACGGCTCGCTCATCGACCAGCCCACCGATGCCGACCGCTACATGAACGCCACGCACCTCACGGCACTCAAAGCCGCCGGTGCCTTCGCCGGCCAACAGATCTCGCTCGCCCCGATTCGCAGCACGTCCGGCGGCGCCCTCGAGGGAGATCCACTGCTCACCAAAGACATTCGTTTCCTGTTCGAGCCCAACTCCGCCAATCTCGATCTCGCCCATCAGGCCAACCTCACCGCGCTCGATTCGATCAAGCGCCTGCTCCAAGTCAGCCCCGGCTCCACGATTTTACTCCGCGGACACGTCGACAACGCCCTCGTCGAAAAATTCCGCAAACAAGGTGGCGACGCCTTCGTGCGCCAGATGGCCCTCAAATCCATGGAGCTGTCGAAAAACCGCGCCGCCGAAATCAAACGCGTGCTCATCGAACGCCTCAAAGTCGAAGGCGCCCGACTCGAAACCATCGGCCGCGGCTGGGAAGAACCCGCCGGCACCGATGCCGACCAAAACCGCCGCGTCGAAGTGCAGTGGTTCACCATCGAGTAAGGTGGAGCGTGTTGACCCCACCACGCTTCGATGTGGAGCGCGTTGACCCGGACGCGCTTTTCCCGACGCTCTCCGTGACGTGCTCGATTCGCCGCCCAACTACCGCCGCGCCTTCTGGACCAGCCGCCACCATGCGTGGCTCGCGCTGCTGACGCTCGGCCTCGGCTTCGCCAGCGGCTATCCGCTCGCGCTCTTCGTCGGCGCCACGCTCTACGCCCTCGGCCTCGTCTTCGTGCCCGACTTCGCCTTCTTCCGTCGCGCCGTCGACGCCCGCGCCCAGGCCGTCCGCGATGCGGAAACGACCGCCCAGATCGCCGCCTTCCGCCAGCAACACGACGCCCTCCTCTCCGCGCTCTCCACGGGCCGCCGCACTCGCCACACTCAACTCGTCGCCGTCTGCCGCGATATCGAATCCGCCTCGGCCGACGCCCAGTCAGCCTCCGCCGGACTCGATCTCGATACCCGCCGCCGCAAACTGGACGAGCTCACTTGGACCTACCTCCGCATGCTCACCATCGAGCAGTCCCTCGAAGTTTACCTCGAGACCGAACGTCGCGAACAGGTCCCCGCCCTCGTCGCCTCGCTCGAGGCCGAAACGCCCGCGCTCGCCGCCGAAGTCGATTCGCTGAAAAAAATCATGCCCCGCCCCGCCACCCTCGACGGCAAAGAGCGCCTGCTCACCTCGCGCCTCGAACGCCTCGCCACCCTTCGTCAGCGCCTCACCCGCATCGAGCAGGCCCAAGCCAATCACGACCTCGTCCGCTCCGAACAAGAGCGCCTCGTCGAACAGGTAAAACTCATCCGCGCCGACGCCATCGCCGCCAAAAACGCCGATACACTTACGGCGCGCATCGACCTCAGCATCGAACACCTCGCCGCGACGAACAAATGGCTTTCAGAACTCGCCGAGTTCAAAGACCTCACCGCGCAAATGCCCCCCTCCGCAAATACAGGAGGGGCTTTACGCCCCGACTCAGTTCCGACCGCCAGCCGCAGCACGGGCTTCCAGTCAGCCTCTGAAAAATAACTCAGCCGCATGCCATCCCCCACGCCCGCGTCTTCCGCTTCTCCTGCACCCCGCGCTCCGCTCCCCACCTGGGCCGCCGACCTCGCACGCCTCTGGAACGGCGGCGCGCACAGCCTGTTTCTTCTTCACGGAAACATCTTCGATCTCTTCCCCGTTCGCACCGCCGCCGAACGTCCCGACTACGCCCCGCTCCCGGCCTTCCTCTCGCGCCGTCTCTTTCCCGACCGCGGTTGTCTGATGTTCTACGACATTGGCGAGGGCCTCACCTTCGCCTCGCCCGCGATGCAGACCCGCTTTTTCGAGTGGCTTAAAATCTACGACGAGGTCGAGCACACCAACTTTCACCAAGAGGGCCCACCGCGCGCGTTCACGCAGCTCACGCCGCTGCTCCGCCGCTTTTTTCTCTCCGCCGCCGACGAGAAAAAATCCGCCGACCGCGGCGTCACTCTTGTAATCGGTTTCCCGGAAAAACTCGTCCCCGCCGCCGAGGAATCCGGTGCCAGCGTCGAAGAGCGCACCGCCCTCGTCACGCTCCTCAAGTGGGCCGCCTCGTCCGATTTTCAGCACGCCGACATCGGCGTGATCCTTGTTACCGAAACTGCCGCCGAGCTCCACGCCGATCTCGTCCAAAATCCGCACGTCGCCAGTATTCGCATACCGTTGCCCGACCTTGCCGAACGCCGCACTTTTCTTGAGTCTGGCTGGCTCGACCGATCCTCACGCGGCGCGAAGCTCACCGATCCCGGCCATCTTCCCGCCGACGATCTGGCCCGTCGCACTTCCGGCCTCGCCCTGCTGCGCGTCGAACAACTCGTCGTCACCGCGCTCCGCGCCGGCGAGAAGCTTACCGTCGAGCTCGTCAGCCAGGGCAAGCGCCGCCTCATCGAAGACTACTGTCAGGGCCTCGTTCGCTTCAAAGATCCGCGCCCCGGCGTCACACTCGACCACGTCGCCACGCACGCCGCCGCCAAGGCCCGCCTCCGCGAGCTCGCCTGGCTCATCCGCAACCAAAAGGACGACGTCCTCGAGCGCGGCGTCCTCGTCCCCGGCCGCGTCGGCGTCGGCAAATCGTTTCTCATCGACTGCTTCGCCAGCGAGAGCGGCCTGCCCGTCCTCGAGATCGGCGAATTTCGCTCGAAATGGGTCGGCGAAACCGAACGCCAACAGTCCCGCATTCTCCTCACGATCCGCGCCCTCGGCCCCGTCATCGTCGTCGTCGATGAAGCCGACGCCGTCTTTGGCAACCGCGCCGCCGACGGTGACAGCGGCGTCTCCAGCCGCGTGTTCGCTGCTTTCGCCGCCCACCTCGGTGACTCGTCCCTGCGCGGCCGCGAGCTCTGGATCGCGATGACATCCCGCCCCGATCTGCTCGCTATCGACCTCAAGCGCCAAGGGCGCTTCGGCCTCTGCGTCCCGCTCTTCGCCGCGCAATCCCCCGACGAAGTCGTCGAACTTTTCACCGTCATCGCCCGTGTAAAAAAGATCGCCCTCGCCGCCGAGACGCTCGCCTACGTCCGCAGCGAACTCGGCGCGCGCGCCCTCACCGGCAGCGACGTCGAAGCGATTCTCGTCCGCGCCAAAGAGCGCGCCGTCCTCGCGCTCCGCGACACCGACGTCCAGCTCGCCGATCTACGCGATGCGGTCGACGCATTCATCGACCCGCTCGACGCCAATCTCCTCGCGCTCCAGGAGCTCGCCGCCGTCCTCGCCTGCTCCGATCGTCGTTTTCTCCCGGAGAAATACCGCCACGCCGCGCGCGAAGTCCTCGCCGCCTCGTTCGCCACCGCGAAACTCGGCGCCGCCCGCCACTGATGTGCCGCAGCCGGGCGGATCACGCCTCCGCCAACACCTCGCGCAACGTCTGCGCAAAATCGCCAACGCGATAGGGCTTCGGCACGCTGCCGCGAAAACCGTGCTCACGGAAGTTTGCCATGATCGGATCGCTCGAATAGCCGCTCGACACGATACCGCGGGCGTTCGGATCGATCTTCAAAATCTCCTGCATCGCCGCCGCGCCGCCCATCGCTCCCGGCACCGTGAGATCCATGATCACCACGTCAAATGGACGGCCGGCCATCTGTGCCAGGACATATTGTTTGACCGCTTCGCCGCCGTCGCACGTCACGGTCGACTCTAACCCGAGTCGCTCCAGTAGCGTGGTCGTCATTTCACGGATCGGCTCCTCGTCGTCCATGAGCAGCACACGTCCCTTGAGCGGCTCCAACGACGCGACCGACGCCACCGGCGCAATCGGCTCCGTGCGCGCTGCCGGCAGCCAGAGGTGAAACGTCGTCCCCCGGCCGATTTCCGATTCCACGGTCACATGCCCCCGGTGTTTCTGCACCACGGAATAGACAGTCGCGAGGCCCAGCCCGGTGCCGAGTTCCTTGGTCGTGAAAAACGGCTCGAAGATCCGCGCCAGATGTTCGGGTGCGATTCCCTGACCCGTGTCGGACACCGAAAGTTTGATATACTCGCCCGGCGCGATCGGGAGCACTGCGCCTTCGTCAATCGAATCGTTCTGTAAGTCGATGCGGATGATCCCGCCGTCCGGCATCGCCTGCACCGCGTTCAACACCAGATTTTGCACCACTTGCCCGATCTGCCCTTTGTCCGCATCTGCGGCCCGCAACTCCGCGGCCAGGTTGAACTCGCAACGCACCGCCGCCCCGTGCAGCGCAAACTCCGCCGCCTCCCGGACGACATCGGTCAACCGCACCGCCGCGCGCACCGGCTCGCCGCCTTTCGCAAAAGTGAGCAGTTGTTGCGTGAGCTCCCGTGCGCGGATCGTGCCGCGCTCCGCCTCCTGCAACCACCGTCCGCCCGACGCCGCCGTCGGTGGATCGAGCAACGCGAGCTGCAGGTTGCCCATCACGATCGCGAGCAGGTTATTGAAGTCGTGCGCGATCCCGCCCGCCAACACGCCCACCGATTCGAGCTTCGACGCCCGCAACAGTTCGCCCTCCAGCCGCGAACGCGACGTCACGTCACGCAAGACGAGCACGACGCCGATACCGCGCCCCTTCAGATCGTGCATCGGGGCGCACCGTCCCTCCACCGCCCGCACCGGACCGAGCCGCGGTCGCAGCAGCGTCTGCGGCGGTAAATCCACGGGCCGGTCTGCCGAAAGCGCCGAGGCCACCGGCGCCATGACGATGCGACCGGTTTTCTCCGCCGAGAGCGCGCACACATCCTCGATCGGACGCCCCACGGCCGCCGCCGGCTGCCACCCGGTGAGTTCGCCCGCCGCTTCGTTCATGAACCGCACGATCCCCGCCGTATCCGTCGTGATGACACTCTCGGTCATCGCGCGCAGCGTCACGCTCAGCCGCTCGCGCTCGGCCGCCAGGGCCGACTCCGCGGAGCGCACCTGCGTCAGGTCGACAAACGCGAGCTGCGTCCGCTCGATCATCTGGCGCTCTCCGTCCACTGGCACCCACCAGCGCTGGTAGACCGTGCGTTGCGTGCCGTCGAGCGCCACGATCCGCGTTTCCCCTTCGGCCACGTTGCGCCCTTCCCAAACCATAAACAGCGCCTTCTTGCGCATCTCGAACGCATCCGGCGTCAGAATACGTCCCAAATTCGCCCGCACGTCTTCCACCGTCGCGGCCCCGAGGATGTGCAGCGCCGCGGTGTTCAAGCCGATGATCGGAATATGCCCGACGATCGCCGCCGCCTCGCCCGGATTGGCCGCCATCCACGCCGCCAGATCCGTCACGCCGGCGGTGCGGAGCGCCCGCAATTTCACGATCGTCGCCCGCGAATCGATTTCCAAAATCGCCACCGGCGAATGCTGGAACAGTTCGCGATACCGTTGCTCGCTCGCCCGCAACGATGCCTCCGCCTGCTTGCGCGCCGTGATGTCCGAGACAAATCCCTGCAACGATATCAGCCGCCCCTGTGCATCGCGCTTCGCCCGCACATTTTCCGAAACCCAGATCGTCGTTCCGTCCGCCCGCCGCACTTCGGACTCGAAATTGCTTACCTGATCGCCGGTGCCCAAGGCCGCGAAAAACTCCGCCCGCCGGGTCGGCGAGACATAAAATCGCGCCGTTTCTTCCGCCGGCAAACTCACCAAATCCTCCGGGCGACCGTAGCCCAGCATGCGCGCCAACGCCGGATTCGCGCTGCGAAACCCGCCTTCGGCCGCGTTTTCGTAGACGCCTTCCACCGCATGCTCGAAAAGCCCGCGGAAACGCTCCTCGCTCGCCTGCAACTGATCGGCCCGGCGTTTCAACTGCCGATACACCCACCAACCCAGTCCGACCGCCCCCACGACCGCCCCCCCCTTCAACGCCAAATCCAGCGGCGCCGCGCCCACGCCGAGCGTGGACGGAGTTCCGGCAGACAGCACGAATGCGGGGAAATTCATGGAATGGGAAAAGTCGCCAGAAAGCCGCCGTCCCGGCTTCTTGTCGAGGGACAACACCTACGGAAAATGCGCAGCCCCGGCGGCTTGCCGTTGCCTGCAAACCCCGAACGGCGCGCCGTGCCCGCGGCCCCACTTTGTCGAAGAATTCTCCCCTCCCAAATTCGTCCCGCCCCGCTTCCCCTGGTCGCTCCCCGATTCGATAACTCCCTTTCGTCAGCATCGCAGGCCGCTTCGCTTAGCCGGCAAGACCGAAGCGGCCGCCTGTTCAGCGGCGCCTTCCGCCACATTCCGCGATTTTTTTGTTTTGCGCCGCGCGCCAAACTCGACGGGCTATCCCTTTCATGTCCAGCGTGCCGCCACCTACCGCAGAACTCGCCGAACTCGCCGCCGTCCTCGGGGAAGACAACGTCCGCACGCTCGTCCGCACTTTTCTTCGGGATTTCCCCGTTTCCGTCGCCGAACTTTCGGGGCCGGGAGACCGCAAGAACCGCCACCGGGTCGCGCACAGCATGAAGAGCAATTCGCGCCTCATGGGGGCCCACGCCCTCTCCGCGCGCATGGCCGCACTGGAGGCGAGGCTCGATTCTCCCGACGGTGCGGATGTGACCGACGACGACTTGACGCTGATTGAGCGCGACTACGCCGCCATCTCCGGCCCGCTTCGCCTCTTTGTCGGCCCTTGAGTCCGCCGCGCCGCGGCCGGCGCGCCCAAACCGAGGGCGCAACCGATTCCACCGAATCGTGCGCCAGATCAGTTGTCGACCAGACCCACTTGGATGCACCACCGCGTCAAGCTGGCGACTTCGCGCACGCCGACCTTTTCCATGATGTTCGCGCGATGTTTTTCCACCGTGCGCACGCTGAGGTTCAGTTTCGCGGCGATCTCCTTCGACATCTGCCCCGCCGCCACCAACCGCGCGATTTCCTGTTCACGCTCCGTCAACGGCACATCCAACGGACGTTTGCCCGTCGCGATTGCACTGCCGCTCTTCGCCCGCACGCGGCTCGCAAAAAACATTCCGCCGGCGCGCACCGTCTCGACCGCGCTCAATACATATTCGATCGGCTCCGTCTTGTCCACGTAGCCGTTTACACCCAGCGCCATCAGATCCGCCGGCAGGCGTTCGCTCGGATGCGCGGTGATCACCAAAATCTTCATGTCCGGCAAAACCCGCCGCACTTCGCGCGCGATATCCAGCCCGTTGATGTCCGGCAGCATCAGGTCCACCACGAGCATATCCGGTTTCTCGCGCAGACAATAGTCCAAGCCGGGCCGGCCCAATCCAAACTCTCCGACCACTTGGATACCTTTTACTTTGCCCAAGGTGAGCAAGATTAACTGGCGAAACATCGTCTCGTCTTCGATGAGGACAACTCGGATTTGGCTGCGCATACGATTCGAGGGGCGGTGTGGGTAAGCAGTTTTACATCACCGGCCGCGCACTTCTACGAATGGCGCTGCCGATTCTTGTTAGGTATATTGAAGCAAGCCACCATCCTCATGACCGTTGTTAAGTTCAAGCTCGCAGTTGCAAACACCGACATTGAAGTCGGCGGCTGCGCGCGCGAGCATCCTGTTCGTCCATGAGTGAACCTGTCGCCACCTCCGCCCGCGCCCACGTGCTAGTCGTCGAAGACTCCTCGGTTTTCCGCGAGATGCAGGGCCTCCTCTTGCGGCAGGCCGGCTACGCAGTTTCCGGCCACGAGCACCCCCAGACGGCCCTCGCCGAAGCTCGCCAGCAAAAATTCGAACTCGTCATCATCGACTACGAACTTCCGGAGATGAACGGTCAGCAGTTCATGCACGAGCTGCGGAAAATTCAGCCCGATATCGCCATCATTTTTGTTTCGGGCTCCCTCACGCTCCAACTCGCAATCCAGCTCGGTCGCGAAGGCGTCGCGGGCATTTTCAACAAGCCCGCCAACCCGAAGACGCTGCTTGAGAAAATTAACGAGACCCTCAGTCGCACCGGCTCCCGCGACGCCGCGCTGCCGGGCAAGGGCTCCAGTTCCCCGCTCCCCGCCGCCCGCCGCGGCAATTCCGCCACCCCGTTTCAGGCTCCCACCGTCCCCGGTGAGCCCGCCGCCGGCGAACTCGCCTATACGCCCCGCTTTTTCCCGGGCCAAAGCGAAGTCTTCCGCGAATTCACCCATCGCCTGTGGAAAGTCCGCGATTTCCGCGCCGTCCTGCTCCTCCAGGGCGAAACCGGCACACCCTTCGAACTGATCGCCCGTGACCTCGCGGCCATTTCCATTTTCCGCGACGGCCCGATCATGCTGTGCCCCGCGGCGAAGTTTGAAACCCAACACCTGATAGAAGTCCTCGCCCCGTCGCTCCTTTCTCAGGACGCCGGCACCCTCGTCATCACGGGGGTCGAATTGCTTTCGCCGGCTCAGCAAAAAGTCCTTCATACGTTGATGACGAGCCGGGACATGTTCCTGCCGTTCGCACGCCGCTTCCGCCTCGTGCTCGCCGCCGCGGCCCACCTGTCCGATTTGGCGGACAACGGCGCGTTCGACGAAACCCTCTACTACAAGATCAGTTCCCTCTCCGTCGAAGTCCCCTCGCTGCGTGAACTCCGCGGCGACATTTTGCTCCACGTCCGCCAGATACTCGATCAGCACACCGCGGCGAACAAACTCCCAAAATCTCCGTCGATCAGCACCGCCGCTGCGGCCTGGCTCGAAGAGCAGGAATGGCCCGGCAATCACGCCCAGCTCACCCGCACGCTCCAATTGGCCGGCTCTGCCGCAAAAGGCTCCGAAATTGGCGTGCCCGCGCTCGAAGCCGCCCTGCGCCAAGTCAACGCCGACGCCCTCGCCGCAACCCCGAAACCGTCGCCCGCCGCTCCCTTCCCGCCGCTCGCCGACCGCGCCCCGATCGTGGTCGAAGAGACGTTGCCGCCGTTCGCGATGCGGCCCGCTCCAGCCACTCCTTCTGTTGCGGTCGCAACACCCTCGCCCGTCGCAACGACTCCCGTGATCGCCGTGACCGTCACGGCCCCCAAGCCCGCCCCGGCCCCTGCTGCGGCCCCGCCCCCCGTTCCCCTCGCACCGAAACGCACCGAAGAGGCCCCGCGCCCTTCGGGCCTCACCGCCCGCAGCGTGTTTCGCCCGGCCTCCGGCGCCTACGACTTCAGCCGACGCCTCGCCGAATCACTCGCCATCGCGGAAGCGGCCTCGTCCAGCTGAGCCAACCGATCAGCGGATTGTTCAATCAATCCCCTTGAGTCGCATCGGCCGCCGCCCACCCTCGGCACCACGCGCCCAAACGACACCTGCGTATCGTCGCGCGCGTCTCACTGCCGACACTACGCTCACCGGAAACCCTCTCTCACTCACGCTCCATGGCCATCCGCCCAAATAGCGACGTCCGTCGGCAGACCCGCGAGGATCTCCTCCAGCCGCAACCCGAACAGGGCTCCCTCCGCCTCCCCGACGGTCAGCGCATCGCCGCGCTTCCCTCCGCCTTTTTCCAGCATCTCGCCACCGAGCTCGCCCATCCGCTCGGCGACCAAACCCGTCACGCGCTCTACAAATTTGGTTTCGAATGGGCCCTGCAGGACATGATCCGGCTCAGTCGCCAACTCGCCGAAGAATTTGGCGGCGGCGCCAACCTCGACCTCTGGCAAATGGACGCCAAATTCGTCCTCGATCGCTGGTGGGCTCCGCTGCACGCCGCCGGCTGGGGCGCTTGGACGATCGACCTCGCGTCGCTCTCCCGCGGCTTTGCTTTCATCGATCTCCGGCACAGTGTGATCGCGAGCACTGGCGCCGGCGCAACTCAACCGACCTGCCATCTTTATGCGGGACTCTTTGCGGGCGCCGTGAGCTTCTTCGAACGCAGCGAGCGCCACGCCGTCGAGATCCAGTGTGCCTCGCTCGGCGCCCCCGGCTGCCGCTTCGTCGTCGGCCCCGGCCCGCAAGTCGACGAGGTCGAGTCGTGGCGCCACCAACGCATCGCGCCCGACGAGATCCGTCGCCGCCTCTCCTGATTTCCCATGCCCGCTTGGAACGATCACCACTACGCCCGCGCGCAGGAATTTACGCGTCTCTTGGCCGATGCCCTCGCGGTCGCCGCCCCGGTGAAGCCACCGGCACCGCCCGCCCCGCCTCCCGTCCCTGTTGCTGAACCCGCGCCCGTTACCCCGCCGCCCCCGGCGCCTGCCCCCGAAGCCCCACCGCCCACGCCCGCCGCTCCCCCGCCTGCTGCCGCGACTCCCGCGCCCGCCACGGCGGCGAATCTCTTCAAAAAAATTCCTTGGAA
>CALRZR010000056.1:0-34205 GCA_943372705.1 Opitutus sp. GAS368 | reverse complement strand
GGGCGCGTAGCCCGCATCGTAACGTCCCTTGTATTTGGCGATATCCCGTTCGCGCGCGTGCATGGGCCAGTGCGCGGCCGTGTAGGGGACATAGAGGAAAAACGGTTTGCCGGCCTGATCGCGTTTGTGCTCGCGGATGAATTTTGCCGCGTGGTCGCTGACCGCGTCGGTGTAGTAGTATTCCTCCGACGGACGATACTCGGGGTCGCTCGCGGCCGTGATGAGACGGTTGTCACGGACGAGCGAACTCGGGTCCCAGAAACTGCCCGCGCCATGGATCGTGCCGTAAAACCGATCGAAGCCGCGCTGCAGCGGCCAATTGTGCTGGCTGGCCAGAGCCTTCGGCGTGTCGCCCGGCGTGACGTGCCATTTCCCGGTGACATAGGTCCGATAACCGGCCGGCTTCAGCGCCTCCGCGATGGTGACGCTGCGACGGTTCAGGTCGCCGCGGTAACCTTCATGTCCGTAGTCGCCCATCATGTGGCCGATGCCGGCTTGGTGCGGATAGAGGCCTGTGAGCAACGCCGCGCGGGTCGGACAACAACGCGCGGTATTGTAGAACTGCGTGAAACGCACGCCGCCCATCGCGAGCGCATCGAGGTTCGGCGTCGCGATCTCGCTACCGTAGCACCCGATATCCGAATAGCCGACATCGTCGGCCATGATGACAATCACGTTGGGCTGAGACGCCGCGCGGGCGAAACCGACAATCGCAAGCGTGGACAGGAACAGCGCAGCGCAGACCTTTTTCCGGAGGCTCATAGGAGGTAGTGTTGAGGGTAGAAAACCAAGCAGGCGGGCGGAGGAGCCCACCTGCTCGCTTGTTCTAGATGCGCCGCGCGTCGCGACGCGAGCACTCAAAGCTTCGCGGCCGCACCCGGCTTCGCGCCCTGCCAACCCTTGCGCCACTGCGCCATCAACTTTTCGACTAACTCCACGTTACCCGGCGCCTGAGCGATATTGGTGTTCTCCTGCGGATCGAGGTGGTGGTCGTAGAGCTCCACCGCATCGATCTTCGTGTGATCATCCCGCGCGACCCACACCACGAACCGGTAGCGCTCCGTGCGCATGGCGTAGCCCATCAGCGGACCGCTGCCGGATTTCCCGGAAGGTCGCGGATACTGGCTGAACGCCGCGGATTTCCAAGCGCGCTGCGGATCGTCGAGCAGTGGCTTGAAGCTGAGGCCCTCGAGGTGAGCCGGCAGTGGCAAGCCAGCGAGTTCGGCGAGCGTCGGGTAAACGTCCACAAATTCCACGAGCGCGTTGGTTTTTACGCCGGCGTGCTTCATGCCGGGCACGGAGAGGAGCAGCGCCGTATTCGTGTCGTTCTCGGTGTTGGTGTGTTTGCACCAGGCATCGTGCTCGCCGAGCTTCCACCCGTGATCACCCCAGAGGATCACGATGGTGTTTTTCCGGAGATCGAGGCGGTCGAGTTCGTCCAGCACGCGGCCAAGCTGGGCGTCCATGTAGGAGATGGCGGCGTAGTAGCCGTGCTTGAGCTGGCGGGCGAGGTCGTCGGGGATCGAGCCCTCGGGGATGCCGTGATAGTTGCGGAGTTCGCCGCCGGGTTGGACCGCGTAGTCAGGCGCGCCCTTGGGCCGAAACTTGTTCGGCGCGAGCACGATCTTGGCGGGGTCGTAGAGATCCCAATATTTCTTGGGGGCGACGAACGGCAGGTGGGGTTTGGCGAAACCGAGCGCGAGAAAGAACGGCTCCTTTTTCTTCGCGAGTTGGCCGAGGGTGGCGACGGCCAGCGTCGCATTTTGGCCGTCGGTGAAGGTGTCGTCGGGAACATCGGCGCCCTCGAAGGCGGGACCGCGGGAATTACGGGGCGTCGCTTCCTTTTTCTTTTTGCCAGATTTCTTGCCGGTGTCGGTGGCGGCAGGCTGGCGGTTGTTGAGCGCGATGTTTTCGGGAAGACCGTAGGACTGTCCGCGGGAAGATTGCCACGGCACCGACCACGTAGGGGCGTCATCGAGGCTGCCGTGGTAGATCTTTCCCATGCCTTGCACGAAGTAGCCGTGGTTTTTGAAGTGCTGGCCGAGGGTTACGACATTCGGCAGAGCGGCGCGAAAGTGCGTCTCCAAGTCCCAGACCTTGGTGGTGTCGGGCCGCGTGCCAGTCATGAGACTCGAACGCGTGGGCGAGCAGACGGCCTGCTGGCAATAGGCGCGGTTGAACGTGATGCCGGCCTTCGCGATGCGGTCGAGGTTTGGCGATTTGACGTGAGCAGCACCGTAGGCACCGAACTCGGGGCGCAGGTCGTCGACCGCGACGAAGAGAATGTTGGGCCGTTCGGCGGCGTGGGCCGGAACAAACAGCCAAGTCAGTGCGAGAATTCCGAGGAGTGTTTTCATGGATCGGAAGAGACGGAAGTGGCGGGAGGCGACTACTTGGATTTTTCGCGCTTGGCCTTGCGCTCGGTATTCTTGGCGTGCCGGCCCGAGGGATCTCCTTGATCGACGATGCCGCCGGCGGGATTCAGCTGCGCGAGAGCAGCCGCGAGACGTTGTCGCGCCGCGAGTGCGGCGGAACTCTCTGAACCGGCGGTGACGAGCTTCTCGACGAACGGCGCCTCACTCATGTCGTAGAGTTCACCTTTTTCGTTCATCTTCCAGCCGGTCTCGCGAATATACCACATGCGCGCGAGCTGGTTAAAGGCCCATGTGCGGGGCTGACCTTTTTCACCGCGGAACTGAGGCGCAAGACTGCGGCCGTCGATGACGGTTTTCGCGGGGAGCTCCGCGCCGGCGAGTTCCGCAAAGGTCGGGAAAAAATCGGTCGAGTCGACCATGTCGCTGACTACTCGGCCCGCGGGTGTGACACCGGGCCAGTTCACGATCATCGGGACAAGACCGCCCCCCTCGAGCATCGAGCCTTTGGAGCCAGAGAGCGGGCGACCGCCGATCGTGGCGCGGTCGGCGCGTCCGCCAGAGGTGCCGTTGTCGCCGAGAAACACAATCAGGGTTTTCTCGCGGAGTTTCAAACGGTCGAGTTCGGCGACGAGTTGTCCAACGAGCTTGTCCATGTAGGTGATGTTGTCTCCGTAGATCTTCTGGTCGTCGCTGCCGGGCGCGGTATCGGGCGTCGGCAAAATCTCGGTGTGGACGTGCGACAGCGAGTAGTAGAGGTAGAAAGGCCGCTCGCGGTGCTTGGTGATAAAATCGACGGCGTAGCGGTGCATCACATCGGGCATGTATTCCTTGTCGCGGAGCGGCGTCTCCCGTCCGTTGATCTGATAACTGCGGCCTTTGTCCTGGGTATTCCAATAAGTGCCGCTGCCGTTGAAACGCAGGTAGTCGTCGAAGCCGAAATCGGCGGGCCGGAGCGGGAGTTGGCCCCACTTGCCGATGGCGGCGCTGACGTAGCCGGACTTTTTCAGGACCGCGGGCATCATCGTCCATTGCGCGGGCGAGAATGTGCCGGTGGCATCCTGATTGGTTGCGCCGGTGCGAAACGGGTAGCGGCCCAGGAGAATCTGCGCGCGGGATGGTCCGCAGAGGGGGACGGTGTAGGCATTGGTGTAGCGCGCGCCTCCGCGGGCGAGCGCGTCGATGTGCGGTGTCTTGTAGTTGTCCGCACCATAGCAGCTGACCTCCCCGACGCCGTAATCATCGGCCAGGATAAAGATGATATTGGGTTTGGCCGGAACGCTCGCCGCTCGGAGCGAGGCGACCAATCCGAGCAGGGCAATCACGGGAAACACACGACGAAGCATTTTCATAATGGGGAAGAATCAGAATTTCACCGATGCAGTGAGATCATACTGCGCAGGCATGACGTAAGAGTAGGTATAGAGGTTCGCGCCGTTTGCCATGGTGGTGAAGCCGGTCTTGCGGATTTTGTTGTTTTCCAAGTCTACGAGATTTTTCACGCCGACCCGCAGACGCACCTGCTGGCCCCACATTTTCTGATCGCGCATCACGTAGGCGTTCACCGGGTGGCGCGTGCCGCCAACCAACGCCTGGCCACCCGGACTGCCAAGGAGGTAGTCATCGCGCCAGCTGCCGTTAATGCCGAGGCGGATGCCGCGCAATGCGACGGCGCTTTCCCGCGAAAACGCGTAGTCGACCACCCAACTGCCGGACCACGGCGAGGCCTGCGGGCCGGCGGGCCGGCCGGGGAGATCGAGCGAATCAAGGAGAAGTTTGGCGGTCGCGAGCACGGCAGGGCTTTCATTGCCACGGGCGAGCGCGGCCGTGTAGTAGCCGCGGAATGACGCGAGATTGGGTGTGCCGGAGACTTTGGTGCGCGCGAGCGTGAAGCGGAGCTGGAGCTGCTTTGTGGGCCGCAGCATGAGGGTGAGATCGGCGCCGCGGGAATTCTCCGTGGACTGGTAGTTGCGCGCGGCGCTGGCCGTGCCGGGCGCGCTAAACTTGTAGGCGGGGTTGCCGGGCAAGACGTCGTTCGGATTCATCAAGTCCTCAAGCTGCGCGGCGCTGAGCCCGATGACGTTGTTGTAGGACAGACGGACGTTTTCGCGGTCGATGTCGAAGACGCCGAGCGTAAGCGCGGCCCGTCCGTCGGGGAGATTTCCCTTCACGCCGATCTCCCGCGTCGTGCCGATGATCGGCCCGAAGCGGACATTGTCGAAAGTCACGAAATCCTGAAAACGGAAGGACTCGGAATAGGTGCCGTAGACGTTAACGTCACGCGTAAGCGCGTAGGTGAGGCCGCCGGTGAAAGTGGTGTTCGAGAGATTCTGCGTGGGATTCTCGACGTAGTCGCCCGGGAGGGCGTCCTGATACTTCGGCGGCCGGATCGCTTCGCGTAAAGGGCCGGTGTAGCGCGTGGTGGTGTAGGTGTATTCGCGGTTGGTGTCACGACGGACACCGACGAGCGACTGCAGCCGGCCGCCGAAATATTTACCGGTGGCGGAAACCGTGGCCGCCGCGCTGCGCACGAACTGCGTGCCGTTCGCGGCGTCGGTGCCCGAGGCAAAAAAACCGAGCATGCGCATGTCCACGGCGTTGGTGACGGGCGGCGCGTCGAACTGCAGGCGATCGAAGACGGCGCGCGAATAGAACAGCGGATCGTCGAGGTAGAGGCGGAGCCGGCCGCGATCGGCGTTGGTGTTGATCGCGGTCGCGGCACCGGAGAGGACAGGGCGGACATTGTAGGCTTGGAGGCGATAGTTGTCCTGAGAACTCTCGTTGTATTCCGCCGTGCCGACGAGGAGCTGTTCCATCCAGTTCGCGGGCTTCCAGCGATAAACGACGGCGGCGCGAAACGCGTCGGTGTCCGTTCCGAAGTGTTTGCGATCGGAGGCGGCGTCGACGAATGGGCGGCCGTTCACATCGACGCTGATCGTGGTGTCGAAGGAGTTGTCGTTGCGCTCGGACGATTGGTTTTGGTGGTTGTAGGAGAGCTCGGCCGTCACGGGACCGAAGCACTGCTCGATCGTGACCGAGTAGGTGTTAAACGGCCGGGCCTGCCGGTCGAAACCGCCGCGGATATTGTAGTGCTTGGGAAATCCGTTGAGGCGCTTGGTGCCGACGACGGCGCCCGCGGCGTTGCGCATCTGCACATCGAAGAAGCCGCCCTCGATAAGCGAAGGCTGACCGCCGGCCACGGAGTTGGCGCCGGCGCGATCCGCTGCGGGCTGGGTGGCCTGCAGCACCCACACACCGTCGGACGTGTAGTAGGTGCCGGCGGTAGACCAGGCGTTGGAGCGGGCGGATTGCTCCCAGACACTGATTCCGGCGAAGCCACGGGTGTTGTCGTATTTGCCCTGCTCGGCCTCGACGCGGATCGAAGTTCGCTGAAACGGCCGCCAGACCGCGGCGATCGTCTCGCCCTCGAACTTGTAGGCCGATGCATCCTGAAATGTCTTTTCCTGACGGCGGACGACGTTGAGGCGCAGGGCGAGGGTCGACGTGAGCCGGCGGTTGTAGTCGAATTGGTAGCGGTAGGCGCCCTCGCTGTTCCGATTGCCGAGCACCTCGCCAAAATTACGCATCAGCGGTCGCTTCGTGAACGCCGCGCCCTGACCGCCAGGCTCGACTGCGCCGAAGATGAGCGAATTGGAGCCCTTGCCGAAGTCGATGCGCTCGACGTTGTAGGTGTCGCTCGGGATGAACCAGCGAAAATAATTCCGGCTGATGTTGTTCGCCTGCGTCAGGCCGCGGAACGAAAAATTACCTCCCTGATTGTCGTTTTCCATCACCGGCAGCGCGAAAACGTTGGCCACAAACTGAGCCGTCTCGTCGGCCGTAAAGAGCCCGAGATCCTCCATGAAGTCGGAGGTGATCGCGTCGATGTTCACCGGCAGATCCTTGAGCGCCTGTTTCGTGTAGGTGCCGGTCAGCGTATCGTTGGCGGACCAGCCGGTTTCTTTCTCGCTGGAGATGACGAAGGGCGAAAGTGCGATGGGATCTTCTTGCGCAACCGACGCGGGCACGGGCGGCTTTGCGGTTTGGGCGAGCAGCGCAGGCCCTGTCAGCGCCAACAGGAGTTGGACGAAGCGGCGAACGACTTTGCGGTTTTCGATATTTCGAGCGGCGGGGTTCATAAGGGGTAAGAGTCAGAAAACTCAACGTAGCGGCGCGCGACGGGTAAGGGTGACGCGGATGTCGTCCGCGTAACTGCCGGTGAACACGGCGTTCTCGCGCGACTCAAACGCCTGATTGATGTGCAAGCGAACGACCAAGAACTCGGCGTCGGGCGGCAGGCGAAGCTCCGAGGTCAACCGCTGCCACGAGGCGGGATCGTGATCGAGTTTGGTGTTGTAACTCCGCGCCATGGCCAGCGCTTCGTTGGTCAACGTGCTGCCGAGGCGGCCGATGCGATCCGGCACCGAGTTTGCATCGAGGGCGTAGAGGGAGATCGCACAACCGTAGCGTTCGTCCTCCGGGAACTCCGCCGCATTGAAACTCGCCGAGACCTCGACCACGCCGGCTCCGTCGGAAAGCTCGCCGTGCCAGGGACGCAAATCGATCAGGTGGTAAACCACCGCGATATGCCCGCCCGCCGGCTTGGCGCGGCCCTCAAAATCATCTCGCCGGAAGCGCATCATCTTCACACCCCGCGCGGGCTTCACGCCGTTTCGGGCGCCAACAATCTCCGCCGCGTCACCGCGCCAAACCCCTGTTTCCAACACCGTGCGCGCCACGAGCGAGACATCGGAACTCTCAAAGTCTTCGTTCAACAGCGACCTCGCTCGCAACGCCGGCGGCCCCACGTAGGCCCAAACGATCGACGCTGCGAAGAGTCCCACCGCGAGACCCGCCGCAGCCTGTGGAGCCCATTGCAACCAACGGCGCGGCCGCACCAACCGGAGTGCCGCACGGTCATCGCGGCGCGGCGGGACGTTCACGGCGTTACTTGCCGCGGGCTCGCCGGTCTCGGCCAAAATGGTGCCGGCCGCGAGTTCGCCATGCAGCTCCGAGTAGTGCACCCACGCATCGAGCGCGTCGGTGTCCGTGCGCAGCAGGCGGTGAAACGTGGCGATCTCCTCGGCCGTGGCGAGGCCGTCGCAAATCCGGGCAAAGAGCAAATCGTGGTCGGCCTTCATAGTCCTGCGGCGTTGGTTTCGGCGCGGATCCCGCGCTCGATGCACTCCTGCAGCCCTCGGCGGATGCGCTGTAGCATCTTGTAGATCGCCTCGCTGCTGCGGCCCTCCCGCAAAGCCAGCGTTTCCACCGACTCCTCGTCGCCGTAAAACCGCTCCAACGTGGAACGCTGGTGAGCCGGCAATTTCGCGACACAATCGCGCAGCTTCTCGCGCCTGAGTGAAAGTTGCGGCGCCAACTCTTCGCACCGGGTGTCGATCAACGCCATGAGGTCGTCTTGCCCGAAAGCGTGCCAGCGCGGCTGTTTCCGCCAAAACTCACGCACCTTGTGCCGGGCGATGCCGCACGCCCATGGCAAAAACTCCCGCGATTCGTCGAATTCCGCGCGCTTCGCCCAGAGCGTCACGAGCGTTTCCTGCAAGACATCGCGGGCATCGTTCGTGGCAGGAACATAGCGCAGAATAAATCGCAGCAGCGGGCGCTCCTCTCCCATAAAGCGGCGAAGAAAGGCCGCCTCATCGGCACTGCGACTTTGTTCAATGTCCATCGGTTATACCTCAGTATTGGCACACCGAGATCGGAATTGGACATTTTGTTTTGGAAATCGCGAGGCGCGGCGCGCCACCATTGATCGCCCGCCCAAAACTACCGGTTTACCGGTGGGCCGGCACGTCCCTGTGCCGGCATTGGCACCCCTCGCACCTTCCGACCACACAGCGCCGAAAGTGCTGCCGCCGTGGAGGGGAGCACACGTCAGAACCGCACCGTCAGACTGAGGTCGACCTGCAGGGGCACCACGTAGCTGTAGCGGTAGACATTCGCACCGTTCGCCATCGTGGTGAAACTCGTCTTGCGCAGCTTGCCGTTCTCCAAGTCCGTGATGTTGCGGAAGCCGAGGCGCGCCCGGACGGTTTGCCGCCAGATTTTCTGGTCACGCATGAGATACCCGTTGACCAGGTGCGTCGCACCGCCCGACAACGATTGGCCGTTGGCAATGCCGAACAAATAGTCGTCGCGCCAACTCCCGTTCAGACCCATGCGCACTCCGCGGAGCGGCGCCCACGCATCGCGCGCGAAGCCGTAGTCGATCACCCAGCTCGCCGACCACGGCGAGGCGCGCGCGCCAGTCGGCTTCTGGTCGATGTCGAGCGAATCGAGCAACGTCTTTGCTTCGTTCAGAATCGCGGGAGCTTCGTTGCCGCGGGCGACGGCGGCTTCGTAGTAGCCGCGGAATGAATCGAGATCCGGCTGACCGGTCACCTGCGTCCGCGCGAGGGTGAAGCGCAATTGCAGCCCTTTCAGCGGACGGATGTTCAGCGTGATATCGGCACCGCGCGAATTCTCCGTCGACTTGTAGTAACGCGCCGCGCTGGCCGTGCCTTCTTCGGCATATTTGTAACCAGGGTCGCCTGGCCGGACATTATTCGGGTTCATCAGGTCTTCGATTTCCGCGGTCGTGAAATCGATGACGCCATTCCAGCTGAGCGCGACGTTTTGGCGGTCGATATCGAAGACGCCGAGATTCACGCTGGCCCGGTTGCTCCAGAAATCGCCCTTGAGGCCGACTTCTTTCGTGACGCCGGTGATCGGCCCAAAGCGCTCGCGATCAAACGTGCGCAGTCCCTGGAAGCGGAACGACTCCGAATAGACTCCGTAGAAATTTAGATCTTTGGTGAGCACCACGGTCAGTCCGCCCGTCATGCTCGTGTTCTCCAAACGCAGTTGTTTGTTCTGCACATATTCGCCGGGGAGCGCGTCCTGAATCTTGGGCGGAGCGACCTCTTCGTTGTAGGGACCGAACCGGCGGTTGCTTTCGTATTCGTAGTTCCGATTCCAGTCATGGCGCGCGCCGAGCAGCGTCTGGATGCGCCCGTTGAAGTAGCGTCCGCTCGCCGAGAACGAAACGGCCGAGGATTGGCGCCACTGCGTGCCGTCGGTCGAACTCGTTCCCGAAGGAAACGAGGCCAGTGACTTCGGGGTGATCGTGGCGGTCGTCGGCAGATTGGCCGGCTTCATCGAGTCGAAGAGCGCACGGGAGTAGAAACGTGGATCGTCGAGGAAAAGCCGGAGGCGGATACGGTCGGAGTTGGTGTTGAGCGTGGTCGCGGTGCCGCGGTCGACGTTGGCGGTGTTGTAGGTATTAAACCGGTAGTTCAGCACCTGGTCTTCGCGGTATTCCGCGCTGCCGACGAAGAGCTGCTGCATCCATTTCCATTTGTCGAATTTGTAGACCGCCATGCCGCGGAACGAATGGACCTGATTGCCGAACCGCTTCTCGTCGAGTTCGCTCTCGACGTAGGGCCGCCCGGCGAGATCGACGCTGATGGTGCTGGAAAAAAAGTTGTCGTTGCGCACCGCGGTCTGCGTCTGGCGGTTGTAGGCAACCTCCAGCCCCACGGGGCCGACGCGCTGTTCCACCGTCACCGAAGTGGTATTGAAGGGCCGGTTCTGCCGATCGAAGGAACCACGGAGATTGTAGTGCTTCGGGTAACCGTTGAAACGTTTCGTGCCGATGATCGCTCCCGCAGCGTTGCGCATCGTCACGTCGAAATATTCACCTTCAACCAGCGAGGGAGAACCACCGGCCGGACCGTTCCCGCGATCGGCCGTCGGGAGTTGTGAGCGCACGATCCACTCGCCGTCAGAGGTGTAGTGCAACCGGTCGTTCGTGTAGGCACGGGAGCGGGCGGATTGCTCGCGGATGGTGACGCCGCCGAAGCCGCGAACGTTGGCAAAATCGCCCTGCTCGTATTCGACGCGAATCATCGTGTTTCTGAACGGCTGCCACGTTCCCGTGAGCGTCTCGCCCTCCAGCGCGAACGTCGACGCGTCCTGATAGGTGCGCTCCTGACGGCGGACCGCGTTGAAGCGGAAGGCGAGGTTGCGCGCGACACGGCGGTTGTAGTCGATTTGGAAACGGTAGGCGCCGTCGCTGTTATACTGGGAGAGCAGCGTGCCAAAATTTTTCATCAGCGCGCGCTTCGTGAACACCGAAGCCTGCCCGCCCGGCTCGACATCGCCAAAGATGAGCGAGTTGGAACCTTTGCCGAAGTCGATGCGCTCGACGTTGTAGGTGTCGCTCGGGATATACCAACGGAAGTAATTGCGCGTAGCCGTCGAGCCGCTCAGTCCGCGAAACGAGACGCTGCCGCTTTGGTTGTCGTTCTCCAAGGTCGGCGGCGCGTAGGCGTTGGCGACGAAGTTCGCGACCTCGTCGGCGCTGAATAGCCCGAGGTCCTCCATAAAATCTGCCGTGATCGCGTCGATGTTCACCGGCACGTCTTTGATCGCCTGCTTCGTGCGCGTCGCCGAGAGCGTGTCGTTCGCGGACCAGCCGGTTTCGAGTTCGGTCGACACGACAAAAGCCGACAGCATCACTGTCTCTTTTTCTTCCGCCTTCGGGTTGGCCGCCGCCGCAGGGGCCGGTGCCGCTTGGCCGAACGCTGCGCCGGGCAGCCAGGCGCCTAACAGCGCGAGAGAAAATAAGGTGACAGCACGGCAATGCAGCGGGGATTTCATCGGCAGGGAGAGGGTTGCGGGCGTTGGGGAATCGTTCGCGCCGCGTATCGCGCGGCACGACCGGAGGAGAAAACAGCCGAACCATTGCGCGCTCCGCTCGAAGATCAAGGCCGCAGGCATTTATTCCCTTAAGCAACGCGGAATTGATTTCGGCGCGTCGCCGCGCCCTTGTCTCCAACATGCGAAATCTCATGGAAGAAGCGATGCGTTGGTTCGGGCCCAACGATAGCGTCACCCTCGCGGAAATACGCCAGACCGGCGCGACGGCCGTCTTCAGCGCGCTGCACGAAATTCCCTATGGCGAAGCCTGGCCCGCCGAGCTCATCGCCGCGCGCCGCGACGAGATCGCCGCCGCCGGTCTGACATGGCGCATCGTCGAGTCCGTGCCCGTGTCCGAAGCGATCAAGACCCGCACCGGCGACTTCGCGCGCCACATCGAAAACTACCGGCTCACGCTCCAGCGCCTCGGCGCCGCCGGCATCCACGTGGTCATTTACAACTTCATGCCCGTGCTCGACTGGGTGCGCACCGACCTCGCCCACCGTCTGCCCGACGGCACCGAGGCGCTCCTCTACGATCCAACGAAGTTCGCCGCGTTCGACCTCTTCGGCCTCGCGCGTCCCGGCGCCGAACACGATTTCACCGATGCCCAGCGCGCCGCGGCCGCCGCGTATTGGCAATCCCTCGACGAAGCCGGTCGCGCCGCCTTCATCCGCCAGACCCTCGATCTCTTTCCCGGCGTCCGCCTGAATCTCTCGCTCGACGATTTTCGCGGCATGCTCGCCCGCTATGCGCAGATCGACGCCGCGCGCCTCACCGAACACTTGCGGCTCTTCCTCGCCGAGATCGCGCCCGCCGCCGAAGCCGCCGGCGTGCGTCTCGCGATTCACCCCGACGATCCGCCGTTTCCCGTGCTCGGGCTGCCACGCATCGTCTCCACCGAGCCCCACCTTCGCGCGATTCTCGAAATGGTCGATTCGCCCGCCAACGGTCTCTGCTACTGCACCGGATCGCTCAGCGCGCGCGGCGACAACGACCTCGCCGGCATCGTCCGCCGTCTCGGCTCCCGCATTCACGCCGTGCATCTGCGCGCCGTGCAACGGGAACCCGACGGCACATTTTACGAGGCCAATCACCTCGAAGGCAGCCTGGACATGCCCTCCGTCGTCCGCGCGCTCCTCGAAGAACAGGCCGCCCGTCTCCGCACCGGCCGCGACGATTGGCGCGTCGCACTCCGCCCCGATCACGGCCACGTCATGCTCGACGATTTTCGCCGCGCGGCCCCGACGTGTCCCGGTTACCCGCTCATCGGCCGCCTGCGCGGCCTCGCCGAACTCCGCGGCCTCCAAGTCGGCCTTTCCTCGATTTTGCCGACCGCGTAGTTGCACCCGCCGTTCGGGCGCAACATTCCTAACGCTCGTTCGTCCTTCCGCGCACGCGCCACCGCCCGATCGGCCTCCGCTGACCTGCCAAACCCTCACCATGACTCCCCTTCACCGCCACGTCATTACCACGGCTTTTGCTCTGCTGTTCACCGCCACCGCCTCACAGGCGCAAACCGCTCCGGCGCGCCCTGCGACTGCCCCGACCGAGGAGACGGTCGACCTCTCCCCGTTCATCGTCTCCACCGAACGCGAGACCGGCTGGTCCGCCAACGACACGCTCTCCGCCACGCGCACGAAGCAGGCCCTCAAAGACGTGCCGGTGAACATCGATGCGATCACCGCCGATTTCATGGAAGACCTCGGCCTGAACACCGCCGACGAAGTCACCAAATTCGTCGCCAACGTCTACGCCGCACCGACGATGGAAAACGACAATCAGACCGACAACTTTTCCTTCCGCGGTCTCTCCCAGCGATTCAACGTTTCGCGGAACTACTTCCGTTGGTATATCCCGAGCGACACCTACAACGTCGAGCGCATCGACTTCGGCAAGGGCTCGAATTCCCTCATCTTCGGCGATGTCGAACCCGGCGGACAGGGATCGGTTTTCACAAAGCGCGCGCTCATGAAAAACTTCGGCACCGCCTTCGCCCAATACGGCAGTGAAGGCGCCTACCGCGTGCAGCTCGACGTCAACCGGAAGCTCCGCAACGGCCTCGCCGTCCGCTTCAATGCCGTGCGTCGCGAGGAGCGCACGTTTCAGGATGCGTCCGCCTACAAACTCGCCGGCGAGACTCTAGCGCTCACCTGGCAGCCGTTCCGGAATACCCTCGTTCGCCTCGAAGCCGAGCGCGGCGATTTCGACAACGCCCGCGGCTTTTCCGGCATCACCGTGCGCGAGCAATCCGCGCGCTCCCTCGGCTTCACGAGCGCTGGACCGTGGTATACCTCTGACGGCGCGTGGTTCAACCAATCGACCCTTCCTGCCGCCGACCGCAGCTCGACGAACGGCCCGGCCGGCGGCAGCCCGACGCTGCTCGAGGGCGGCTTTTTCGACGTCAGCATGCGCAACGCCGCTGGTGCAATCGTCGGCATGAAACGGTTTTTCGGATACCCGAAGCACTACAACCTCCGCGGCTCGTTCGACCGCCAAGGCCGTCCGTTCAGCACCTACTCCGTTACGGTCGAACAGCGCATCGGCAAACTCGGTCTCGAATTCGCCTACAACCACCAGAACCAAGACGGCCTGCGCAACGACAACTTTTTCAACAGCACGATCAGCCTCGACGTCAACGGCCGCCCTTACATCGACACCACCGGCATCGATTGGAAACGCTTCGGCAACGACGTCGATGCGTTCCGCGGCACCGCCGTCCTGCCATGGCAGCCCTTCTCCTGGATGAAGCAGCTCTTCGTCGGCAACGTCGAATACCGCGAAGACTTCACCAACAATTACCGCAAGGCCCTCTACAACGTGAAGCGCTTCGAGAACGGCCTCGTGACCTCCGTCAATCAGACCAACGATCGCGTCCGCTTCCGCCTCTATCTCGACGATCGCCAATTCTATTCCCGCGAACTCTTCGACCGTTTCACCGTCGAGCGCCTGCCCGTGACCAATGATTTTCAAGCGAAGCAACTGTCCTTCGGCAACGCCGCCGACGGAACCGAGTGGCGACAAGCCTACGCGGGCGCGATCTCGGCCAGTGGTAGTTATTTCAAGGGCCGGCTCCAGTCGCTGTTCGGCGTCCGCTGGGATTGGAATCGCACCCACGAATACAAGGGCACCCGAACCTACGGCGTCTACCGTGAGGACATCGCCCCGCCCAGTCGTGAGGATGCCCTGCCCGGTGAGTATGTCGAAAATCGCGCCCTGCATCTTTTCAACACGAGCTACACCGCCGGCCTCACCTACGTGCTCACGCCCGACATTAACATTTACGGCGTCTATTCCGACTCCTTCCGCTGGCAGGACGCCCGCACCTTCGACCAAAAAATCTTCGGCCCGATTTCCGGCGTGACCAAAGAGATCGGCGTCAAGGGCGCCCTGTTCGACAATCGTCTGACCCTCACTCTCGGCGTCTTCCAAATCGACCGCGCCAACGTCGAATTCCGCTGGACGCCTTCCAACTTCAGCGCCGGCGACATCGAGAATCTCATTAACCCCAACAACATCACCGCCAGCGATCCGCGCTACTTCCGCACGTGGAACGACGTTAACCAATACCGCGACGTGCTCTCCACCGAATCGTCGAAGGGGTTCGATATCACCCTTCTCGCCCGTCCCGCCAAGGGCGTGCAGCTCCGCTTCACGCTCGCGCACTCCGATGTCATTACCCGTCCCGATTTCTCGTCCTTCCGCGCCTATTACGAAGCTGCTGTCAAACGCGGCGACGAGGCCCCTGCCCTCATCGCCGACGCGAAAGAGGTCCTCGATTCGAGCGACTACTCCACGAAACCCACCGGCGCCCGCGCGGCACCTTGGTCCGCGAGCTGGATCGCCGACTACTCGTTTCAACGCGACATGTGGCAGCCGCTCCGGGGCGTGCGCGTCGGCGTCAACGGCAGTTGGCGCGACAACTACCTGCTCTCCATCGTGAACGGCCGCGAATTCTACGGCGGCACTTCGCACCTCCTAAGCGCCTACGTGATGCGTGACCAAAAAATTTGGCGCCAGCAGGTGCGCTTCCGTCTCGGTTGCCGCAACATCGTTGATCTGGAAAACGGCAGCACCCGCCGCGTCGGCACCACCACGCTGGCCAGTGGCACCGTGCTCTATCGCCAGATCTACGTGATGCCGCCGCAGTGGGACCTCACCGCCACCGTGCGCTTCTGAGTCCGTTCAAGCCGGACAAGAAACGCGCAGGTTTTTGGCGTGTCGCTCCGCGCCCCGTGTCGTTAGCTCATGGCGGCTCCCTTCCCTCGACCCCGCTTCACATGAACTCGCGCCGCTCCTTCCTAAAACTCTCGGCCGCCTCCGCCGCACTCGCCGTCGGGGTCCGTGGACAATCAATCCCAGCGTCGACCGCCACCCTAACCACGACGAGCGTCGGCACGACCGACCGCGCCACGTGGGTCCGCCTCGCGCAGAAACTTGCCAACCCCGTCCTCGGTGCGCTCACCGAACGCCGCCTCAAGGCCACGATGCCCGTCGAGTCGTCGCCGCGCAGCAAAGACCGTCCCACCTACACGCACCTCGAAGCGCTCGGCCGCGTGCTTTGTGGGATCGCCCCTTGGTTGGAACTCGGCGCCGATGCCTCGACCGAAGGCACCGAGCGCGCCCGCCTCGCCGCCCTCGCGCGCACCGCGATCGATTCCGCCACCGATCCTCAGTCACCTGACTTCTTGAATTTCTCCAAAGGCGCCCAACCACTCGTCGACGCCGCATTCCTCGCCCAAGCGCTCCTTCGCGCGCCCACCGAGCTTTGGAAAAAACTACCCGCGCCTGTGCAGCAAAACGTCATCGCCGCACTCAAATCCTCCCGCCCCATCAAGCCCGGCGAAAACAACTGGAAGCTCTTCGCCACCACCGTTGAAGTTTTCCTCCACGTCGCCGGCGCCGGCCGGAGCGATACCCGCCTCCTCGAAGGCATCACCAAACACGCCGCGTGGTATGTGGGCGACGGCATGTATGGTGACGGCCCCGAATTCCACTGGGACTACTACAACGCCTTCGTCATTCAGCCCATGCTCTACGAAGCGTTGGAGGTCGTCGGTGAAGAGACCACCGAACTCAAAACGTTCCGCGGCAAAGTCCGCGACCGCCTCTCGCGTTTCGCTGCGATCCAGGAGCGCCTCATCGCCCCCGATGGCACCTACCCCGTGATCGGCCGCTCGCTCGCGTATCGCTGCGGGGCCTTCCAAGGCCTCGCCCTCGCCGCCCTCGCCCACCGGCTTCCGCAAGACGTTTCGCCCGCGCAAACCCGCGTCGCCCTCACCGCCGTGATCCGGCGCACGCTTGAAGCTCCCGGCACGTTCGATGCCGCCGGCTGGCTCCGTATCGGCGTTTCCGGTTCGCAACCCGGTCTCGGTGAAACCTACATTTCCACCGGCAGTCTTTACCTCTGCAGCGCCGCTTTCCTGCCGCTCGGCCTCCCCGCGAGCGATCCATTCTGGAGCGCGCCGGCCGCCAAAACCACGTGGCAGAAAATCTGGTCCGGCGAAGATCTCCCCGCCGACCACGCCCTCAAAAGCCCGAAATAAAACCGCGCGGGTCGGCGACGGTCATTTCTGGACCGTCACTTTTTTGATCACCGGTGGCGTCAGCGGCTGGCTCATCCCGCCATCCATACCCATCTTGGTGGGTGTCTCCGCAATCGCGTCGACCACGTCCAGCCCCTTGGTCACTTTCCCGAAAATCACATACGCCGGCGGCAACGGATAATCCCGCTGCATGATGAAAAACTGGCTGCCGTTCGTGTTCGGCCCCGCATTGGCCATCGCCAACATCCCGCGTTTGTAGCCCGCTTGGTAAAGCGGCGAATCCTGTTTGATCTCATCGGCAAACTTGCCGCCCCACGCACTCTCCCCGCCGCGGCCCGTGCCCTCCGGATCGCCGCCCTGCAACATGAAGCCCTTCACGATGCGGTGAAACGTCACGCCATTGTAGTAACCGTGCTCCGCAAGCAGGCGGAAATTCTCCACGGCCTTCGGCGCATCATTCGGGAGAAACTCGATCTCAATCGCTCCTTTGTCGGTTTCGAGCACCGCGTGCAGCCCGCCAGAACTCTTCGCGCCGGCAGGCACCTTCGGATTGCCGCCGCCGCCCGATTTTCCGCACCCGGCAACGAAGGCCAACGCCACGGCCGCACCAAACACCCACGCCAACCGACGGGCGACGCCCGCCGCGAAATATTGATTTCCAAAGTTCATCCCCCACTTCCGGCGACTGCATTTCCCGAGTCAAGCGAGCGCCGTCCCGTCATGCTACCGCGCATCAGCACCGCCGACTTCAGCGGTAAGCATTTTCACTGACCCCGATTTTCCACGCGCCGACCGCATCCGCCGCCTCCTGCACGCGTCTCCCTGCCATGCGCCCGCAAACCCTGTTCCTGCTTGGCCTGCTCACCGCCCCACTGCTCGCGTCAGCCGCCACCACGTTCCCAAAGCCGGACCCTGAAAAGATGTTCGCCGACGTCAAAGTCTACGACGCCCAAGGCCGCCCGTGGCGCAGCGCCGTCGAAGACTGGACCGGTGCCAAAGACCGGGTCGCCTCCGATCCCGCGTGGGCGAAGTGGCTGCAGGCCGAGCGCGCCAGCGTGGATAAGTGGATGGCCAAACACCGCGACCGCGTCGAATGGGTCGCCGGTTGGTCCCACGACGGCGTGAGTCCCAAAGACGGCTCGGCCGTGAAGTGGAACGAGAAAATCCCCGGCGAAGAAACTCAGTTCTTTTCGTCCCCCTCGGATCCGCAAATCGAGATTACCCCAAAACTCAAAGCCTGGTGGGTCGTCGTGTTCCGCGGTCGCCACGTCGACACCATGACCCGCGCCGCGCGCCTGTGGCGCCTCACCGGCGAAGACCGCTACGCCGCGTGGGCCATCGGCCAGATGAATTTCTACTCAGCGAACTACCTCAAATGGGAACCCGTCCGAAAGGACCAGGGCGCGCGTCTATTTTGGCAAACGCTCACCGAGGCCTCGAACCTCGTGAAGTTCACCGAGACCGTCCGGCTCCTCGGCGACCGCGTCCCTGCCGCGCAGCGCCAGCAATGGCGCACGCAGTTTTTCCAGCCCGAGGTCGCGGTGTTGAACAAAAATTTCCAGACCATCCACAACATCGCCACGTGGCAGCGCTGCGCCGTCGCCCAAGTCGCGCTCCTCTTCGGCGACGAGCCGATGTGGCGCGAGGCCATCGACGGAAAATTCGGCCTGCGCCGCCAAATGGCCGAGGGCATCACCAGCGACTACCTCTGGTATGAGCAATCGCTCGGCTACAACGGTTTCGTTGTCTCCGCCGTCAACACGCTCTTCACCACCGCCGGGCTCTACGGCCGCGCCGCCGAACTCGCCGCTGAGATGGCTACCGCCGAAAACCTGATGCTCTCCACCTTATATCTGCGTTTCCCCAACGGCCAGCTCCCCAATCCCGCCGACAACAAGGGCATTCCCACCGCGCCGAACGCCGCCACCTACGCCGCGAACTACCGCGTTTTCCCCACTACGCTCGGACTCGCGGAAGCGGCCTCGCGCCGCGACTGGGAGACGCTCCTCGACCCGCCGGCCGCGCCGCCGCGCGCCTTTTCGCTGCCACCGATCACCAGCCGCAACTTCGAATCCTCGCGCATGGCGCTCCTGAAATCGGGAGCGTGGCAGGTCTTTGTCCACTACGGCCAGCTCACACGCTCCCACTCGCAAGCCGAAGCGCTCAACTACTCCGCGTTTTACAGCGACACTGATATCACCCACGACTCCGGCGTCGTCGGCTACGGCTCGCCGCTCTACAAGGGCTACTACCAACGCGCCCTCAACCACAACGTCCCGCTCGTCGACGGCGAGGGCCAGGAGGGCATCGACGCGGGTGAACTCGTCTCCTTTGCCGACGATCGCGTCTCAGTTGCGCAACCGCGCTATCGCAAGAACGCCCGCGCCACCCGCACGCTCGCCATCGAGGGCGAGCGCCTGATCGACACCGCCACCGTCGCCACCACCGGCCCGGTCCCGCACAAACTCGGCCACGCGCTCCAGCTACAGGGCAAAGTGCGCCTGCCCGCTACGTTCACGGCCGACGCCGACTTTGCGAAAGATCGCCCCACCTCGTTCACCTATTGGCGCAACGCCCGCGTCGCGACCTACCGCGACCGCGCCGAGTTTGACGTCGCTTACGGAAAAACCGTCATGCGCGTCACGCTCACCGCTCCCGGCGAGTTCCGTGTCTGGCACGGCTCCACCCCCGACGTGCCGCCGCACCGCCGCGAAACCCTCCTCGTCGAGCTTACCGCCCCCGCCTCGACCGCGACCTTTACGACGACCTTCGCCGAAAAAAAGTAGGGCGGACTTCAGTCCGCCCCTTTTCGTGCCCCGGCCAGCCACGCGCCACACGGCGCGCGCGTCACCCCTCAGCCCGCGCCTTGGCGTCCGCCTCGATGAGCTTGTTCAGCCCGGCGAGCGTCGCGCGCACTTTGTCCTTCACGCCGGCGAGTTCGCTCACCGCCGCGACTTTCTCGCTGGCGAAGAGGTAGAACTTCATCTTCGGCTCCGTGCCACTGCCGCGCGCGGCGAACGAATAGCCGTTGGCCAACGTCACAAGATAGAGATCCTGCGAGGGAATCAGCTCGTGGTCCGCATCGTAAATTTTTTCGCGACCGAAATCCTGGAACTGCGTCACCGCGACCTCGCCAAACGCCTTCGGTGGATTCGACCGATAGCTTTCGAGGATGCGCTTGATCTTCGCATTTCCGCTCGCGCCCTCGTAGTAGATGTTGATCACGCCTTCGAGGTAGAAGCCGTATTTGAGGAAAATCTCGTCGAGATACTCGGGCATCGTGAGCCCGCGCGTTTTCACCCACGCGCACACCTCGGCAAACATCAGACACGCCGAGTTGCCGTCTTTGTCGCGAAGGTAGTCGTTTGGCAGGTAGCCGTAGCTCTCCTCCGTGCCGAACGCGTAAAACGTGCTGTGCTTCTGCAGCAGCTTCGCGCGCTCCTCAAACGGCGTGCCTTCGTAGTCGAAACCGGGCCCCATCGCCTGACACAGCTTCTCCTCATAGACGCGGATCTTGGCGGCGATCCACTTGAAGCCGGTCAAGGTCTTGATGACCTTCACGCCGTGTCCGCGACCGATCGCGTCCTGTAGTTGGGTCGTTACGAATGTATTGATGATCGCGACCTGCTGGCTGCCCGCGGCCGGAATCCAGCCGAGCTCTTTGTATTTCGTGATGCGGTAGTCGGCGAGGAGCGCGCCGATTTGGTTACCCGTCAGTAAATCCATTTTCCCGGAGCGATTGCGCACCGCCACACCCATGCGATCGGCATCGGGATCGGTCGCGACCACCACGTCGGCGCCGATTTTGTCGGCCAGCGCCACGGCGCGCGACAACGCCTCCGCATTCTCCGGGTTCGGCGATTTCACCGTCGGGAAACGCGCGTCGCCTTCCAGCTGCTCCGGCACCGGCGTGACGTCGCATCCGGCATGGATCAGCAACGGCACCGAGTGGACCGCACCCGTGCCATGGATGTTCGTGAACACCACGCTCAGCTTCGTCTTTCGGAAAACGCTGGGGTCGATCGCCGCCTTCGCCGCCACCGCCAAATACGCGTCGTCCGCGTCGCGGCCGAGCGTTGTGACGCCCGCCAAGTTGATCGTGAGATAGTTGCCGACTTCGGCGAGCGGCACCGCATTTACTTCGGCCACGATGCCCTTGTCGTGCGGCGGCACGACCTGCGCGCCGTCGTCGAAGTAGGCTTTGAATCCGTTGTCGTGCGGCGGATTGTGGCTGGCCGTGATCACCACGCCCGTGTGCGCCTTCAACAACCGCACCGCGTAGCTCAGCTGCGGCGTCGGCCGCGGCCCGTCGAAGATAAACGCCTCGCCGCCGAGCCGCGTCCACGTGGAGGCCGCGAGTTCGCAGAAATGCCTCGAAAAATGCCGCACGTCGTAAGCGATCACGAGTTTCGCCTTAGCCGCATTGCCACGGGAATCCTGATACTTCCGCGTGTAGCGGTAGAGCCCGACTACCGCGCGGATGAGCGTGAAATCGTTGAGCACATTGCTGCCGATGGCCGCATGTTCGGGCGACCCCGTCGCGCTCAGCGTGCCGGTCTCGGCCGCCGCCGGCACCACCCCGATCGTGCGCCCGCGCATGCCGCCCGTGCCGAATTCGAGGAAGCGGTAGAAGCGGTCATTGAGTTCGCTCCAAGCCTGCTTCGCCACGAGCTCGTCGATACTTGCCTGAGCCCAGGCCGGCAGTTTGGCGGCGAGAAACAAGGCGAGATTCTCCGCGGTGCTGGCCATGAGCTGGCCCGCTTTCGCGGCGGCATTGATGTGATCGAGGGTGGTCATGATGGGTGCCAAAATTTTCAGGAGAGATAGAGACCGTCGGTTACCGCGGGTTTCGAAGCCAGCTTGGCCCAGGCGTCGGCAAACGAATCTTCGTCGTAGCCAAACAGCGGTGACACTTCTACCGCGACGGTCGGCCGGCCCGTGGCATCCATCGCGACGGCTGCGCCGTTGCCTTTGAGCCAACGCGCAAACTGCCGCAACTGGTCGTCGCGGCACGTCACCGGCGAATCGAGCCCCTCGGCATTTTTCACCGGTGAAAAATCGTCTGCCCGCAGCGTCTCGATAATCACCGGGTTCTTCGCAAACGGGAGTGCGTCGAAGACGAACATCTCAAACTTCACGCCGTTGGCTTTTGCCGGTTTCACCGCCGCACCCGTCGCATCGACCGTCGGGATTTTTTTGTCCGCCCGGTGGAAAGGTAGCGACAGCCCTTCGCCACACTGCGCCTGCCCTGAGCCGGTCGAACGGGCCATGCGCCGCACAAATTCCCGGTCGAGCACGTGGATCGCGATGCTGCCCGCGACGTAGCGCAGTTGACCGTTGGCATCCGTTTCCCGCTGCATCGCCATTGGGAGATCCGAATATTCCACCACCACCGATTTGCCGTCCTGCGAACAGAAATGGCCCACCTTCTCCTCCGCGTAGGCCTTCGGGACCATCTTGCTGGTCATCTCCGAACCACGCATCACATGCCAGCCGATGAAGGCCGGATCGATGCAGCGCACCAGCGGATTATCGACCTGAAAATAGCTGAGCGTATCGATGCCCTCGCGCTGCATGAGATCGAGCGCACCGCTGCGATCCAGCGCGCGCAACGACCCGCCGTGACCGTCCGGCGACAACGCGATCGAGCCCGTGGTTTCCAACATGATTTTTCCGTCGAAGTTCACCGCCGGCATCCGGCCCTGTCGGAAGAAGTGCACCCGTCCGCGCTCGAGTCCGAAGTAGCCGTTTTCCGCAAAAAACGACTCGGTCGCCGCGTGGTTCGCGTGGCTCGTCATGATGAACCAGTGAAGCGGGCGCCCGTAGCGGGCACCGGCTGCGCGGATCTTCTCCGCGAACACCTGAAACAGCGGCTTTTGCCGCAGCGGTGTCACCGGAAACGTGCCTTTCGGCCCGTCGTAGCCGAGTCGCGTGCCCTGCCCGCCCGCGACCGTGAAGGCCGCGACCCGCCCCGCGCGCAGCGCCGCCTCCCCCGCTGCCTTTGCCGTCGCCCAAGCTGCCGCGTCGCCACCGTGCTCGGGGCGTTTTTCGTAGGGTGCCGGTGCGAGGCCCGTGAGATTTACGCCCGCGGCGCCGGCGCTCTTCGCGACCAGCGAACGGTAGAGCCGATCGACCTCCGCGAGGTCGACCTCCGCCGCTTCGTCCAGCAATCGCCGCTGCGCATCGGGAGCGAGTCGGTCAAAAAAAGCGAAAACGTGCGCCTGTCCGGCGCGTTCGAACGAGGCAATGATCGGGTGCTTGGCTGACAGTTGGGATGATTCCATGCGCAAAATTTCCGCCTATTCCGGAAAGCGAAAGATCACTTCGCCCGGTCGCGCATAGCCCCACCGGGTGCGAAGAATCTTCTCCACATACTCCGGATCGCTGCGCAAACGCCGCAAAATCTCCTCCTGCGTCTTCAACCGCGCCTGTTCCGTGGCCAGTCGCTGCCGCATCTTCGCCTCCACGAGCTTTAGCTGGTGGTATTCTGCTTTTGCCTCGAGAAACAACGCCCCGGCGCCCACGCCCGACCCCACCACGAGGACGACATAGAGCAGGACGATGAATTGGCGCGGTTTCACAGTGAGGACGCTCATCAACGGCAGCGCCCGCCCGCGAGTAAAGGAGATTTCAAACCGGTTGCTCACCACGCGGCTCCGTGAATTTGGCGTGCGTTTTCGCTTCGTCGCGCCACCGTCGCCTTCCGCATGTATCAGAGCTTTTACGGGTTTCGGGAGATGCCGTTCAACATCACTCCCGACCCGCGTTTTCTTTACCTCAGTCCCACCCACCAGGAGGCGCTCCAGCACCTCAAGTATGGCGTGCGCGAAAAAAAAGGCTTCATCGTGCTCGTCGGCGAGGTCGGCTGCGGCAAAACGACGCTCTGCCGGCGTTTTCTCAACGAACTCGATCCCGCCCATTTTGACACCGCCCTGATTCTCAATCCGCGCGTCACGGAGACGCAGATGCTGAAGGCGATTCTCACCGAGCTCGGCGAAACCAAACTCGCGCGCAGCCAAAACGACCTCGTTGCCCAGATGAACCGCGTGCTGCTCGAGCGCATCGACAAGGGCCGCGACATCGTCCTCATCATCGACGAAGCCCAAAACCTCAGCAACGACGTCCTCGAGCAGATTCGCCTGCTCTCCAATCTCGAGACCGACCAGCAGAAGCTCCTTCAAATCGTGCTGATGGGCCAACCCGAGCTCAAGGAAGTGCTCGCCCAGGAAGAGCTCCGTCAACTCCGCCAGCGCATTCTCGTTCACTACGAGCTGCATCCGCTCGCGGCCACCGACGTCGGTCACTATATCCAACACCGCCTTTCGCTAGCCGGCGGCTCCGGCCGGCCGTCGTTCACCCGGTGGGCCATGCGCGCGCTCCACCGTGGCAGCGGCGGTATTCCGCGCATTTTGAACAATCTCTGCGACAAGGCCATGCTCTCGGCCTTCATCCGCGAATCCGACGAAGTTAACTATTGGGACGTCCGTCGCGCCGTGCGCGATATGAAGAACCTGACTTCATGAGCACGTTCCCCCTCTCGCGATGAGTCTCATCAACGAAGCTCTCAAGAAAGCGCAGCGCACGCGCACCGGCGACCTCAGCGGCACCCTGCCGCCCATGCCGGGTGGCAGTGGCCGGGTGACCAAGCGCTCCCAGCCGCGCACCTCGCAACAACTCATCTTGATCGCGGCCGGCGCCATCGCCCTCGTCGTCCTCTCCGTGGTCGCGACTGTTTACCTGGTCAATCGCCCGTCGGAGCCCAAGCCCGCCGCCCCCGTTCCCGTGGTCGCGCCCACTCCGAACGCACCCAAAGTGCCCCCGGTCGTCGCACCCGTGCTGAATCCGCCCGTGCTGACCACGCGACCTGCCGCCGAAACGCCGCCCGTGTTCACCCAGATTCCGCCGACGGAAAAAGCGCCGACTCCGACGCCCCCCGCACCCACGGAAATCAAACCGGCCGCACCTGCTCCCGTCGCCGTTGCTCCGCAAACCACGCCAACGCCCGCGACGCCCGCTCCCCGCACACTCACGACGACCACGCCTGTTCCGAATCCGGCTCCGACGGCACCGGCCCCCACGCCGGTCGTCACCACACCGCCCCCTACTCCGACGCCTGCTTATGCCACCGTTCCCGCGATCGCCGCCGCTCCACCCGCACCCGCGGCAACCGCGCCCAAACACGACGAGCGCGTCAACCAGTTCGTCGACGCCATCCGGGTCGCCGGTATCCGCTCTTCCGGCACCGAGAGCCGCGTCCTCATGAATGACCGGGTCTTCCGCGTGAACGAAATCGTCGAGCGCAATTTCGGCCTGCGCCTCACCAAAGTTGAACCGAACACCCTCACGTTCACCGACGCCAACGGTGCCGTCTACGTGAAGAATTTCTAGCCCATCCCCACCTGTTCGACCACGGACTCGTCGCCCCAATCACTTTCTCCTTATGAACGTCCCACCCCAATCGTTCCGCTCCGTCACCCGTGCTGTCGCGGTCCTCGCACTCGCCGCCATTTGCTCCGCCTCCGTGTTCGCGGCGGCCGCCGCCCGTCCGCCGAATGTCGTGATCATTTTCACCGACGACCTGGGCTACGGCGACGTCGGCGTCTTCGGCGCCAAGGGCTACACCACTCCCAACCTCGACCGTCTCGCGAAAGAAGGCGCAAAATTCACGAACTTCCACGTCGCTCAAGCCGTGTGTTCCGCCTCGCGCGCTGCGCTGCTCACCGGCTGCTACTCAAATCGCGTCGGCATTCACGGCGCCCTCGGGCCAAGTTCCAACCACGGTATCAATGCCTCAGAGACCACGATCGCCGAGCTCCTCAAATCCCGCGGCTACGCGACCGGTATGGCCGGCAAATGGCACCTCGGGCACCGTGAGCAATTTCTGCCCCCTCGCCACGGCTTCGACGAGTCGTTCGGCCTGCCCTACTCCAACGACATGTGGCCATTCCATCCCGAGGCCAAAGCCGGCACGTATCCGAAACTCCCGCTCTACGAAAACGGCCGCGTGATCGACGACGAAATCACCCCGGCGAAAATGGACCAACTCACGACGCGCTACACCGAGCGCGCGGTGTCGTTTATCGAGCGAAACAAAAATACGCCGTTCTTCTTTTATCTCGCCCATGCGATGCCGCACGTGCCCCTCGCGGTAAGCGACAAATTCCGAGGCAAGTCCGCCGCCGGTCTCTACGGCGACGTGATCATGGAAATCGATTGGTCCGTCGGCGAGGTCCTCCGCGCCCTCGAAAAACACGGTCTCGTCGACAACACCTTGGTGATCTTCACGAGCGACAACGGCCCCTGGCTCAGCTACGGCACGCACGCCGGCAGTGCCGGCCCGCTCCGCGAGGGCAAAGGCACCGCGTGGGAGGGCGGCACCCGCGTCCCCGCGCTCATGCGTTGGCCCGGCAAGATCCCCGCCGGCACCACGAGCAATGACTACCTGATGACCATCGATCTTCTTCCCACGCTAGCCGGACTTTCCGGCGCCACGCTGCCTGCCCATCCGATCGACGGACGCGACGTGTGGCCGCTCATCAGCCGCCGTCCCGGCGCGAAGAATCCTCACGAGGGCTACGGCAACTGGTATGCGCAAAACGAACTACAGGCCGTCGTCAGTGGTGACGGTCGCTGGAAACTCGTGCTCGCCCATCGCTTTCGCACGCTTGCCGGTCGCCCCGGCGGTCGCGACGGCATTCCGGCCAAATACGAAAACGCCAACGTAACCGCGCCCGCTCTCTTCGAACTCAGCCGCGACGTCGGCGAAACCACCGACGTCGCCGCCGCGAATCCTGAAGTTGTGCAACGCCTCCTCGCCTTCGCCGAAAAATGCCGCGCCGACCTCGGCGACTCGCTCACCAAGCGCACCGGCACTGGCAACCGCGAGCCCGGCCGCGTCGCCGCTGCGAAATAGCGAAATCCCCTTGCCCGCTTTGTCACCGGGCGGTTACTCGGGACTGTGAATTCACCCCGCCTTCTCCCGCGCCTGTGCGCGCTTGTCTGCACCGTTGTCCTCGCCTCCGCGACCACCGCGGCCACGGCACCCTCTTGGCGCGCCGGCACCGGTCGCGAAATCATCACTCCTCCCGCCGGCGCGTGGATGACCGGTTACGCCGTCCGCAATCGCCCGGCGGATGGCACTGCGCAGGACCTTTGGGTGAAAGCCCTCGCCGTCTCGGATCCGTCCGGGAACCGCGGCGTTTTCCTCGGCCTCGATCTTTGCGGCATCACCCGCGAAATCACCGACCGCGTCGCCGGCGAACTTCAGCGCCGTCACGGTCTCGCGCCGAGCGCGCTCATGGTCAACGTCACGCACACGCACTGTTCACCGTGGCTCGAAGGCAGCATCAGCGGCCTCCGTATTCTTCCGCCCGAGGGTCTCGCGGTGGCGCGCGCCTACCGTGTGCAACTTGAAGAAAAAATGATCCGCGCCGCTGAAGCCGCCCTGAAGTCACTCGCTCCCGCCACGATTTCTTGGGCTGAAGACGCCGCGACGTTCGGCATGAACCGCCGCGAAAACTCCGAGAAAGACGCCCCAGCCCGCCGCGCCGCCGGCACCCTGCGCGGCCCCTTCGATCCGCGCGTTCCTGTCCTCGCGGTGCGCGGCCTCGACGGCGAGTTGCGCGCGCTCTTCCTTTCCTACGCCTGCCACAACACCACCTTGTCGTTCTACCAGTGGCATGGCGACTACGCCGGCGCCGCCCAGGCCGAACTTGAGCTACGCCACCCGCGCGCGACCGTGCTTTTCGCGATCGGCTGCGGCGCCGACATCAACCCCAATCCCCGCGGCACGATCGAGCTCGCCCAAGCCCACGGCAAAGCGCTCGCTGACGCCGCCGACCGAGCCCTCGCCGGCCATATGACGCGCATCGAGGGTAAATTCACCTCCGCGCTCGAGGACATCACCCTCACCTTCGCCAGCAAACCCACCGAAGAAAAACTCCGCGAAGCCCGCGAAAAAGAGCAGCCAAACAAAGAAATGCACCAGGCTTGGTCCGCCGCGGTGACCGCCGATCTCCGGGCCAAAGGCGACGCGATCATGCGTTACTCCTACCCCATCCAAGCCTGGAGTCTCGGCAACCTTTCGTGGACCGCCCTCGGTGGCGAGGTCGTGATCGACTACTCGCTCCGCCTGCGTTCCGAGACCACCGGACCGCTCTGGGTCTTCGGCTATTCCAACGACGTCATGGCCTACATCCCCAGCGAACGCGTTTTGAAAGAAGGCCGCTACGAGGGAGAAACCTCCATGATTCCCTACGGCCGCCCGGGCCCGTGGTCGCCCGACCTCGAAGACAAGATCGTCGCCAAAGCCCGCGAGCTAATCGCGCGCACGCGCCAGCCCTAGTCGCCACCGCGCCCCGGCCCCGCGTGCTCAATAGGCCGTCTCCGGCGGGCGGATTACCTGCCCGAGAGTCCGTGCCGTGATCTGCACGTCGAGCCAGAGCGACCAGTGCGTGATGTAGTGGACGTCCCACTTCACCCGCCGGCGCAGCATCTCCTGCTCCAGGATCTCTCCGCGGTAGCCCATGCTCTGCGCGAGCCCGGTGATCCCCGGCTTCACCAAGTGCCGCGTCCGATAGCCCCGCGTCTGCTGGCGAAACTCCTCGTCAAGCAACGGCATGTAGGGCCGCGGTCCGACGATGCTCATTTCTCCGATGAGCACATTCCAAAATTGCGGAAACTCATCGAGGCTCCGCCGCCGCAAAAACCGCCCAAACGGAAAAATCCGCGCGTCCTCCGCGCGCGCCTGCTGCGCCTCGATCTTTGCACTCTCCTCGCGCGCATACATCGAGCGAAACTTGAGCATCCGGAAAATCTCCCCTTTTTGGCCGCGCCGCTCCCTCACGTGAAACAGCGGCCCGGGCGCCTGCAGTCGTTGCATCAGCCACACCCAACCGCACAGCGGCGGAAACAGCAGCACCACCACGGGCAGCGCGATCGCCACGTCGTAGGCGCGCTTGATCAATCGGTTCAACGGATCTTCCAGCGGCTCCTCCTGCAACGTGTAGAAATGCCGACCCTCCTCGACCATCGGCACGAGTGGATGCGTGTAGCGCTCCGCGAGCGTATTGTGGATGAGCAGCCGGCATCCTTGCTCATGGCATATCTCGATCAGGTTGCGCGCCTCCGCGTCCGTCGCCGGCAACTCCAGCAGAACCACTTGGCCCACCTCCCGCTCCGCGAGCACTTTCGGCAAATCGGCCACGCCACCGAGCAGCGGCGCCGGCAACCGCAACCGATTTTCCGGCCCCACATCGTCGCTGAGCAGGCCGACCGGAAAAATGCCCAGCGGCTCCTTGTTCGCAATCCACTCGTCGAGCCGCGCAAACGATCCCACGCGACCGATGAATACCGTCGACAGCCGGTGCCCGCGACGGAAGACCAGCCGCGCCAGCGCACTCGGTAGCCAAGTGTTCAACGCGGTGAGTCCAACCCAACACCACAGCAGGAAGCTGCCGAGAAAGAGACGGCTGATGCTACGGTCCAGCGTCGCAAACATCATCGTAAACGTCAGCAGCGCCATCGCCGCCACCTGCCACCCCGCCAATCGCGCGCCGTCGCTCACATTCAAAAGATGGAAGCGTGCCGCCAGTCGCGCCAACGCGCGCCCCGCCAAAGCCATGCCGCCGATCATGCAAAAAAAATACGGAAGCAAATTCACCTCCCGGCTCAGCCGCACCAGCGGCACGTAGCGCATGATGAACTCCGCGTAGATCCAGAAAAACACGCCGACACACAGCGTCGACACTCCGGCATGGAGGTTCGCCAATCCGCGCGCCCGTGTGGTGATCATCGCGCGGGGTTATGCAAAGGACCGTCGCACGCCGCAAGTGCGCACTCCCTCTGCCGTCCCTCACGCTCCGAAACTACTCCGTGCCCTCACCCGCCTTCGCGACCGACGTAGGCAAAAAATTCAGCGCCAGAAAGCCCAACGCCACACGCGCGTCCGCATAGAGCGCATCCACTTCCCGCCGCAGGGGTTCGCCCTCGAGCAAAGCCTCGGTCTTCGGCTGCCACGAGTCCCACGCGCCGCCTTCGTCCCACGGCCCCGCCTCTCCCGTTTCGGCATGCGCGACGGTCACCACACTCGGGACAATCCGCTCTTCATCGTCCGATTGGCGTGTCGCCACGAACGCCAGCACCGCCAACGCCGCGACACCGCCCGACGCCCAAGCCCAGGATCTGTTACTGGTGCGCACCGCTCCGGGTGCGCGCGTCGCACGTCGCACCGCGGCGTTGATTCGGCGATCAAGTCCTTGCGGCACCGATTCGCGTCCGTCCACGGCGGCCAGCCGCAGTGTCGTCGAAAGTTCGCCGCCTTTCGCGAAGAAATTCCGACAGCCCGCGCACGTCCCGCAATGACGGGCCGCCCACGAGCCCGCCCGCGGACCCTCGCCGTCGCCCGCGAGCGATTCCCAGGCTTGCACGGCGCGACACGCCAGCCGCGGTTGCTTCACCTCCGGACGATTCGAAGTTTTCATAGTGGTGTTCCCTCCTTGAGCAGCGTGCGCCGCGCCCGAAATACCAAAACCTTCACATGCGTTTGCGTCAGGCCCACGACCCGCGCCGTCTCTTGCACCGAAAGATCTTCGCCGTAGCGCAGCCACAGCACTTCAAATTCCCGCGGCCCCAACACCGACCGCGCCCGCGCCCAAATTCCCGCGCTGTGCTCGCTGTCCATGGCCGCGTGCGCCGGCGACGGCCCGTTCGCGGCAGAGCTTTCCGGAATCTCCTCCCACTTGCGCGCCGCGCGGAAATGATTGAGCGCGTTGTTTCGCGCGATTGTGAGCAGCCAGTTGATCAACGGCCGGCTGCCGTCAAACGACCCGAGGTGGGTGAAGGCCTTGATGAACGTCGTCTGCGTCAGGTCCTCGGCGTCTTGTCGCTGGCGCGTCAGGTGAAACACAAAATTGAAA
Source organism: Opitutus sp. GAS368 (assembly GCA_943372705.1). GTDB lineage: Bacteria > Verrucomicrobiota > Verrucomicrobiia > Opitutales > Opitutaceae > GAS368. The sequence goes on along the minus strand of CALRZR010000056.1, from coordinate 3,674 downwards.
ACGCGCCGGTGATGCCGCCGCACAATTTCATCAAACGCCCCCGCGTCACCTTCCAGCGTGTCTCTCACGAGCCCGGCATCGTCGAAACCGCTCTCGGGCAACGCCGGGAGCGGCTCACGCAACGGCAACTCCATCGTGGGAATCATTCTTTGTTTTTCGGCGCGACGGGAGCCGCCGCCGGACTCGGCCGGGGAGCCGGATCCTTGATACTCACCGCGAAAGACGCCGGCACACTCGGCACACTGACATAGCTCACCTTCAACGTGTAAACACCGTCCGAGCCCGGAAACTGAAACTGCGACCACAGGCCGCGCTGACCGGCGGCGCGCATGAACTCCGGCCGAAATACCAACGGGGCGCCGCCACCCGCCGGCACGATTTCGATCTGCTCCCAGCGTGGCAGCCGTCCGTCCGCGGCCTGCCGCGCCAGCGTGACAAGCGTGCCGTTCTTCAAGGTCACGTTTTCGATCGTGCGGGTTGCCGTCACCTCCGCCGAATTCTCGACCGCACCCGCGTCCGTTTTGGCCGTCTGCCATTCGGCGAGCGCCGTGCCGTTCACCATCTGTGGCCCCCGCGCCGGCGCGCGCTCCCCTACGCGGCTTGGCGACGGCTGCTGCAGTTTTTTGATCATTTGCGCGAGTCGGGCGCTCGAATAGGCGAGGTCCAGGGTGACCGTGTCGCCGTTGCGATTCACCACGGCCGAATCGAGAAACTCCGCCAATTGTTTATCGTTCGTCTCAGCCAGCGAGAGCATCGCCGTGAGGCCCTGCAAAATCTTCATCAACTTCTCGCCCATCTGCGCCGAGCTCGCGACCAGTTCACTGTGCGCAAACACATTCTCGCCGCGTTCGCCGAGTGCGAGCGATCCCGCGTTGGCCATTTTGAGAATACGTCCCTGTGGCCCGTCCTCGGGAAACAGCGTGCCGGCCGGCACCGTGCTCGCCGTAAACAGATAGGACCCCTTGGAAGCTTCGACAAATTTCCGCAGCGGCGCGTTGGCCGCGCTGGCGACCGACGGCGCCGCGCCGCGGAACACATCCCGGGCTTTCAAGACCTGCTCTTTCGATTTGCTGACGATCACGATCGGTTCCGGCGGAAACGCGATGATCACTTCCATCGGAGCGGATGCCGGGCCTCTCGTCGCGGCACCTGCTACCGCGCTCCCCGTATCCATTTTCGCCGGTTTCGCCTTCGTCTCTTTGATCACGTAGGCGGGAAACGGCAGGTCCGCGAGTTCGCCCACCATCTTCGGGTCAGCGAGATTCATCTGGATCAATATACTCTCCGCGATCTTCCGCAGGTCGGCCGTGCCTTCGATGACCGATGCGCCGTCGATATCCTTGGCCTCATTCGACAAATTCGTGCCGTAAGCCGTCGCGCTGCCGATCGTCGCGAGCAGTTTCTGCCAATCGATGCCCACCTGTCCGGCGCCGGTGTCGACCTTGTTCTGCTCGGCCAGCGCGATCAGCTCTTTGCCAATCGCACTTGTGCGCAGGGCATTCAAATCCGCGTAGACCACCCACCGCGCGTCCGCAGGGACGACCGCCGGGTTGATCGCTGCGTTTAAGCTGGCCGCAGCCCAGAGCGACAGCACCGGTGCCGCGAAACGGAGAAAGTGTTTTTTCATAATGGTGATGGGTGATTACCTCTTCATACACAGGCCGCCCTACGAGGTTACAAAAGTCTCAAGATTCCGCGCCGCTGGAGATCTCACGGCGCGTGAACCACGCCGCGGCTACCCCGAGCGCAATCGCGCAGAACAACGCGATCATGGCGGCGGTGCCCACCAGCCCCGGCGCGGCCACCGTGAGTTCGGCCCGGCTCACCAACGGCGCCAACCAGTCGCGCACTTGGTGGGTCATCGACAGCCGGTTGAGCTGAGTGGGAATCTGGCCGATTCCCGCCTCGACGACTCCGCCGTAGGCCAGTCCCACCACCACGTAGCGAGCCGTGAGCACACCTGCCAAAAACCCCAGCGCGCTGAACGCGGCGACCAGCAACACCTGCGCGCACAATATTTTTGGCACGACGTTTGCCAGGTCCGGCACTCCGCGCACCCACGCGAGTATCGCCAGCACCGCCAGCGCGAGCATGAACTCCAGCTGCGAGCACAAGGTATGGGCCGCGTATTTGAAAATTACCCACGCCGGTCGCGGCACGGGGCGCGTCAGCACGTAGTCGACTGCGCTCGCCTTCATCTCGTCTCTCATCGCACCCGCCGCCGTCACGAAAGCCAACGCCGGCACCAAAAACGTGACATAGAAATTTACCGTCCACTCAACGAAGTCCTTCGTCATTTTGCCCCGCGGTCCACCGACAAACAGCAGCACCAAAACCGCCAGGCCCGCCGCCAATGTCAGCCAGTGCCCCGGCAGCAAAAACCGCCGAAACATCAGCCGCCACACGCCGCCGAACGCGTTCGCCAGATTCGGCGTCACGCGCGGCGCTGGAAACGGACTGGAAGTCGTGTTCATGAGTGCGACGCTGGTTCGATGGCCTTTTCGAGAAACGACGCCGTGTTTTGCACCTCGAAGATGCGCACACCGCTCGCGAGCAACAATTCATGATACGCTCCAAAGAACCGCTCCGGCTCCCGCCAGCGCGCGTGCAGCGTGCCCGTTTCCGGTGCGATGTCACAGCCGCGGAGCAGGTCACGATCGAAGAAGAACCGTGCGAGCTTGTCCGGCGCGTCGCACCGAAACGTCGTCGCCTCCGGCCACCGCGTCCGCGCATCGGAAGTCGCTGCCTCGTTTAGCGAACGCGGAATCCGCCCCCAACGCAGGAGGATGAAATCCGCACACAGCGCCTCAAGATCGTGGAGGATGTGACTGGAAATCAGCACGCTCACGCCGTCCTGCGCGAGCTGCCGCAGAATTTTCGCGATGTCTTCGCGCCCCATCGGGTCGAGTCCGTTCATCGGCTCGTCGAGGATCACGAGTCCCGGTTCGTGCAGCAAACATTGGGCAAGTTTCACCCGTTGCTTCATGCCTTTCGAATAGGTCGTCACGCGCTTTTTCCAGTGCTCCGACCCGAGGCGCACGCGCTCCAATGCCCCCCGCGCCCGTTGTTCCGCTTCGCGGGCGGAGAGCCCTGAAATCATCCCGAGACCGGTCAACCACTCGAGCGGCCTCAACCCAGCCGGCATCACTTCGCTTTCGGGACAATAGGCAATGCGCGCCTGCACCGCTGGGTTGTTCCAAGGCCGCTCGCCAAATACCGTGAGCGTGCCCGCGCTCGCCTGAATTTGCCCGAGCACGAGCCGGAACAACGTCGTCTTTCCCGCGCCGTTGGGGCCGACAATGCCCGTGATCCCGGGTCGGATCGTGAACGACACATTGTTCAACCCGAGAATCATCCCGTAGAAGCGGCTGACGTTTTCGGCGTGGACGATCGGGTTCATTCGGGACGGAGTTTGCGGAAAAATACGAACGTAGAAGCCACGACGAAAACCCCGAGGGCCGCCAGCGCCGCGCTGAAATCAGTGGCCTCGGCCTTGCGCGCCGCCGACTCCAGATTGCCGACAAGTTGCTGATCGAGGAGCGGCAGCTTGCTCGCCGCATCCGAGAGTGCGGTATCGAGGCGAAAGATCGCCTGCCGGGTTTCACCGAGATTGCGCGTGAAACTGCTGAGTTTCATCCACGTCGGTGCCCGTGGCGGCGCGGCCATTGCCCCCA
>CALRZR010000055.1:0-34708 GCA_943372705.1 Opitutus sp. GAS368 | reverse complement strand
TGAAGTCCGCCCTACCCCAAACACGCCGCGAGCAGCCGATCATGCACATCCGTCGCCGCGATCGCCGCCTCGCCCGGCAGCGCGCCCGTCCCAATCAACACCGGCCACTCCGCTGAATCGGCCGGACACGCGCCGTGGGAGCCTTTCACGAGCGATGGATCGAGAGAAATCATATCCATCAGCATCCGAAACCCGAGGGCCTTGCGCAGAAGTTTTCCCGCCACCTTGAGCTTCGGCAGCGCGATCTTAGGATCGATGAACAGCTCCACGGGATCGTAGCCATATTTACGGTGGATATCTACGCAGCGCGCAAAGTCCGGGGCCTTCGCGTCGTCGTCCCAGTAGTAGTAAGTGAACCACGCGTCCTCCGTTGAAAACGCCACGAGATCGCCCGACCTCGCGTGATCAAGTCCCTCGGCGCGCTGGCCGTCGGCGTCGAGCACGCACGCCACGCCGGCGACGCCCTCGACCGCCGCGCGCACGGCTCCGAGGAGCGAGCGGTCGTTCACGTAAATGTGCGCGATTTGGTGATCCGCGATGGCGAAGACCTTGCTCGCGCCGCAATCCATCAACTCGAGGCCGAGTTCTTCTTTGATCGTGATCCAACCCTTCGCGCGAAACACGCGGTTGAGCGCAATCGAGCGCTTCACCGCCGTGATCCCGTATTCCGAGAGCACCACGGAGCGCACCCCGCGCTGCGCGTAGAAATCGATCAACCCACCCGCCACGCGATCGATCTCGCGGTAGTCGGCCGCCATGCGCGGGTCGTCGGGACCGAGGCGCTGGAGATTGTAGTCGAGGTGCGGCAGGTAAACGAGCGAGAGGTCGGGCTCGTGGCGTTCTTCGATCCACTTCGCGGAGCGCGCGATCCACTCCGATGATGCAATGCCCGCCATTGGACCCCAAAACGCCGGAAACGGAAACGGTCCGAGGTCGGCCTTGATCTCGTCCCTCAACTTCATCGGATGCGTGTAAACATCGAAGACCTTGCGCCCATCGGCGGGATACATCGGACGCGGCGTGATCGACCAGTCGGCAGTCGAATACATGTTATACCACCAAAACAGCTTCGCGCAGGTGAAGCCCGGCCGCCGCTCGCGCAGGGTCTCCCAGAGCTTTTTCCCCTGCACGACGTGGTTGGACTGTTTCCAAAACTGATGCTCCGCGAGCGTGCGGTCATACCAACCGTTGGCCACGCAACCATGCTCCGCTGTCGGGCGACCCGTAAGATACGTGCTCTGCGCCGTGCACGTGACGGCCGGCAACACCGGCTTCACGCGGATGAGCCCGCCTTTCGCCGCCAATGCCGAGAGCCGCGGGGTATCCGGCCCGAGCACCCGCGGCGTGAGCCCGACGACGTTGAGGATGGCGGTGCGTGGAGCACTCATGTCATCGCCCCGAGGTGGGCGGGCGCGTCCCTGCGCCCGCATTGATCGCCACGCCACCATGCGGGCACAGGGACGTGCCCGCCCACCCGAAGACAACTGGCGCCGCTTCAGCCATAACGTTCGCGCAACTCATCAAACGCCGCCTTCACCACCGCGCCGTCGATTTCGTGGATCTCCAGCCGCACGCCCGGCGCGCGGATCATCGGGATGCTTAAGCGCCCGCCCAGGTGTTCGCGGAACTCCTCCAGCCCATCGAGCATGTCCTGCCGGCCGGTCGCGCTGCGGATCTGCTTCACGGGCGCAAACAACTCGAAGCCGAGCCCCTGAATCACCGCTAGAATCCGCTCGGCTTCCGCGGCCGGTAGCAGCCCTGTGCGTCGCGCGTAGATGAGATCGATCGCCATGCCCACCGCGACCGCTTCGCCGTGGCTCACGCGGAACTCGGAAAGCTGCTCCAGCTTGTGCGCCGCCCAGTGACCGAAATCGAGCGGACGCGCCGAGCCGCGCTCAAACGGATCGCCCGCCGTCGCAATGTGCTCCATGTGCTGCCGGGCGCTCTCGCGAATCACCGCCTCGTAGGCCTCGGGTTCAAACTTCGCCAACGCCGGCACGCGCGTCGCGATAAATTCGAAAAACGCCGCGTCGCGGATGAGCGCGACTTTCACCGCCTCGATCAACCCCGCGCGCCGGTCGCGCACCGGCAAGCCGTGCAACAGCGAGAGATCGTTGATGATCGCATGCGGCACACCGAACGCGCCGAGCCAGTTTTTCTTCCCGAAGAAATTCACGCCGTTCTTCACGCCCACGCCGCCATCGCCCTGGCTCAGGCTCGTCGTCGGCAGGCGCACGAGCGGAATCCCGCGATGCGCCGTCGCCGCCGCGAAGCCCACGAGGTCGAGCACCGCGCCGCCTCCGACCGCGACGACATACGAGTGGCGGCACAGCCCCGCCGCTTCGATGGCCTTCCACACGACTTCGAGTTGGGAAAAGTCGTTCTTGATGCGCTCGCCACCCGGCAACGCCACCGGCGCCGCCGCGAGTTTGAGCGAGTCGCCGCGTGCCGCAAACCACTGCGTGATCTTCTCCGCAAAGCCCGGAAACGCCGTCTCCAGCCCCGCATCCCACACGACGAGCGCGCGGACGTTTTCGCCGGGCTCCCGCGGCGTCAGCGTCTGCGCGAGCGTGAGATTTTCGGGAGCAAAGACATCGCGCGTGAATATCAACCGATGCTCATGCTGGAGCGTGATGGGGAACGAAAGATTGGGCGAAGACTCGGCCATGGAGGGGACGAAGAGTTAGCCGGGAAGCGCGGTGACTGGGCAAGGATGCATTCACGTAGAAAGTAGGGCGAGGTCTTTGACCCGCCCTCCGCCCAGCCAAGGGCGGGTCAGAAACCCCGCCCTACCCCCGGATCGCCCCGATCGACTCAGAGACACACGAAAATTGACTTCTTTTATAGGCGATATAAATAAAGTGCACTATGCATTCCCGCTGGGCCGCCGACCTCCTCGCCGAAAAGCTCCGCAAGCCGTATGTCCACATTCTATTCGGCGCACGCCAGACCGGGAAAACCACGCTCCTCCGGCAGCTCCTGCCTGACCCGGCGCTCGCGTTCAATCTGGCAGATCCCGCCGAACGCGGCCCGCTCCTGGCCGATCCCGGTGCCTTCGTCCGCGCTTGCCGCGCCCTGCCGAAGCAACGCACGCCGCACATCGTCTTCGTGGACGAGGCGCAAACCGTTCCCGCCGTCTTCGATGGCGTGCAGTCGCTCTACGACGAGGACAAAGCCCGCTGGCGATTCGTCCTCTGCGGCAGTTCCGCCCGCAAACTCCGCCTCACCGGCGCGAATCTCCTCCCCGGTCGCAGCCTGCACCACCGGCTCTTTCCCCTCGTGCTCGCCGAGCGCCCACCGGTCGACTCGCACCCCTCGCGCGTCACCTCACCGCTGCCCCTGCCGCCGTTCGCGCCCGGCCCGCTCCCGCTGTTTCCCGCCGCCGATCTCAACGAGCGCCTCGCCTACGGCGACCTGCCTGGCGTGATCCTCCAACCGGTAGCCGACCGCCCCGATCTCCTTCGCAGCTACGCGCTCGCCCACTTGGAGGAAGAAATACGCCGCGAAGCCCTCGTGAAGGATTGGGGCGCCTTCCTGCGCTTTCTCCAACTCGCCGCCGCCGAATCCGGTCTCATCGCCAACTTCGCCAAAATCGGCAAAGAGGTCGGCCTCTCGGCACCCACCGTGAAATCCTACTACCAGTTGCTTGAGGATATGTTCATCGGCTTCAGCGTGCCGGGTTGGTCGGGCAGCCCGCGCAAAAACCTCACGTCCACTCCGCGCTTCCATCTCTTCGACCTCGGCGTGCGCCATGCCGCCGCCGGACTCACGCCAGGCCCCGACGCCGTGCGCGCCGACCCCGGCCGCGCGCTTGAGCAATGGGTCGGGATCGAACTCTGGAAACGTCTCGGCTATCTAGGTCGCGGCCGCCTCCACCACCTCCGCACCAAAGACGGTGCCGAGATCGACTACGTCGTCGAATTCGACGGACGTCTCCTACCGATCGAGGTCAAATGGACAGAACGCCCTGACCGCCACGACGCCCGCCACGTCATTACCTTTCTCTCCGAGCAAAAGAAATCCGGATCACTGGGCTACCTCATCTGCCGCTGCCCCCGCCCCGAGCAGATCGACGAGCGCGTAATCGCGTTGCCGTGGCACTGCCTGTGATTCCCGCCACGTTCGCACTGGTATGAGCTGGAGCGTGCGTGTGAGACTTTCGGGAGCGAACACCTCGCGGGTGACAATCAGCCGATGCGCATGTTAAAGGGTGATCGGGAACGAAAGATTGGCCGAAGACTCGGCCATGGAGGGGACGGAGAGTGAGCCGGGAAGCGCGATGCGACGGCAAGGAAGCATTCGCACAGAAAGTAGGGCAGGGTCTTTGACCCGCCCCCCGCACTGCCAAGGGCGGGTCAGAGACCCAGCCCTACTTCAAGCCCATCAACCCGACGCCGCTTTACGCTGCGCCCACTTCCCGAGCGGCACGGCCAGCGCGCAGCACGCGGCGGGAATCCACGCGGCGCTCACGAGCAACGCTGCCGCATCCACGAAGGGGATGAACGCGAGCATCTTTTTCACGATCTTGCCGAGCTTCTCGGCGGGCGCGCCGGGGTGATATTCGCGGCGGGCGAGCAGGCTCAGGATGACGATGTAGAGGAAGAGCGCGACGAGCCACGCGATGAATGTGCGGCTCATGGTTTGGCCGGGGAGCGTCGCGAGCGTAACGGCGAGCATCACGCGGCAGCCGGCCATCAGGAGGACGGAGCCGGTCCAGCGTTTGTGGAGCCAATCGTAGAGGAGAATCACCGCACCGAGACCGACGGCGGCGAGCGGTGACGCGCCGAGGTAGACGAGCAGGCCGAGACCGGCGGCGAGTTGCAGACCGCCGACCCAGCCGGCGGTCGAACGGGCGATGAGGCCGCGCGGGATGGCGCGTTCGGGACGGTGCTGGCGGTCGAAGCCGGCGTCGAAGACGTCGTTGAGCGTCGTGCCGCCGGCGTAAGCGAGGCTGCCGGCGAGCAACGTCAGCGCGAGGAGGCCGGGCGATGGCCATGCACCGACGACGGGCGCGGAGAGCACGAGGGCGGCGAGGACGTTGCTGCAGACCGACGGGAAATTCCCGGCGCGGGCGAGGTCGAGCCAGAGGCGGAAGGAGGAGACAGACGATGAAGAGATGGCGCTCATCGTAGCCCGCTTCGTGAGAAGCGGGAGGGTCGCTCGCTGCGGGTGACGTCGGTCCCTGCTCTCACGAGCAGGGCTACGGAACAGAGGGTCATGCTAGGCGAGGCCCCGCGCGCCGAGCGCGGCGAGGGTCCACTCGTATTCGCTCACGAGTTGGTCCTCGATGCCGACCCGCAGCGCGGGCGGGAGGACTTCCCAGGTGTATGTCTCCATCTCGGCGTGCTGGCAGGCAGCGGGATGTTTTTGCATCCAATCGAGCGCGCCGAGGAGGTGGTCGCGGGTGTCGCCGAAGGGCGCACCGGGCGCGGCGTGGAGCGGGAGGTGAAAATGAACGCGCCACTCGTCGTCGGGTTGAGACGGTGCGGTGTCGGCGAGGGCGTCGGGCAGGTCGACGTAGCGTTGGCGCACGACGCCGGTCGCCGGGTTGCCCACGACGACTTGGTGCAGGTAGGTCGGCTCGACGAAGGCGGCGAGCGCGGCGCGGCCGGCGGCGTCGGGTTTCACACGGAGCGCGGAGCTCAGGTGAATCTTGCTGAGGCGCAGGCCGGCAGCGGCGAGGCGATCGAGCGCGGCGGGCGCGGACTCGAACTCCACGCCGAGGTGACAACAATCGTAGTTCACGCCGACGCGGCGCAGGAGGCCCTCCGCGTCGACGGCGCGGTCGCTGGCGCGCCAGCCGTTGAAGAAGTCCACGGTCTCGGGCGTCGTCTCGAAGTAACAGCACGGCTCCGGTTCGAGGCCAAGGTGCAGATCATGGCCGGTGCGCGCCGAAAGTTCGGCGATGTAGCGGCCGACGGCGGTGACGTTGGCGAAGATCGCGGCGCGGCGCGCGGGGTCGTCGTTGGTCCAGCCTTTGAAGGAGCCGGGGACGGTGCTGACGCTGCCGGCGACACCGGCGGGCACGAGTTGCGCGATGAGCTCGAAGAGGCGCTGCGTGTAGGCGAGGCGCTCGGGCGTGGACCAGTCCGGCGCGTAGACCTGCTCCTTCACGCGCGTGCCGTGGAAGCTGCCGTAGGGAAATCCGTTGATCGTGAAAACGTAGCAGTCGTGAGCGTCGAGCCAGCGGCGGAAGGCGGCGAGCGCGGCGGGTTGGGCAAGTTCCTCGGCAGCGCGGGCACCGAGACGGAGGCCGATGGCGTAGGGTCGGCCGGGGGCGACGCGGCGGCGGACGACGAGCGTGTGCCGCTCCAGCGTATCAAAGGTCTGCGCCCACGTTTCGCCACGGTGGACGTTGGTGCAGTAGGCGAGGTGGAGGCCGTGATTGAGTTTCATCCGACGAAAGATCCGCGCGGACGGCTCGGAGAGCCGTCCCTACCTAGATTTTGAACTTCGGGCACTGCGAGAGGAAGCGGACGGGATTCTGGTAAAGCACCTGATCGACGAATTCGGCGCTGTGACCGCGGCGGCGCATCTCGAAGGCGGTCTTCGGCACAGCGAGCGGATCGCTCACGCCCCAGTCGCAGGCGGAGTTGAGCCAGATGCGTTCGTGGCCTGCCGTCTCGAGCATATCGACGGCGCGAGGCGGCGAGGATTTCGAATCGGGATAGAGCGTGATGCCGGCCCAGAAGCCGCGGTCGAGGACGTAGCGCACCGTGTGTTCCTCGACGTGGTCGATGATCACGCGCCCGGGCTGCACGCCCTTATGCGCGAGGAGGAGGTCGACGATCAGGCGCGTGCCTTTGAGTTTGTCCTCGAGGTGCGGCGTGTGGACGAGGATGAGCTGGTCGTGCTTCACCGCGAGGTCGACGTGCTGCTCGAGGACCTTGAGTTCGTTGCGCGTATTGCGGTTGAGGCCGATTTCGCCAATGCCGAGGACCCTGGGCTTGGTGAGAAACTCGGGAATCATCGCGAGGACGTCGGCGGCGAGGGCGAGGTCTTCAGATTCCTTCGGGTTGATGCAGAGCCAGGAGAAATGGGGGAGGAGAAACTTCGCAGCGCGCGCGGGCTCATACTCGGTAAGCTGGCGGAAGTAATCGCGAAAGCCGTCGACCGAGCTGCGGTCGTAACCGGCCCAGAAAGCGGGTTCGCAAACGGCCTGACAACCGGCGGTGACCATCGCCTGATAGTCGTCGGTCGTGCGGCTGACCATGTGGCCGTGGGGCTCGATGTAGCGCATGGGGAAAGGGTGGCGTTATTTTTTCTTCGCCGGCTTCTGCCAGGCGCCCAGGGCGGCTTTGCCGGTGGAGACTTCGTCGGGTAGTGTCGTCGGGTCGCTCAGTTGTTCGAGGATGCGGCGGGCGCGCTCGGGTTTGCCGTCGACGAGGAGCTTGGCGGCCGTGCGCAAGGCGACGCAGCGGAAATCATCGGCGGCGCCGTAGCGTTCGACGCGGTCGAGAAAGGCGGCGACCTCGATGAGCTTGGCGCGCACGGGAACAAAGCCGTGATCGACGAGCGCACGCGGCGAGGCTTGGGCGGGTAACTGACCCGGGGGGCGTGGGGAGCGCGGCTTGGCCATGGCGGGAGAGGAGTGAAAAGTCACATTCGCGAAAGCAGGTCAAAGTAAACCATCTCTCCGGCGGAGATCAAACGGCGGCGTTTGCCACGGAACGCTTGAATCGTTCGGCGCTCTCAAACGTCATCCCCAAACCCAACCCATGACCGAAGAATTGATTTTGGTGAACGAGCGAAACCGCGCGGTAGGTCGCGGGGAGAAGCTCGCCGTGCACGCGGCGGGCCGGCTGCACCGGGCGTTTTCGGTTTTTTTGGTCGATGCGGACGGACGAATTCTGCTCCAGCAGCGCAGCCGAAAAAAATACCACTCGGGCGGTCTGTGGGCGAATTCGTGTTGCGGTCATCCGCGACCGGGCGAGCGCACGCGGCAGGCGGCGGAGCGGCGGCTCGGCGAGGAACTCGGTGCGACGGCGCGGCTGCGGTTCGGCTTTCGCGCGCACTACCGCGCGGAGTTTGCGAACGGGTTGGCGGAAAACGAAATCGTCTATGTCTACTTCGGAGCGCTGCCGGAGAAGCTGCGGCTAAACCCGGCGGAGGTGGCGGCGGTCGCGTTGCAGACGTTTGCCGAGCTGAAGACGGACGCGGCACGGCGGCCGGAGCACTATGTGTTTTGGCTGAATCACTACCTCACGCGGCACGAGCGGGAGATTCGTGCGGGGTTGGCGGGCGAAACAGACACCGCACGATAACTCATGCGGCTACTGCGCACGGGCGGCTAGCGGACGGGAGAGGTGCGCTGCAGGGCGGGTGACCGGCTCAGGCTTTCGCCGAGCCGGAGACGGCGACGTAGGGCTCCTCGTGGAGATCGGGCGTGCGTTTGCCGGCGAGGAGTTGCCACCAGACGCGGGCACTCGCGAGCACGACGATCACGACCAGCACGAGAAACACTCCGGTCACGATGGCATCGACGCGGTTGTTGAAGAGCTGGGCGTTCCAGGTCGCCAGATCCTTGGCGGTGCCGCCGCCGGCGTTGATCTTGGCTTCGGCCCCGCGCGCGAGGGCGAGGAAACCGAGGGGGGCGGGGCTGAAGATTTTCATCAGGCCGGCGCTCATCGTGACGGAGAGCAGCCAGCAGAGCGGCGCGACCGTGACCCACACGTAGCGCGTGCGGCCCATCTTGATCAGCACGGTGGTGCCGAGCGCGAGGGCGAGGACGGCGAGGAGCTGGTTGGCGATGCCGAAGATGGGCCAGAGGGAGTTGATGCCGCCGAGCGGATCGACGACGCCCTGGTAGAGGAAATAGCCCCACGCGCCGACGAAGAGCGCGGTGGCGAGCGTGCCGGCGGCGATGGACTGTGTGTCGGCGAGCGGCTTCCACAACGTGCCGAGCAAGTCCTGCACGATGAAGCGGCCGACGCGCGTGCCGGCGTCGATCGTGGTGAGGATGAAGAGCGCCTCGAACATGATCGCAAAGTGATACCAGAGCGCGAGGGCGGCTTTGCTACCGATGACGCCGGCAAACATGTGCGCCATGCCGACGGCAAAGGTCGGGGCGCCGCCGGTGCGGCCGACCATGTTTTTCTCGCCGACGCTGGCCGAGAGCTCGGACATTTCGGCCGTCGTGACGGGAAAGCCGAGTGCGGTGACCTTGGCGGTGACGGCTTCGGGCGTGCCGGCCATGTTGATCGCGAAATACTGACCGGGCTCCATCGCGCAGGCGGCGATCAGGGCCATGATGCCGACGCACATCTCGGTGACCATCGCGCCGTAGCCGACGATGCGGATGTCTTTTTCACTACTGAGGAGCTTCGGTGTCGTGCCCGACGAGATGAGCGAGTGGAAACCGGAGATCGCGGCGCAGGCGATGGTGATGAAGACAAAGGGAAACACCGGGCCGGCGAACACGGGACCGCTCCCGTCGATGAACTTGGTGAGCGCGGGCATCTTCAACGTCGGCGCGAGGACGATCACCGCGATCCCGAGGGCGAAGACCGTGCCGATCTTCATAAACGTGCTGAGGTAATCGCGCGGCGCGAGGAGCAGCCAGACCGGGAGCACGGAGGCGGCGAAACCGTAGCCCATGATCCACCAGGCAATCGTCGTGCCGTTCAGCGTGAGAAATTCTTCGAGTTTGGTGCCGTGGAGAAATTGTCCGCCCCACACCGAAGCGAGCAGCGCGACGACGCCGAGGACACTGATGACCGCGAGGCCTTTGCCGCTGTGGCCCACACCGCGCATGCCGAGTCCCATGAGCACGGCGATGGGCATCGTGCAGGCGATGGTGAAGAGGCCCCACGGGCTTTCGGCGAGCGCTTTCACGACGACGAGCGCGAGCACGGCGAGGAGGATCACCATGATGGCGACGATGCTCACGAGAGCGACGCTGCCAGCGAAGGGGCCGACCTCGTCGCGCACCATTTGGCCGAGGGATTTGCCGCGACGGCGCGTGGAACAAAAGAGAATCACGGAGTCGTGCACGGCGCCGCCCATCGTTGCACCGACGAGCATCCACAACATGCCGGGCAGGTAACCGAATTGCGCGGCGAGCACGGGACCGACAAGCGGGCCGGGGCCGGCGATGGCGGCGAAGTGGTGGCCGAAGACGACCCACTTGTTGGTCTTCACGAAGTCGCGGCCATCGGCATTGACGGTGGCGGGCGTGGCGCGGAGTTCGTCGAGCGTGAGGACCTTCGCCATGAGCCACGCCGAGTGAAACCGGTAGCTGATTGCGAAGACGCAGAGCGAGGCGACGACCATCCAGAGTGCGTTGACGGGCTCGCCACGCGACCACGCGAGGATGGCGATAGACACGGCGCCGGCGGCAGCGACGAGCGTCCAACCGAGGATGCGGAGCGGGGTGAGCGGAGCGGAGGGAACGGGAACGGCAGCGGTGCTCATAAGAAAGCGGGTAGGCAGACGATGCCGGTCGCCTTCCGCTGGGCAAGCCCGCCCTCGATCAGGATGGCGAGTTTTCCTGCGTGCGTCCCTAGGCGGCTGCGAGTTTCAGCAGCGCCGCCGCTGTCACCCGCGCCGAGCGGGCCGACCCGGTCTCCCTCGTGCCGTGCGCGGCGACAATGGCGCCATCAATCAAGAGACTGAGGGTCTCGGCCAACGAACCGGGATCTTTCGCCCCTGCCGCGTCGCAGAGCGAGCTGAGCATTTGTTTCACCGCCACCTTGTGGTTCCACGCTGTGCGATGAATCGCGTGGGAAGCCTCCGGATATTCGCTGAGCGCCCGGATAAACACACACCCGTTGAAATCCGCGCTGCCAAACCAGCCCTCCAGCCAATCAAACACCGCGAGCAGTCGCTTGGTGGGCGATTTTCCCGCGGCCTCCACCGTCGCCACAATCGATGCGCGAAGCTCGCGGTCCCGTTTCTCCAGCAGCGCCACGATCAGCTCCTCCTTCGAAGCGAAGTGATTGTAGAGCGTCATTTTCGCGACGCCGGCCTCGGCGAGGATCAAGTCGATCCCGACCGCGCGAAAACCATCGCGATAAAACAGCCGCCACGCCGTGGCCATGAGATGGTCGCGTTTGGGGGAGGAAATTTCCGGTTCGGGCATGGCGCGACACTGGATCGCCGACCGCCGCTCGCAAGAAAATAGACAGCTCTGTCTATTTTGCGCTTGCAACGCGATAGACAGACCTGTCTATTCTTGCACATCGCCATGGCCCACCAATTTATCAGCACCGCTTTCACCCCCGATGTCCTCCTCGCGCAGGAGGCCTACTACGGCCGGTCCCAAAAAGTCCCGCCGGCTCCGGGGCCCGACGAAATGGGCGCGCAGGAGGAAGTGTTCATCCACCGCCGTGACAGCTTTTACCTGGCCTCAGTCAATGCCAACGGCTGGCCCTACATCCAGCACCGGGGCGGCCCGCGCGGCTTCCTGAAATTCCTCGACGCCCACACCCTCGGCTTCGCTGATCTCTCGGGCAACCGCCAGCTCCTCACGACCGGCAACGTTGCCGCGAATGACCGCGTCGCGCTCTTCCTCATGGATTATGCGCGCCGGGAACGCCTGAAGCTCATCGGCCACGCGGAGGTCATTTCCGCCAAGGAAAATCCGGCGCTCGCCGCCGAACTCGCCCCCGAGGGCGTGCCGGTGCGCCTCGTCGAGCGGATGTTCCGCATTCGCGTGACCGGTTTTGACTGGAACTGCCCGAAATACATCACGCCGCGCTTCACCGCCGAGGAAGTTGAACGCGCCGCCGCCCCGCTGCGAAACCGCATAGTCGAACTCGAAGCCGCGCTCGCCGCCGCCCGCGCCTGAACCGCCACCTGCATCTCCATGCGCTCGCCCTTCGCCTCGTTCCGCGGCCAAAACGCTCCCCTGCCCCCGCGCCTTCCGGCCCGCCACATCGCGCTCGCCGGTCTCGGTGCCGCCGTCGCCATCGGGTTCGTGGGCGCGCTCGCGCACATCAGCGGCCAGCCCCTGCTGCTCGGCTCCCTCGGCGCGAGCTGCGTGTTTCTTTTCGGTCTGCCCGAGGCGCCCTTTTCGCAACCCCGCAACGTGATCGCCGGCCACGTGCTGAGTTCGTTGATCGGCCTGCTCTTTCTCAAAGTTTGCGGCCCGCACCTCTGGGCGCTGAGCCTGGCGCTCGGCGTGGCGGTGATTGTGATGTTTGCCAGCCGCACGGTCCACGCGCCGGCTGGCTCCAATCCGGTGATCGTGTTCCTGACCCAGCCCGACTGGAGCTTCTTGGTAACGCCCACCCTCGTCGGTGCGGTCGGCGTCGTGTTGGTCGCACTCCTTTACCACCGCATCGTCCGCCCCGGCCGCTATCCGCTCTACTGGATCGGCCGCGACGCGTCGCCTCCCAGCTAAGGAATCCCTTTCCGGTCGAATCCCTCGACCGGATTTAAAAAACAAAACCAGAACAGAAACCAACCCTCGTCCCACCATGAAAACCGCCCTCTTCGTCCTCTCCGATCCCAAGGCCAACACCGAGGAAGCCCTCGGTCGCGTCTTCAACGCCCTCGCCGTCGCCCTCGACTACAAACAGGCGGGCGAAACCGTCCAAGTGATCTTCGCCGGCGCTGGCACGCGTTGGCCCGCCGCGCTGAACCAGCCCGGCCATCCCGCCCACGCACTCTACAAACAGGTGCTCGACACCGTGGTGGGCGTCTCGTGCGGCTGCGCGGATGTGTTCGGAGCGGACGACCAAGGTCTCGCCCGCATCACGACGAATGCCGTGCCCGGCACCACCGGTTTGCCGAGCGTGCTGGAATTGCAACGTGACGGCTTTCAAATCCTCACCTTCTGAGCCACCCTGCGCCATGACTTCACCTCTTCCTGTTTTCTATACCAAGATCGGCTGCCCGTGGTGCGCAGAAGCCCGCGAGGTCCTCGAGCGACGCGCGGTCGCCTACGACGAAAAAGTCGTCACGACCGACGCCGCGGCGTTCGCCGAGATGAAACGCATCTCGGGTCAAACCAAGGCGCCGGTGCTGGACTGGTCCGGAGAAATCCTCGCCGACTTCGGCGCTGCCGAGTTGGAGCCGTTTCTCGACGCCAAGCTCCGGAAGTAATCCCCGCGCCGCGCGCGTTGGTTCACGCCTCAGCTGAACAGCGCGGCGATGGGGCGGCCGCCGTCGGTGATCGGGACGGGGCGGTCGCCGTCGTAGAGATTCTTTGTGTAATCAACGCCAAGGGACGCGTGCACGGTCGCGAAGAAATCGGGGACGGAAACGGGATTCGAAACGGCCTTGCGCGCGAGGTCGTCGGTCTCGCCATAGGCGCCGCGGTGACGCAGGCCGCCGCCGGCGAGGACGCACGTGAACGCGGTGCCCTGATGACCGCGGCCGCCGCCGCTGTCGAACTCGGGCGGACGGCCGAACTCACTCGTGATCACGATCAGTGTCTTGTCGAGGAGGCGGCGGGATTCGAGATCGGTGATGAGCGTGGAGAACGCGGTGTCGAGTTCGCGTATGAGGCCGTCCTGCTTGAGAATGCCGTCGTTGTGGACGTCCCAGCCGGCGCCGTTGATGAAATTCAGGTTGTGCGAGACCTCGATGAAACGGACGCCGCGTTCGACGAGGCGGCGGGCGAGGAGGCAGCGTTGGCCGAACTCGCCGCCGTAGCGGGCGCGCAGATCGGCTTTTTCTTCTTCGAGGCGGAAGCTGCGCGTGAAGTCGGGTCCGCTGAGTTTGAGGCTTTGGTCGATGGCGGCGTCGTAATCGGTGAGGCGGGCATCGGCGGAGGCTTGGCCGGCGGAACCACGGCGGATGTCGGCGAGGAACGCTTCGCGGCGGGACTGGCGGGACGGCGTGATGCCATCGGGACGCGAGAGGCCGGCCGGGCCTTGGCTGGTGTCGGTGAGGTAAAGATAACCGGCGGCGGCGCCGAGAAAACCGGGACCGCGCGAGACATTGGGATAACCAATCAACACGTAGGGCGGCACGCCTTCGGCGACGGCGCGGCGCTCGTGGGCGACGATGGAGCCGAGCGACGGAAAAACGGCGGTGCCGCTGACGATGCGGCCGGTGTGCATGCGGTTGGAGGCGGCGGCGTGTTCGTCGATCACGTCGTGGTGCACGGTGCGCACGGCGGTGACGCGGTCCATCAGCGGCGCGGTGAGCGCGAGGTGTTCGCAGACGCTGACGCCCGAGACGGCGGTCGGAATGGCGTCGTAGTAGGCGCCGGGGATTTTTTTCTTCGGGTCGCCGCGACGCTTGGGATCGAAGGTGTCGATCTGGCCCATGCCGCCGCCGAGCCAAATGGAAATGACGTGCTCGGCTTTGCCTTTCAGGAGCGCGGTGGTCGCGGCGGCGTTGGCGGGAGA
Source organism: Opitutus sp. GAS368 (assembly GCA_943372705.1). Classification (GTDB taxonomy): domain Bacteria; phylum Verrucomicrobiota; class Verrucomicrobiia; order Opitutales; family Opitutaceae; genus GAS368. The sequence goes on along the minus strand of CALRZR010000055.1, from coordinate 20,408 downwards.
TGACGCGGCCCGCGCGAAGGACGGAAGTGCGGAGACGCCGGCGAGCGCGGCAGTTTGGGAGAGAAAAGTTCGGCGGTTCACGGTGGAAAGTGGGAGAGGCTTTGTGCCGCGGTCGGGAGTTTTTTGGAAATTCGGAGGGCAGGTCGGAGACCTTGCCCTACCTTACGGCAACCAGACGAATTCGCGGGTGTTCACGACGCTCCAGACGAGGTCTTCGTAGATTTCTCGCCACTCGGGGCGGAGACGCGGATCGCCGGGCGGGCCGGCCCGATGGCGCTGCTCGAGTTCGATTTTGATGCTGTTGGCTTCGGGTTGGAGGTGGTTACCCCAGGAGACGGTGGGCAAGGCCGGAGGAACGGGAGGATTCTTAATTTCCGACGCGGAGAGGAGACGCGCGGCGAAACCCGGGGTGAGGGCACGCACGAGCGGGAGGCTTTCCTGCGCAGTCGGGTAGCGGCTGTAGAAGCGCAGGAAAACGCTTTCGACGAGAGCGGTGGGTGTGGGCGCGGCGACGGCGAGTTCGGCGAGGGCGCTGCCCTGCGCGGCGCGCGTGGCCCAGACGGATACGACGCTGTTGGCGAGCACGCCGGGCTGAAGGACGTTGGGATCGGACTCACGCGTGTTGATCGGGCTCTGGCGCGAGGCGGTCCAACCGAAGGCTTCGAGCACATCGGCGATGGATTGCGCGCGCGGGAGCGCGAGGCTGGGGCGGTCGCGCTCGTTGGAGAGACTGGAGAGCATCCACGAGCGTGTCGGTGAACCGAGCGAGACGAACGTATCAGCGCCGCGACGGGCGTCGGGGTCGAGCGTGAGCTCTTCGACCTGCATCGTTTGGCCGGCGGCGGCGAAGAGGCCGTCGACGACTTGTTCGGCGGCGAGACGGCGCGGCTCCGGCGCGGCGAAGAAACGCAGCTCGGGGGCGGCGGTGCGGTTTTCGCCGGTGGCGGCACGCTGGTAAACCTGAGAGGTGAAGATCAGCCGCAGGAGGTGTTTCGCATCGTAGCCGTGGGCGACGAATTCGCGGGCGAGCCAGTCGAGCAGCTCGGGGTGGCTGGGCGCGTGACCCTCCCAGTCGTGGATCGGCTCGACGAAGCCGACGCCGATCAGGCGGGCCCAGAGGCGATTGACGATGACGTGGGCAAAGCGGGTGTTTTGCGGCGCGGTGACAAGCGCGGCGAGGCGTTCGCGGGGATCGCGGGGAGATTGGAGGAGGGCATCGAGCGAAGGATCGTCGGCCGCACCGGTGACGGCGGCAAACGGCCACTCGGGAGCGACGGGCTCGCGGGGTTTCAGCGTGACCTTGATCATCGACTCGCGGTTTTTCCTTTCGAAAAACGCGGCGGGCACGGTGCTGCTTTTCGGGACGGTGATGGGTTTGCGTTCGAAGAAGGCGGCGAGCGCGTAGAGGTCTTTTTGTTTCGTGCTGTGGTAGGGTGAGTCGTGGCAACGGGCGCACTGCAGCTCGATGCCGAGAAACGCGGAGGCGACGATATGGCCCTTGGCGGCGAAAGGAGCGTCGTTGTCGGCGGCGAGGCCGAAGCCGGCGCTGCCGCCCTCGCGTTCGCTGCCGCGGAGGAGAATCAACTCGGTGACGAGGCGATCGAGGGGTTTGCCGTCGCGAAGAGCCTCGTGGAGGAAGAAGCGGAACGGGCCGGTGTTGTTCAGGCTCGGCTTCAACATGCTCGGATTTTCCGCGAGCACGTCCTGCCAATAACTCACCCAGTGGTCGGCGTAGCGCGGATCGGCGAGCAGGCGGTCGGCGAGCCGCGCGCGTTTGTCGGAGGATGTGTCGGCGAGAAAGGCGCGGGCCTCGGCTTCGGTGGGCGGGACGCCGACCGTATCAAAATACACGCGGCGGAGAAACGCGGCGTCGCCAATCACGGGCGAGCGCGCGACGGACGCGGGCGTGATGGGCGGCGCGGGCCACTTGGCGCCGGCGGCGATCCATTTTTCGAGCGCGGCGATTTGCGCGGGCTTCAGGCGATCACCGGTGGGCGGCATACGCTCGTCGTCATCGGTGCTGCGAAGGCGTTTGAGCAGTTCGCTCGCGGCGGGTTTGCCGGGGACGACGGCGGGCGCGCCGGATTCGCCGCCCTTGAGCGCGGCGGCGAGAGAGTTGAGTTTGAGACCGCCCTTTTCTTTTTCGCCGTGGCAGCGGAAGCACTCGCTTTTGAGGATGGGCAAGATGTCCGCGTGGAACTCGCGCGATTCGGCGACAGGGGCTTGGGCGGCCGCGGCAAGGGCAACTTGGATTTTGTGCTGGAGAAACGCGTCGATGGGGTGGCCGGCTTTCGCAGGCGGGACCGGCGCGGGATGAGCCTCAACCCACGTGCGGGCGAGGGCGTGGCGGTTTTTCCAGAAGGCGTCCTGGCTCGTGGCGGCGGCGCGGCGGGTTTGGTCGTCGAGCGCGGCGAGCGATTGTTCCGCGGCAGCGAGCGCGGCGGTGACGGCGGTGTCGGTGAGCGGAACCGGTTCGGTTTGCGCGCCGGCAGCCTGGAGGAGGGAAAACGAACGACCATCGGCGGTCTCGACGGCGACAGTGAGTTCGCCGGGCTCGGGGCGGTAGGTGCGGCCGCCGATGAGAGTTTCGACGACGACGCGAGGCTTGGCTCCGGTCGCGACGGTGATTTTGCCGAAGACTTCCTGCAGGCCAAACGGCGCGGGACGGAGGCCCGGCAGCGGAGGTGTGGCGACGGGGGTCATCGGCTCGTGGCCACCGGAGTTGCCGCGATGGGCTTTGGTGGTCGCGACGAGCGCACCGTCAACCCAGAGGCGCGTGAGGCCGCGCGCGCGGAGGACCACGCGGTGCTGGCCGGGAGGCAACGCGACATCGGCGGCGAGGCGGGCGAGCACGGGAGGTTTCCAACTGGCGCGGATGCCCCACTCTTCGTAACGCAGCGGCAGGCGCGGCAGGAGGAAATCGGCGGCGGCCCAGCGCGTGGTTTCGCGAGGAAGTTTCTCACCCTCATTGAGCCAACGGTCGTGCGCGGGCATGCCCTCGTGAAAGGTCATCTGCACAAGACCGCCGGGCAGAGCGCCGACCTCGGGCATGACGGCGGGAGCGGCTTTGGCCACGACGGGGCCGCCCTTGCGGCGGAAGCGGGCTTTGAGTTCGGTGTCGGAGACGATTTCGCGGTGGATCGCGACGGAATCCAGGCTGCCGCGGAAGCTCGCGCTGGCAGCGCCCTTCATCGAAGAGCCAATCCAAACGGCATCGTCGTCGACGACCGGCGCGGCGGAGGTGGCGCCACCCATGTCCCACGCGCCGGGCAAAGACTGGCCGTCGATCCAGCCGCGAATCGTGGCGGGGTCACCGAAACGATACGTGACGGCGATGTGGTGCCAGCCGGTGTTGGGGGCGAAGCCGGTCTTGGTGGTCCACCGGTGCCAGTGGCCATCGCGCTTCGCGGACGCAGTGGGGGCGGAGTTCGCCGCGGCGGTTTTCGGCGTGGCGAAGAGAAAGCTCACGCAATGCTGGCCAGCGATGGTGCGGAGGCGCAGCGCCCAATTCTGGTTGTCGGCGGCGAAGCCCTCGGCGCCGGTGCGGCCCTTGCCGATGATGTAAACATTTTCGGCGGATTTGGCGGGGTCGAGTTTCACCCAGGCTTCGAGCGTGATCGCGTCGCCATTGGTAAAATCGACAGGGCTCGCGGGGCCGGGGTCGGCAAATGTGTAGTAAGACCCCTTGCCATCAAAGCGCGCGGCGGTGTTGGAGGATTCGAAGTCGGGAAACTCCGGAGGACGCGGGCCGGGGACTTCGCGCTCAATGGAGCCGACGGCGACGACGCGCGAGATGTCTTCCTCGCCGAAATCCCACCGGGCGACAGGGGCGGCGGCGAAAGCGGAGGCCGCCGCTGCCGCGCCGGCCAGTAGGAAGTTGAAAGTTGAAGTGAAAGTGGAGCGAGCGGTCGGGAGGGGAGACCGCGCCTTAACAGGCGCGGCTACGGGAAGCCGGGCGGGGACGGTGGCAGGGGAGGACGACACGGGAAGGGGCGACGGGAATGAAAAAGGGCGGACTGAAGTCCGCCCTACGTTTAAAACATGTGTTTGATACCGAAGGTCCAGTTGATGCCGTTGACCTCGTAGAACTGAACGACGGGCGCATTGGAACCGACCTGCTCCATGATGAGGTAGGGCTCGTTGAAAATATTGCGGGCGGAGAAGAAGAAATTCATCCGATCGCTGATCCGGTAGCCGCCGCCGATGTCGAGATTGGAGCGGTGGCGGTAGAAGCGCGGATTGCCTGTGATGGTGGTGGGGTAGTTGTCGCGCCAGTTGAGGTTAGTGTAGACGTTGAATTTCCGATACGCGTAGCTGAGGCCGGCGTTGATGGAGTGCGGCACCATGTTAACCTTCGGGATGCTGGCATAGCTGCGGGTGTAGCTGGCGCGGACGTTGAGACCCCGGAAGGCGTCCGGCAGGAAGGAGAGGCTCTGGCTGTATTCGAGCTCCATGCCGCGCACGGTGACGTCGCGGTTGCTGGAGGTCGTGGTGATGAACTGGTAGTTGGAGAGGTCGACCTCACCGTTGTAGCCGAATTCCTGTGCGGTGAGGGTGTTCGATATGAAGAGGCCCTTCACGTTGTTTTGGTAAACGTTCGCGGCGATGATGCCGACGGGCTCAAAGTAATACGCGAGGCGCGCGGCGAAATTGCGCGAGGTCTCGGGGTTCAGCGAGGGATTCGGCGTGCGCACGGTGAGAGCGTCGTCGTTGATGTCCCACACGCCGGCAATGTCGCGGAACGTGGGCCGGCGAATCGTGGAACTGAAACCGAACTGGGCATCGAAGTTCTGCGTGATCTTGTATTTCACCGAAGCGCTCGGGAAATAGTTATTGTAGCTACCGACGCGGTGGACCTTGGGCTTGGAGAAATACTGATACTTAAGGCCGTCAATCGTGGTCGCGCGGCCGTTGGTCTCAGCGAAACCGGCGCGGACAACTTCAGCGGGCGTGCGCGGATCGAATTCCAACGAATCGCTGTTGGTGTCTTCGCGGCGAACGCCCGCGCGGACGATGAGGCGGCCGATGGTGGTCGTGCCCATCAGAAAACCGGCGTCGATCGTCTCCTCGTAGTTGCGGCGGTTGCCGATGAAGGCGTTGTAGAAATTCGTCGCCGTGATCGTCTGCGAAAACAGCTCGGGGTGCTCGCGATAGAGACCGCCGAGGCGAACGAGATCGGGCGTCCAGATCGTGCCGCCGCCGATGGAGCGGACGCTGGAATCGGTGTTGGTGGCGCCCATGTCGAAATCGAAGGGCGAGTTGTAGCCGGCCCAGGCGCCGCGGGCGGGCGCGCCGTTGAGATTGAAACGGAGGGATTCGGTATCGAGGCGGAAGTCGCGCACTTCGAAGCGGCGCTTGAAGCCGGCTTTCCAAACGACGGGGAGAATCTTGTTGGTGCGGAGCGTGCCGATGAGTTCGCCGCTGTAGACGTCGGTCATCGCGTAGCGGCCGTCGTCGATCGTGATGGTGGGATTGGTGTAGTTGGCACCGTCGGCCATATCGGCGCCGCCGGTCTGGACGATCTTCCAGTCCGCGCTGTTGAACGCCGAGCGACGGGCGGTGAACGTGAGGTTCGTAAACGCGGGGCCGCCGGCATCGCGGATGGAACCGCGGCGACCGCGCGGATCATACCAACTGACGGAGTTGGACCCGGCGAACTTGCCCTCGAGCGTGAAGTTGCCGAGGCGGTATTCGAATTTCGGGACCGCGGTCATCGTCTGGCCGAGTTTCACGATGGCCGCGGGATTCGAGGCGACGTTGGCGGCGGTGGAATTGGTCGTGAAGCTGATGAGCGGATCGGCGCCGACGACGGTGTTGCGCGCGCCGGTGTTGAACGTGAGCGAGCGCTGCGGGTTGTTCAGATCGGCGTAATTGTAGAGGAGCGTGAGCGAGAGGACGAGGCGCTGGGAGGCTTTGAAATCGGCGGTGAAATTCACCGTGGAGCGGCGGTTCGTGCGCGGCGCGTGGAGGAAATTCAACGACGTCGGCACAACCGGACGCGGGTCGGCGGCAGTGGGCGCGTAGCTGTAGGTGAGCGTCGTGCGGGCGTTGGCGGAGTAGGCCATCGACTCGCTGATGTTGAGGTTGATGCCGAGGCGCTTGTTGAAGAACACATCGGAGTAATCGAAAATACCGCCCGGGTGAATCTTTCGCGACTTGCGGTCGTCGGGGCCGTAGGACTCCTCGAAATTGAAACGCGTGGAGAACGCCGTGAGGTTGGCGGACATGGAAACGCGGCGGCCGGCACGGTCGAAGGCGCGCTTGGTTTTCAGATTGATGGTGCCGGCGGGAGCGTTGGCGTCGACGTCGGCGCTAATGGTCTTGGAGACCTCGATGGACTCCATGCTCGCGAGGGAAACCTGTTCAAAGGAGAACGCGCGGGCGTTGCCGGAGGCGCCTTGGTTGGCGTCGGCGCTACCGAGCGAAACACCGTCGAGCGTGACTTGCGTGTATTCGGAATCGAGACCGCGGAGGCGGATGGTGCGCACCTCGCCCTGCGTGAGATCGAGTTCGACGCCGGGCATGTGTTTGAGAAATTCGCCGACGTTGCCCTCGGCGACATCGCCAAACACGTCGGAGGCGACGGTGTTGGTGATATTCATGGAATTGCGCTGGTCCATGATGGCCTTGGCGTTGCCCTCGCGCTCGGTGGAGACTTTGAACGCGGCGAGTTTAGAGGGGCCTTTCGGGTCGGTCGCAGCGGGGGCTTGCATCGTGCTGATCAACTCGATGTCGCGCGTGACGGTGCCGCCGGGCGGCACGTCGACGGTCGCGGTGACCGAACGGAAACCGGTGTAGGTGACCACGAGTGTGACCGACCCAGACGCAATCGGAGAAATGCGGTAGGTGCCGCCGTCTTCGGAAGAGATGACCTCGCCTGTCGAATCGACGCGGATCTGGGCGTTGCGGAGATATTCACCGGTCGCCGGACTAAAGACGCGGCCAGTGATCGTGCCGGGAGCCGCCCCGTAAGTGACGGCAAACGTGGCGAGACACAGCACACCGAAATTCACCAGCGACCGGACGCGCAAGCGCAGCCAGCCTCCGCAACAGGGGGAGGGGAACTTCATGGGACAATTTGGGTAACTGAGGGAACTGGGGAAACTGGACCCGCACCGGGGACACGGTGCGGGTCGTGATGAGAGGGTGATGCGGGGCGGTCCGGGGATTTTCACGCCCCCGGGTGTCACACTTTCGTGCGGCGGGGGCTACTCCGGCATCTTCACGATGCCGCGGCGGATGGCTTCGGCGGTGGCTTGGGCGCGGTCGTTGACGTCGAGTTTTTCCAGAATGTGGCTGACGTGGCGCTTCACGGTGTCTTCGGAGACGCCGAGTTCGGCGGCGATTTCCTTGTTGGCGCGACCGGCGGCGATCAGGACGAGAATCTCGCGTTCGCGCGGCGTAATGGCGGGTCCGAGGCGTTGCGCGGCGAGGCGGCGGGCAACTTCGGGCGGCAGGGAACGGCCGTCGCGGGCAACGAGGCGGATGGCGGCGATCAGCTCGGCGCGCCCGGCGGATTTTTGCAGATAGCCGAGGGCGCCGGCGTCGAGCGCGGCCTGGATTTCGTCGTCCCGCGCAAAGGTCGAAAAGATCAGCACCCGGGCGCGCGGGTCGTGGGCCCGCAGGGCCGCGGTCGCGGCCGCGCCCCCCATGCCGGGGAGCTGGAGATCCATGAGCACGACGGTGGGGCGATGCTGGCGATAGGCGCCAACGGCGTCTTCGCCCCGGTCGAGTTCGGCGACGACGCTGAGGTCGTCCTCAAGTTCGAGCGACGCCGCGAGCCCGCTGCGCACGACGAAATGATCATCGACGATCATCACGCTAAGGGGGGCGGTGGGGGAGGCAGGCGGCATGCTCACACGACAGGAGGATTTTCCGCGGCGGAACGCAACGGCACGGTCACTTCGACGGTCGTGCCCGCACCGGGGGCACTGCGCCATTCGACGGAACCGCCGAGTTTGCGGGCGCGTTCGCGCATGCCGATACAACCGAAGTGGCCGGCTTTGCCACGCAGGGCGACCGCGGTGTCGAAGCCCACGCCGTCGTCGACAATGCTCATCGTCAACCGATCGTCGCGCACCGTCGCTTCGAGGGAAACGTGCCGCGCGCCGGCATGGCGCAGGGCGTTGGCGACGGATTCGCGCGCGATCATGCGGAGGTGGTGCACCGTGCTCGCCGGCAACATCGGCAACGGCGCGGCGAGGCGGGTGCGCACCGTGACCGAGGGCGCGGTGGCGTGGCTCTCGGCGAGCGTTTGCAGGACCGCGCCAAGATCGCCGGCAATCTCGGCGGAATCGCGCAGGTCCGAAACGAGGTTGTGCGTCTCGACCTGAATGCGCGCGAGCAAGCCGCGCGAAGTATCGACCAAGGTGCGGCCCTTGTCGTCGAGGGCGCGCGTGGCGACGGCGTCGAGCCGCAGGCGGAGGCCGGCCAGGTCCTGTTGCAACGAATCGTGAAACTCGCGCGCGATGCGCTGACGTTCCTCCAACGCGGCCTCGGACTTGATCCGGCGGTGAAGCGCCTCGGTCTGGCGGCCGACCTGCCGTCGGAGAACCGCAATCCACAGGCCGGCGAGCAGCGTGACACCGGCGAGCAAACCAAGACCGGCGACGAGGCGGCGCGTGGTCCACCATGAGGGCACCTGCAGCACGACGAGATCGGCACCCGAGCGGGCGCGCAGGCTCACGATGCCGGGACGGCTCGCAAAGCCGGGCCCGACCAAAGCGGACTCGACCTGGCAAATGCCCGTGATGCGCATGCGGGAACCGATTGGCGGCACGTCGACGCCTTCGGGGAGGCGCGCCTGCAGCGTGCGATCCCGCCCCTGCACGAGGAGCGCGGTGCCGCCCTCGATCTTGAACGCGTCGCGCAACGTCACGAGCACACTCACGAGGTTGCCGTCGTGCCGGCCGGATTGGTTGTCGCCGGTGCTGCCGAGCAGCTCGTCGAGCGAATCGACCGCGAGCGGCACGGGCTCGTCGCCCGGTTCGCGTTGCACAAGCTCGGCGTCGACGACGGAGGCGCTGTAGCGCTCCATCGCGGGAAACCCGGCCACGGTCACACGATCGCCGGGATTCAACACCGGCGCGCGGTCGAGGCGCACGGCGAATGCGGTGGCGCCCTGACGGAGAAAAATCTGATCGGGCGAAAACGCCGCGGTAACGACGCCGGCAATACGCACGCGGCGCTCGCCGTGACCGGTCACCCGAAACGCGAGCAGTTCCTCGGCGGAGACGGCCGGAACCTCGACCACGGGAGGCGCGGGAGCGAGCACATCGAGATCGTCCCAACCGAGGACGCGCACGTAAGGCTGCACGAGTTGTCGGCGCGGGGTGTTGATAAGACCGGCGGCGAGACCGGTGACGCGGACGCGGCAATCGACGAGCGCGAGGTCGGCGCGAGGCGGCGTTTCCACCCGCACATCGACCACGCGAGAGCCGACGGCGAGCCGGATGAGCGTGCGTTGCGCATCGACGGGTGCGACGGAGCGCACGACGCCTTCGACCTCCACACGCTGGTAGTGGTAGCGACCAAAATAGAGATCGTCGTAGGTCGCGGGAATGCCGCGTGGGAGCGGCCGGCGACCGAGGTGTTTGACCTCCGAGTAATCGAGGCCCGGCAAGTAGAGGCCCATACGCGTGCGGCCGGTGAGTTCGATCTCGTCGCCCACTTTCGGCACCCGCGCGGGATCGACGTCGCGTAGACGAAAGAAGGTCGTGGACGTTTCGTCCTGCACGAAAATCGCCGTGGTGCCTTCGACGTAAACAACGATACCCCGCAGCGACGCCAGCAGGCCGCGCTCGGCTTCGGCAGGCGAGAGTGCACGCACCTCGATGGCCTTGGTAAGCATGCGGTCGCGTTCCTGCGCCGCGGCGCCGATAGCGAGCAGAAGCACCAAGGCCGTAGTCGCGGCGAAGCGCAGGAGACGGGGTAACACAGTGCGCGAGACTCCGGAAAAGCGCGTTGGGGTCAACGCGCTCCACCACCGACGGCTCTCCCTCTCCCACGGGCAGAAACTCACCCGAAGAGCGCGGCGATGGGTTTGCCGCCGTCGGTGATCGGCACGGGGCGCGACGCGTTGACGAGGTCCTTTGATGGATTGATGCCAAGCGCGGCGTAAACCGTAGCGTGAAAATCGGGCACGGACACGGGATTTTCCACGGGTTTTCCGGAGAGCTCGTTGGTCACGCCAAACGCGCCGCGATGACGCAGACCGCCGCCGGCCAATACGAGGCTGAAGGTCGAAGCCTGGTGACCGCGGCCGCCGCCGCCGTCGAATTGGCCCGGGCGACCGAACTCGGTGCCGATCACGATGAGCGTTTTATCGAGGAGGCGTTTCTCCTGAAGATCGGAGATCAGCGCGGAGAGCGCGGTGTCGAGCTCGCGGATAAGAATGTGCTGGTTGAGCTGGCCGGCGTTGTGGGTGTCCCAACCGGCGCCGTTGATAAAATTCAAGTTGTGCGAGACCTCGATGAAGCGAACGCCGGCCTGCACAAGGCGACGCGCGAGCAGGCAGCGCTGGCCAAACTCGCCGCCGTAACGCTGGCGCGTCGCGGCGGGCTCCTCACCGAGCTTGAAGTGTCGCATGAAGCCGGGGCCGGCGAGCCGGAGCGCCTCACGCTGAACCTCGGCGTAGTCGGCGAGCGCGACATCGTCGACGGCGCGCTGTTGCAGCGGCGCGAGGAGACGCTGGCGGGCCGCGGCGCGAGACGCATCGATGCCCTCGGGAGGCGTAAACCCGGCGGGGCCCGACTCGGTATCGACGAGGTAAATGTAGCCGTGTTTCGCACCGAGAAAACCCGGACCGCGGCTCACGCTCGGGTAACCAATCAGCAAATACGCGGGCAACTCACTGCTCACCGCACCGCGCTCGTGGGCGACGATGGAGCCCATCGAAGGATAGATCGTGCTGCCGCTCACGGGACGGCCGGTGTGGACGAAATTCGTGGCGAGCGCGTGCTCGATGCCGAGCTTGTGGTTCACGGTGCGCACGGCGGTGACGTGCTCGGCGAGGCGGGCGGTCTGCGAGAGGTGTTCGGTGTAACGAACACCGGGCACGGCGGTGTCGATGATGTCGTAATCGGTGCCGGGCACGGACGGCTTCGACTTGGCGTTGCCACGCTTCTTGGGATCGAAGGTGTCGATCTGCGACATGCCGCCGCCGAGCCAGATGAAAATGCAGTGTTCGGCTTTGCCGCGCGGCGCAGAAACAACAGTGCCGCCATGCGGGGAGTCGGCTGCGCCGACAACGCGCGGCAGAGTCGAAGCGGCGGCGAGTGCGGCGGCCTGAGTGAGAAACGTGCGACGATTCATGGGGTGGGTAAATTCTTCTGGGAGTTCCGAGGTCAGAGGATGTGCGTCCATTCGGGCGCGTTGATGAGCGCCCACGTGACGTCTTCGAGGCGGCGGCGCCAATCGGCAGCGAGGCGGGCGGTGGCCGGATCGCCGCGACGGGCCGCGGCCTCCTGCTCGAGGCGCCACGTGTTGGCCTCGCTCTTCATGTGGTTGGACCAAGCGACATATTTCGGGCGCACGCGGGGCGTCGAGGAAGGTGCGGCGGGCGAAGTGGCGGCGAGGCGCGATTCGTAGCCGGGACGCAAGAGATCGGTGTAGGTTTGGCGCTCAGCCGGCGTCGGCTGGCGCGTGAACATGCGCGCAAAGAGGCGCGTGACGAGCGTGTCGAGCGACTGATTTTCGAGCGCGAGCTGCGTGAGGCCGTGGTCGTCGCTGAGGCGCGTGAGCCACGTAGTCATCGTGCCGTTGGAGAGGAGGGCGGGTTGGAGAACGTTGGCGGCGACTTCACGCACGCCGCTGCTGGCGTCGGGGCGGGCGCCGCGCCAACCGAAGACTTCGAGGACTTCGGCGACGGCTTGGATGCGCGGCAGCATGAGGCTCGGGCGATCGCGTTCGTTCGACGTCGAGGCGAGCATCCACGCACGCGAAGCACGGCCGAGATCGAGGGCGTTTTCGATGGTGCGCACGCTGTCGAGGTCGAGGTTGACGGGCTCGACGACGAACGGTTTGCCCGTGGCGGCGAAGAGCGAATCGACGAGTTGCTCGGCCGCCATGCGGCGCGGCGCAGGCGCGGTGAACAACGGACCGGTCTCGGCGAGCGAGGGATCGGCGGCACGCTGGTAAGCGTGGGAATTCAGGACGAGGCGCGAGACCGCTTTGGCGTCGTAGCCCGAGCGAACGAACTCGCGGCCGAGCCATGCGAGCAACTCGGGGTGGGACGGCAGACTCTTTTCCCAATCGCCGATCGTCTCGACGAGACCGCGCGCCATGAAGCGCTGCCAGATGCGGTTGGCCATGACTTGGGCAAAGCGCTCGTTTTGCGGCGCGGTGATGAGGGCGGCGAGGCGGTCGCGCGTATCGTCGGGCCGCTCGGCGAGCTTCGCGGCGACGGTCTCGTCGCAGAATTGCGCGAAGGCCCACGCGGGGCCGACCGTGGTGCCGGGCGCGAGCGTGACCTCGATGAAAGGCTCGCGGCCACCGAGGCGAAGATTGCCCATGATCACGCTGGAGGAAGCGGGGAGCTTGATGGATTTCGCGCCCAGCATCGCGGCGAGTTCCATGAGGTCTTTTTGTTTCGACGTGTGGGTGGGCGCGTCGTGGCAACGCGCACACTTCATCTCCACGCCGAGAAACGCGGAGCTGACGATGATGCCCTTGGCGGCCATCGGGACATCGTTTTGCGAGGCGACGCTGAAACCGGCGGGGCCACCGAAGCGTTCGCTGCCCTCCTGCCGGATGAGCTCGGTGACGAAGAGATCGAGCGGCTTGTTGTCGAGGAGCGACTCGTAGATCCACCAGCGGAACGGACCGGTGTTGTTGAGGGTGGGATTGATGAGGTTCGGATTCTCGGCGAGCACATCGAGCCAGTAGGGCATCCAGTGGTCGGCCCAACGCGGATCGGCCAGCAAGCGATCGATGGTCGCGGCGCGGCGGGACGCGGACGGCAGCGCGAGAAAGGCGGCCACTTCGCGTTCGCTCGGGACGACGCCGACGGTGTCGAGCGTCACGCGACGGAGGAAGGTGAGATCGTCACTGAGCGGGGTGAGGTTAAAATTTGCGACCTGAAACGCGGGCCAGGCGGCGCCCTCTTTGATCCACGTTTTCAGGGTTTCGATTTCTTTGGCCGGCAGCGGATCGCCCTTCGCCGGCATGATCTCTTCCGAATCCGTGCTCGTGATACGCTCGATGAGCGGACTCTTTTCCGGGTGACCGGCGACGAAAGCAGGGCCGTCAGCTTTGCCGCCTTTGAGTGCGGAGGCGAGATTGTCGAGGCGGAGACCGCCTTTGACTTTGGCACCCTGGTGGCAGCTGAAGCAACGCGTCTCAAGGATGGGCTTCACGTCGCGGTAGAAATCCACGGAGCCCTTTTTCGCGGGCGCATATTCGGCGGAGACTTTGGCGATGCGGTCGGCGATGAAGTGATCGATCGCGTTGGCGCCGGGAAAGCCGGCACGCAACGGAGGAACGGCCACCTCGGGCGTCGCGGCCAGCCACGCGTTGGCGGCGGCGCGGCGCGTATTCCAATACGCCGCGGACTCAGCACGCTTCGCGGTGCGGGCGCGGGCATTGATGGCAGCGTAGTGGGCCCGCCGCTCAGACTCGTAGGCGGCCCACCCGGCGTCGGTGTAGGGAATCGCGCGCGAACCCGGCGACAGTAGCCACCACGCCGTGCTGCCGGCGGGCGAGTAGGCGACGACGGTTTCGCCGAGTTCGGGACGGAAGGGCCGCTTGCTCTTCGGCTCGATGCCGCCGAGGACGGTTTCGAGCACCACCGTCGTCGGCGCGCCGGAAAATTCGAACTCGCACCACTCCTCGCGGATGCCGGGAGCGGCGAACCGGAAATCGGGACCGAGATTCAAGTAAGTTTCCTGCGGCTCAACGGGCAGCTCGCCGGCGTTGCCGACGGCGAATGCGGCGGGCTGGGCGAACGGGGTTTCGAGGATTTTTTTCCCGTCGATGAGGAGACGGGCGGTGCCGCGGGAGCGGAGGAGTAAGCGGTGTTTACCCACCGGGAGGCGCACCTCGGCGGTCGCGCGGAAGAGCGTGGGAAACGCGCGGTCGGCCCGGATGCCGGTCGACACGTATTTCTGCGGCAGCTCCATGAACCCGAAGACCTCCTCGGAAAAGGTTTCGGTGACCGCGGTCTGCTCCGGCCACGTGGTCGCCACGATTTTTTCGGATTTCGGCTCGCAGAGTTCGACGAGAACACGGCCCGGAGCAGCGCCGAAAGCCGACGCGGCGACGACAGCGGTCGCACAGAGGAAACGACGAAGGGAGAAACAGACAGAACGAGGAAACGACATGGGGCTGGGTTCCGGCGCAGGCAAACGACCGCCCGCAGAAAATCACGCTCACGGACATCCCTCTTTCGTGCAAGTCGGGCCGACAGCGAGGCGTCCTTGGTCGAGGCGTGCGCGGCATGAACGGAGAATTTCCTTGTTCGCACCTTGGTGTGGTCTGTGCTCCCTGCGATCCTCTTCCCCTCTCCATGACCCGCCCTCCTCGTATCGGCATCGGTGGCCCGGTTGGCTCCGGCAAAACGATGCTCTGCCTCAAACTCTGTCAGCGCCTCCGCGAGCGCTACTCAATGGCCGTTGTGACGAACGACATTTACTGCTCTGAAGACGCGCAATTTCTCATCCAACACAGCGCATTGCCGGCGGAGCGCATCGCGGGCGTCGAGACCGGCGGTTGTCCACATACGGCAATCCGCGACGACACGACGATGAACGAGCAGGCGTGTCGCGCCCTCGAGGCGAAGTTCGCCCCCGGGCTCCAACTCGTGCTGGTGGAGAGCGGTGGCGACAACCTCACGGCGACGTTTTCACCGGAGCTCGTGGACGCGTTCATCTACGTGATCGACGTCGCCGAGGGGGACAAAATCCCGCGCAAAGGCGGACCGGCGATCCGGTTCAGCGATCTCCTGATTATCAACAAAATCGACCTCGCCCCACTGGTGGGCGCCGATCTTGGTGTCATGGATCGCGATGCGAAGATTCAGCGCGGCACGCGGCCGTTTTTGTTCTGCGACCTAAAACGGGAGCACAACCTCGACGCAGTGATCGCCTGGATTGAGCACGCGGTGCTCTTCGCGCAGAAGCCCGCCGGCGGCCGAGCCTGACGGAGCGGGCAACGCGCCATGGCTGAGTTCTCCGGACACCTCGCCCTGCGCGCAACTGCGCGAGCCGACGGTCGCACGGTGCTCGCGGCGCAGTCGTTTCGGGCGCCCTACCACTTGAGCAAACCGTATTGGGACGCCGACGCGGGCGTGCTGCTCGTCCAAGTCGTGAACCCCACCGCGGGAATTTTGGCGGGGGACCGCTTGGAGTCGCACATCGCGGTCGATGAACGCGCGGCGCTCCTCGTGACGACGCCGAGCGCCAGCCGGGTGTTTAAGATGAAGGCCGGCTCGGCCGAGTGCCGGCAAAGTTTCACCGTGGCGGCGGGCGCGTGGCTCGAAGTCATGCCCGAACCGCTGGTGCCGCACCGCGGATGCAGCTACCGGCAGACGACCGAGATTGAGATCGCAGCGGGGGGCGAGGCGTTCCTCGTGGATCTGCTGATGCCCGGGCGGGTGGCCCACGGCGAAGCTTGGGAATGGAGCAACCTTTGTCTGGAAACGAACGTGCGACTCGGCGGGGAACTCGTGCTACGGGAGCGTTTCGAGCAAACCGGCGAGAGCCTGCGAGCGCTGGCGGCGTTGGCCGGCTCGGGACCCGGAGCGTGTTTCGGCAATGCCGTGCTGATTGCGGGCGAGCGTCCGACCGACAACGACTGGCGTGCGGCCGTGAGCGAGCTACACGGCGAGGGCCTCTGGCTGGGCGTCAGCGCCTTGCGAAGGGGCGGATGGAGCATCAAACTCGTCGCATGCGACGGAGTTCGGCTGCGAAAAGCGTGGCGCGACGTGCGCGAGATCCTAGCAACTTATTTCCCGAAACTCCGCTGCGACCCGCGCAAACTGTAGCGAATCACGTTTCGCGGCGCGGATCTTCGGCCCGCGCGGGCACCTGTTTCGGTTCTGCCGGTGCCGCTGCCGCCACTTTCCAAATGCCCCACACCAGCGCACCGAGCACGCCAAGACACAAAATGGTGGCATCAGGGTAAGCGGCGAGGTGACTGAAATCCCACGTAAAATCGTGACCGTCGTGCCCGGGATGAGCCTGCGCAAACGATGCAGTGGCCAAAAAAGCGGCGGCGGAAAGGTGGGATCGGGAAGAGTTGAGCTTCATCACAGGGCGCCAATAAGCAGGTCACGTTCCAGTTCGCCACTCTGAATTGGGTGACGCGTTCCAAGGCCGGCGGTCGCAACAGGAACGGGTCTGCGAGCAGCGAGGGTTTGGTCCAAAAAAGAAAGAACCGCCCGCGGTAAGGCGGGCGGTTCGAGAAAACAGGGTTTTGAGCAGCGTGACAGATTCCGGTGGCGACACCGGAAGCAAACTCAGCGCTTCGAGAACTGGAACCGGGCGCGCGCGCCGGGTTGACCGGGCTTCTTACGCTCCTTGGCGCGGGGATCGCGCTTGATGTGACCGGCCTTCTTGAGGGCGGGACGGAGCTCGGCGTTCATCTTCTGGAGAGCGCGGGCGATGCCGTGGGCAACCGCACCGGCTTGGCCGGCGACGCCGCCACCAGAAACGTTGGCGGTCACGTCGATCTTCTCGCGAAGGTCGACCGTGAGGAGCGGGGCGTAGGCCTGCTTGGAGAAATTCTCGTGGGAGAAGTAGCTGTCGAAGGTGCGGCCGTTAACGGTCAGTTTACCGGTGCCTTCGGTGATGCGGATGCGCGCGGTCGAGGTTTTACGGCGGCCGGTGCCGAGGAAGACGTTGGCGGGGGCGGTGGTGCTCATGTTCTAGACTGGGAAATTAGACGGCGATCTTGACCGGGTTGTTAGCCTCGTGCGTGTGCTTCGGGCCGGCAAAGACGCGGAGCTTGGTGAGCATCTTGGCGGCGATCCGGTTCTTCGGCAGCATGCCTTTGACGGCGTGCTCGATGATGAACTCGGGGTGGCGCTCGCGCTGCTCGGAGAGTTTGCGGTAGCTCTCGCCACCGACGAAACCGGAGAAGAACATATACTCGTTCTGCACTTCCTTCTTACCGGTGAGGGCGACCTTCTCGGCATTAATGATCACCACGAAATCACCGTTATCAACGGTGGGGGTGTAGGAAGCCTTGTGACGACCACGGATGATGTTGGCGGCTTTGACAGCGAGACGGCCGAGCACAACACCCTCAGCATCGATCAGATGCCACTTGGGTTGCACGGTCTCATTCTTGGCGAGGAACGTTTTCATGAGAAAAGAGGCCAAAAGGTGAGGTTTACAAAGTGAGTGTCAACCCCTCTTTCTGGGTTGTGAATAACTCGTTGCCCGGACGAGCCGCCGGAGGTGGCGACGAGGGCCGCCATCACGCTTGTTTCCCGTTTTCTTTGTGCAAGCGTGGAGAAATGACGAACTCTTCCCGTTTTCCGCTGCTGGCTGCCGGCATTTTTGGCGCCATCGGCGTCGGCCTCGGTGCGTTCGGCGCCCACGCCCTGCGCGCAGCCCTAACGGAGATGGGCACGCGGGCGCGTTGGGAAACTGCCGTTTTCTACCAACTCGTGCACACGGTCGCGCTGTTTGCCGCGGCGATCTGGCTGCGCTCCGCCAGCGGGGCCGCCGCACGCCGCATGCTGTGGGCGGCCCGGTTCTGGACCGCCGGAATCATTCTCTTCTCGGGATCGCTCTATGTGATGTCGGTTACGACGGACGCCCCGACGTGGTTTAAAATCGCGGTGCCGCCGACCGGCGGGTCGTCCTTTGTCGTCGGCTGGCTCTTTGTCGTCGCGACCGCGCTCGCCAAGGAAGAATGACACCGCGGGCTGAGCTGGCTCTGCCCGCCGATCTGCGGGCCATGCTCGACGCCGTGCGCCGCGTGGGGCGGCCGCGGCTCGTGGGCGGCGGGGTGCGCGACTGGCTGCTCGGGCTCGCGCCGAAAGACTTCGATCTCGAAGTGGGCGGCGCGGATTTCGAAACGCTGAGGCGGACGCTGGAGCCGTTCGGAGCCACCGATGTGGTCGGACGGAGCTTTGGCGTGATCAAAGTCCGCAGCCGCGCCACCGGAGAGGAATATGATTTTTCATTGCCGCGCCGGGAGTCGAAGACCGGTTCCGGACACCGCGGCTTTGCGGTGGCGCCCGATCCGGCGCTGAACGACGCGGAAGCCGCGGCGCGACGGGATTTCACGGTCAACGCGATCGCGTGCGATCCATTTTCCGGCGAGTTGATCGATCCGCACGGAGGCCGCCGGGATCTGGAAGCCCGCGTGCTGCGCCACACCAGCGCAGCCTTCAGCGAAGATCCGCTGCGCGTGCTGCGGGCGATGCAGCTCGCGGCGCGGTTCGATTTCAGCCTCGCGCCGGAAACCGCCGCGCTGAGCCGGAGCATCGCGGAAACGTTTTCCGAGCTGCCGCTGGAGCGCGTGTGGGGCGAGTGGGAAAAATGGGCTACGAAGGCCGCGCGGCCGAGTCGCGGGCTCGCGGTGCTGGAGGAGACCGGTTGGCTGCGGCATTTTCCGGAGATCGCCGCGCTGCGCGGCACGCAACAAGACCCCGCTTGGCACCCCGAGGGCGACGTGTTTACCCACACGCAACACTGCCTCGACGCACTCGTGGCGATGGAGGAGTGGAGAGTGTCCACGCAGCGGCCGATGCTCATGTTTGCCGTGCTCGCCCACGATTTCGGCAAACCGAAGGTGACGGTGTTGGCGGAGAAAAACGGCGCGATGCGTTGGCGCAGTCCGGGCCATGCCGCCGAGAGCGGGCCGCTGTCGGGGACGTTTCTGCGGCGAATCGGCGCTCCCCTCGCCTGCGATCCGCCCGTGCGAACCCTCGTGGAAAATCACCACGCCCACGACAACGGTGGCGGGCCGTTTTCGGATACGGCCGTGCGCCGGCTCGCGAAACGTCTCGCGCCCGCGAGCATCGCCGAGCTCGTGATCGTGATGCGCGCCGACAGCCGGGGCCGCCCTCCACTGCACACACCGGCGACCGAAGCGCGAATCAACGAGCTGTTGCGATGTGCCACGGCGCTGGAGTTCGAGAATCTAGCGCCGAAACCGATCGTCCTGGGGCGTCATCTGCTCCCGCTCGGCCGCACGCCAGGGCCGGATTTCAAACGCGTGCTCGACGCGGCCTTCGAAGCGCAGCTCGACGGCGCATTTCGAGACGAGGCGGGCGGGCTGGTTTGGCTACGCGACTTCCTGCGCAAGCCATAACTCCACCGGACCCACGGCGAGCGGACCATCGCTCAGGACCTTCGCACGCAAACCGCCGCGCCCCATGAGCCAATCCTCCGCGCCGGGCGCAACGACGGCATTCATCCAGTGGCAGGGCCGCGCCTCGCCCGTGCCTTCGAACTCGACGCCGCCGAGCGTGAAGCGGCGCTCAAGCAGGGCATCGAGATCGAGCCCCTCCGTGATCACGTTGCGCCGAAACACCGCAGGCGAGAGCGCAGCGACTCCAAATTTTTCGCGGGCCGCGAGCACGGTTTCCCAACGGAAGAATGTCACCTGCGCCTTGTAGCCCGGGCGATAGCCGTAAAACCGATCGCCCACGAGCCCGTATCCGGCGCGGCACTGCACGACCGGCACGTCGTGCGCGGGATGAGTTCCGGCCGGCTGGCCGTGCCGGCCGAAAAAATTATGACCGGCGGAAACAAAGATGTGGCGGATCGACTGCACGGGCAGGAGCGCAGCCGAATTTCCTCCGGCTGCAAGCGCCACGTCGGTCAAAACGATCGGCGCACACTCAGGTAGCCAAACCGGCCGCCCGGGCGGCCGATGAGCCCCTGATTGTAGCCGACGTTCGTGTTGTCGAGCGGGGGATCGCGATCGAGAATGTTTTCGAGCCCGAACGTGACGCGCATGTCGCCCAGTTTGGATTTCTTGTCGAACGCATAGCTGAGCGAACCGGAAAACGTATAGAATCGACCGACCTCCCAACCGTCTCGCCGCAGATCACGATAGCGATGGATGTAGTTCATGCCGAGATTGGCGCCCCAGGTTTTGCGCTGCCACGCGATCGACGACTGGCTGCGGTAACGGGGCAGACTGCGGCCCACGCTGCTTACCACGGCGTCGTTCGCGAAACGGCGCGATGCGTAGAACCCCATGTAGGTCCAAGTGCTCGTGAGATTGAACTGCCCGTATTCGCGGGTGCGCACGCGATAGCGCAACCCGTAGTCGTAGTAGCGCACCATCTGTTGCGCGAGGTTCACGGCCGAATCAGTGATGTAGCGGATGCGACCGGGCACCGTAACCGTCTCGCCCGGACGAACGGGCGTCGTGACGCCACCCGCGCCGGCGAGTATATTGATATTGGCCGTGGTCGTATTCGTGTAGGTCTCCGACTGCGGATCGCG
>CALRZR010000054.1:0-35067 GCA_943372705.1 Opitutus sp. GAS368 | reverse complement strand
AAAGCTCGGCGAGCGCCTTCCCGCGCTTTCCGAAGCCGCCGCCGTCGCCCTGCTCGCCGCCAACGGCAACCTGGTGAAACGCCCCTTCGCGATCGGCCCCGGCGTGGCTCTCGTGGGGTTTGACGAGACCGCGTGGACCGCTGCACTCTCCCCGCAATGAATCCCGCGACCGCCACCTCTGCCGACCCTCTGCGCGACACCGTGCGCTGGCTCGCCGCGCACACCACCTTCCCCGCCAGCCGCCTCGAAGGCCAGGCCGAGACGCTCTTGTGCTTTGCAGCGGCCGCCGCAGCCGACGAGGCGGCCGAGCAGCGCCGCTTCCTGATCAAGCCCCGCGATCCCGCACAAACGTCCGCGCAACGCGCCCACGCCCTCCGCCGTTCCCAAGTCCACTTTAAGTGCGACAATAGCGCGAAGGTGTAAGCTCGCCCCCAAGGCACTGACCGCGCCGTCGACTCGGACCGCCTGCGCGCGGTTTCACCCGATGGCCATTTTTGCATCCCGTTACGAGGGAGGCACCCGCGTGACGACCGGGGCACCGCCACGGCTCCGTGTTGCTTGCGCATCTCTTGGCCAAACGGCCCCCGGAGACACAAAATATGCATAGCTCTGGACAACCCGTGCGGAGAGTGCCCCGGAAATACAGCTTATAGTTCCCCGGACATCCGCACTGCCATGAACATCCACACCACATCTGTTTCGACGCTCCACGAGCCGTCCGAGGCGGAGATTCAAAAAGTCGCCTACCGGCTTTGGATCGAAGGCGGCTGCTTGCAGGGCGTCGAAAGTGCCAACTGGTTCGCCGCGAAGGAACTCCTCCGGCACCACCACGGGCGCGCGCCCAGTCGGACCAAACCCCACGCGGAGGCCTCGGCCGCCGCTGTTCCCCAAACCGTTGCGCCGACGGGCCGGTAAGCCCGTTCGCCGCCTGTTACTTTCCCCCCACCTCCCATGGCCATCGTTCCACTCACCCTCACCATCAGCCTCTGTCTGGTTTTCACCTTCATCGTTTTCTTCATCCGCGAGCACGCCCGCGGACGCCTCAGCAGCGCTGAGCGCGATTCACTGATGCCCCTGTCCGACGAAACCCCGCTGCTCGCCACGCCTTCCCATGCGCCGGTTCACTCGACCGACCATGCCGAGGACGACCATGACGGGTGCGGCTGCCGCAGCGGCGCCCGCCCTCCGTGTGCCGGCTGTGTAAAGCGCCAAGAGACCGTTTGATCCGCCCGATCCTCCTTCCAACTCCACCTCCATGTCTGATCGCAAAATAACCATCGAGTATAACGACAAAGTTGTCCGGCAATTCATGCTCGCGTCCCTCATCTGGGGCGCCGTGGGCATGTTGGTCGGCGTGCTCATCGCGGCACAGCTCAACTTTTGGCAGCTTAACTTCGACACGTCTTGGCTGACGTGGTCGCGCCTCCGCCCGCTGCACACCAACGCCGTCATCTTCGCCCTTGTCGGCAATATGATGTTTGCCGGCATCTACTATTCCACACAGCGCCTCGTGAAGGCCCGCATGGCCAGCGATTTCCTCTCCGCGCTCCACTTCTGGGGCTGGCAGGCGATCATCCTCTCGGCCGCGCTCACGCTGCCGTTCGGTTTCACCCGCGGCAAAGAATACGCCGAACTCATCTGGCCCATCAACATCGCCGTCGCGCTGATCTGGGTCGTTTTTGCCGTTAACTTCTTCTGGACGCTTGCCCGCCGCCGTGAGCCGAGTCTCTACGTCGCGATCTGGTTCTACATCTCGACGATCATCACGATCGCCGTGCTTTACATCGTGAATCACCTTTCGATTCCGACGAGCATTTCGCACAGCTACCCGATCTTCGCCGGTGTGCAGGACGGTCTCGTGCAATGGTGGTATGGGCACAACGCCGTGGCGTTCTTCCTCACCACGCCAATCCTCGGTATCATGTATTACTTCCTGCCGAAGGCCGCCGAACGTCCCGTTTATTCCTACCGCCTCTCGGTCATCCATTTCTGGTCGCTTGTCTTCCTCTACATCTGGGCCGGCCCTCACCACCTTCTCAACACCGCGCTGCCCGAATGGCTCCAAACACTCGGCATGACGTTCTCCCTCATGCTCTGGGCTCCGTCCTGGGGCGGCATGTTGAACGGCCTCCTCACCCTCCGCGGCGCGTGGCACAAGCTCCGCACCGACCCCGTCCTCAAGTTCTTCGCCGCCGCCGTGACTTTCTACGGCATGTCGACCTTCGAAGGACCGCTCCTCTCGATCAAGTCCGTCAGCGCCCTTGGCCACTACACCGACTGGATCATCGGCCACGTGCACGCCGGCGCCCTCGGTTGGAACGGCTTCATGACCGCCGGTATGATCTACTGGATGCTGCCCCGCCTGTGGAACAAGCCCCTCCACTCCGTCCCTCTCGCCAATCTCCACTTCTGGATCGGGACCGTCGGCATCCTCCTCTACGTCGCCGCCATGTGGGTCAGCGGTATCACGCAGGGCCTCATGCTCAACGCCACCACCGACAACGGCACCGTCCTCGCGTATCCCAACTTCCTCGACACCCTCAACACCATCCGGCCCCTGATGCTGATGCGCGTCATCGGCGGTTTCCTGTATTTCGCCGGCTGGCTCCTGATGGCCTACAATGTCAGGCAGACCCTCCGCGGCGCCGTGACCGTCAACGGCTCCATCGAGGTCTTCGATGAAGAACCCGTCCACGGCCAACCCGCCAAAGCGATGGGCCTGCTCGGCGCATTTCTCAATCCCCCCGTGCTCTTCTGCCTGTTCGGCGGGGCCTTCGCCTGCGCCTGGATGTTCGGCGGCAACTTCGTCAGTATCGCCGGCCTCGTCGGCGGCATTATTTGCTGCGTGCTCGCCTACGCCCACTATGAATCCCGCGGCAAAGCCTGGGGCGATTGGTATGACCGTCTCCTCATCAACTCGATGCCGTTTACGGTGTTGGTCTTTCTCGCCATCATCGCCGGCGGCATGATCCAGATTATCCCGACCGTCATCGCCCACAACGCCACCAGCAACGAAGACCGCAAACAGATCCCCTACACGCCCCTCGAGCTCGCGGGCCGCGACCTCTACGTCCGCGACGGCTGCTACCTCTGCCACTCGCAGATGATCCGCACCCTGGTTCCCGATGTCCTCCGCTACGGCGATTATTCCCGCCTCGGCGAGTCCATTTACGACCACCCGTATCAATGGGGTTCCAAGCGCAACGGTCCCGACCTTGCCCGCGTCGGCGGCAAGTATCCGAACGTCTGGCACGTCCGTCACATGGAAGACCCGCGCTCGATCTCCGTCGGTTCGAACATGCCGTCGTTCCCCTGGCTGATCTCCAAACAGCTCGATACCTCCACCCTCGCCACCAAGATCTCCGTGCAGCGCACCCTCGGCGTCCCCTACCCGAACTGGACCCCCGAGCAGATCGCCGCGAATGTCGACAAGCAGGCCAAGGCCATCGCCGCCGACCTCAAGACCGCCGGCTCCCTCGTCGCTCCCGACAAGGAAATCATCGCGCTCATCGCCTACCTCCAGCAACTCGGCCGCTATGAGGCCACCCCGGCGCCCAAGACCGCCGGAGCCCAGTAAGCGCCCGTCCTCCACCACCGATCTCCACATGTTCAAACGACTCATCCTCGAAGACTCGGCCGCGATCTTCACCCTCGTGGCCTTCATCACCGCGGTGACGATCTTCGTCTCCATCGCCTGGCGCGCCCTGCGCATGAAGACTCCGCAACTCACCCGCTTCGAAAACCTCCCCTTCGCCCCCGAAACACCTGCCGCCCGCCATGACACCGACGCCTAACACGCCGCACGAAGATCCGATCCGTCCCCATTCCTTCGACGGTATCCAAGAATACGACAAGCGCCTCCCGAACTGGTGGTTGATGACGCTCTACGCGAGCATCGTCTTCTGGGTTGGCTACTGGGCCTACTACGAATGGTTCCGCGTCGGCCTCACCGGTGCGCAACACGTCGAACAGGAAATCTCGAAGGTCGAGGCCGCCAAACTCGCGGCCGCCCCAGCCATCGACAACGTCAGCCTCTGGAAGATGAGCCGCAACGCCGACTTCGTCGCCGCCGGCAAAGCCACCTTCGATGCCAACTGCGTCGCCTGCCACCTCGCCAGCATGCGCGGCAAAGGCGAAAGCCCTGCCGCCATCGGCCCCGATCTCACCGACACCAAGTGGGTTCACGGCGGCAAACCCGTCGAAATCTACGAACTCATCAACAAAGGCGTCCTCGTGAAGGGCATGCCCACCTGGGGCCCCGTCCTCGGCGCCAAGAAGATCTCTGAGACTGTCGCCTACATCCTCAGCAAACATAAGGAAGGCGAACCGATCGAAATCGAAACCCCTGCGGCCCCCACTCCGCAGAAATAACCTAACCGTCTTGCGCCCACCTCAGCGCCGGGCGGTCTTTTCCCATGGCCGTTCCCGCTCAAGCTCCGCGTCCCAATCGCGACTCCGTCACTACCATCCGTGAGGATGGCTCCCGACCGTTCATGTTTCCCGCCGATACGCGCGGGCGATTCACCCTCGCCCGCCGGATCGTCGCCTATGGACTGATCGCGTTCTATCTCTCGCTCCCCTGGATCAAGATCAACGGCTACCCCGCGATCTTTCTCGATGTGGCGGAGCGCCGCTTCCACCTGTTCGGCCTCACCTTCGCCGCGCAGGACATGTGGCTGCTCTTCTTCGTTATCACGGGACTCGGTTTTTCGCTCTTCTTCATCACCTCGCTCCTCGGCCGCGTCTGGTGCGGCTGGGCCTGCCCGCAGACCGTCTTTCTTGAGCACGTCTTCCGCCGCATCGAGGTTTGGATCGAAGGCGATGCCGTCGCCCGCCGAGCTCTCGATGCCGCGCCCCTCACCGCCGGCAAGATCGCCAAACGCGTCACCAAGCACGCTGCCTATATCCTGACCTCTGCGATCCTGACCCACCTGTTTCTCGCCTACTTCGTCTCGCTCCCGGAGGTCTGGGACATGGTCCGCCACGCTCCCTCCGAACACTGGAGCGCATTCGTGTTCATGATGGCCTACACCGGCCTCACCTACTTCATCTTCTGCTGGTTCCGCGAACAGGTCTGCATCGTCATCTGCCCCTACGGTCGCATCCAGTCTGCGCTCAACGACGACAACACCGTCACCATCGGTTACGACGCCCTCCGCGGCGAACCCCGCGGCAAAGTCGGCACCGCCGGCGCCGGCGATTGTATCGCCTGCAATAAATGCGTGCAGGTCTGCCCCACCGGCATCGATATCCGCCAGGGTCTCCAACTCGAGTGCGTTGCCTGCACCGCGTGCATCGACGCCTGCGACGATGTGATGACCCGCCTCAACAAGCCGCGCGGCCTCATCCGCTACGACTCACAAAACGGCCTGTTGAAGAAACCCACCCGCTGGGTCCGCCCGCGCACACTCCTCTACCTCTTCCTCCTGCTCGTCGGCGCCAGTGTCGCGTCTTGGGCCATCTCCACCATCAAGCCCGCCAACATCGGTGTCACGCGCATGGTCGGCGCCCCCTACATCATTGACGGCGAGCACATCCGGAACCAATTCCTCGTCCGCCTCGTGAACAAGCGCAACACCCCCACCCGCTTCGTTCTCGACCTGAAAAACGAGCCCGACCACCTCCGTCAGTCCGGCTTCTCGGGCCCCATCGAAGTGCCCGCGCTCGGCGAAGTCACCGCCCCGCTGATCCTGCAACAGCTGCGCCACGAATACCAGGGCCCCTTCAATTTCACGGTCCACATCGAAGACGACAAACATAGCTTCCAGCTCGAACGGAAAGTCGAGTTCCTCGGCCCCGAGGCCCGTCTCCTCCGCGAGCTCGACGCCGAAAAAGCCTCCGGAAAACCCGAACATGCCCCCGGAAAAAAAGAGTAAGCTCTGGCTGTTCTTCGTGGCGGCGTTCGTCCTCCAGCTCGGCGCGTGGGCCGCGTGGTTCGTTATCGCGAAAAACCATCCCGTCCAGGAAGTGCCGCTCGTAAAGACGCGCTGAGTCCCATGGAGCTCGCCGCCGTCAATTCTCCTTCGGCCGCCTTCGTCGCCGGCCTCGTCACCAGTCTGCACTGCGCCGGCATGTGCGGTCCGCTCGCCTGCTCGCTCATGCCCGTGAAGGGCGACCGCTCCGATGCGCAGACCGTCAGCACCGTCTACCACCTCGCGCGCCTCACGAGCTACGCCGTCCTCGGTGCCCTCGCCGGCGGACTCGGCAGCGCCCCGCTCTCATGGATTTCGCGCTCCTCCCTGCGTTGGTTGCCGTGGGTGATGGTGGTGTTTTTCATCGCCCTCGCGCTGCGCTGGGACCGCCACCTGCCCAAACTCGCCGCGCTGGGCCGGGTCACGCTGCACCTGCAAACCTGGCTCCGCGGCCGTTCCCGCACCCAGGCCGCCGCGGCGATGGGGTTCGCCACGCCGCTGCTGCCGTGCGGTCCGCTTTACTTCCTCGTCGCGCTCTCCCTGCTCTCCGGCTCGGCCGTTCGCGGCGTCGAAGTGATGCTCGCCTTCGGTCTCGGCACCGTGCCGCTGCTCTGGCTCGCACAAAGCCAATTTCACTGGGTCCGCCAAAAGCTCTCGCCGCTCTGGCTCGACCGCGCCCGCCTCGCCCTCGCGCTCACCACCGCCGCCGTGATCAGTTGGCGCCTCCGCAGCACGCTGGGATTCCCCGGCCCCGACCCCTCGACGTTTATCTGTTTCTAAAATGAGCACCGCCGTCCTCCCTGAACCCCCAGGAGCCACCCGCGCCAAGCCCACGTGCCGCCACTGCGGCGCCGCGCTCATCGACGCACGCATGCAGGCCTCCGGCTTCTGCTGTGCCGGCTGCTCCTACGTCTTCCGCCTCGTGCACGAGCACGGCCTCGCCGGCTACTACCGCATCAAAGACGAGATCACCACGCCCGCCGACACCGCGGTTTTCCAACCCCGCGACTACGGTTGGCTCGCCACCGCGCAGACCGAAGCCGAAACCTCACCGCGTCCCACCCCCGAGCTCAATCTCGACCTTCAGGGCATCTCGTGCGCCGGCTGCGTTTGGTTGATCGAAAAAATTTTCCACCAGCAGCCCGGCGCCCGCGAAATCTTCGTCCACGCCCAGCTCGGCACCATGCGGCTGCGCTGGATACGCGGCGAATTTTCCGCCGCGGAATTCGCCCGCAAGCTCCAGGCTTTCGGCTACCTCGCCGGTCCCGCCGGTGAGACCACCGAAGAGCCCGAGAGCCGCGGACTCGTGCGGCGCATCGGCCTCTGCGGCGCCTTCGCGATGAACATCATGCTGTTCGCGTTTCCGGCCTACTTCGGCCTCGCGCCGGACGCACAGTATGCGAGCCTCTTCGGCCTCCTCGCGCTCGCCTTCGGCACGCTGAGTTTCCTCGTCGGCGGCAGCTACTTCCTCGACCGCGCCATCCGCGCCCTGCGCGAAGGCG
Source organism: Opitutus sp. GAS368 (assembly GCA_943372705.1). Taxonomy (GTDB): domain Bacteria; phylum Verrucomicrobiota; class Verrucomicrobiia; order Opitutales; family Opitutaceae; genus GAS368. Next base: position 27,653 of record CALRZR010000054.1, on the reverse strand, counting down.
TCATGCACATCGATCTGCCGATCGCCGTCGGCGTCGTCGGAGCCTATGTCGGCTCCGTCTACGGCTGGTTCGCCAACGAAGAGCGGTTCGTCTACTTCGACTTCGTCGGCACGTTTATCCTCCTGATGCTCATCGGCCGCTGGGCCCAGATCGCCGCCGTCGAACGCAATCGTCGCCGCCTCCTCAGCCAGCAGCCCAAGCCGCCCCGCGTGCGCCTCGCCACCGGCGGCGATATCGCGACCGAGCAGATCCGCCCCGGCCAGATCATGCTGTTCTCTTCGGGCCAGACCATTCCCGTCGAAGCGCGCCTCGAAAATGCCGGCGCCGAATTTTCCCTCGCCTCTATCAACGGCGAGGCGGAACCGCGCCTCTTCCGCGTCGGTCAACGCGTGCCCGCCGGCGCCGTCGCCGTGAGCCGCGACGAAGTGCGCGTCGAGGCCCTGCAACCGTGGTCCGAATCGCTCCTCGCTCAACTCCTCCAGCCCGGCGAACGCGGCGGCGACCGTCAGGTCTTCCTCGAAAAAATCGTCCGCGGCTACCTCATCGGCATCTTCGTCGTCGCGATCGGCTCCGGCATCGGCTGGTGGTGGTTTTCCCACGACGCCGCCCGCACGTGGGCCGTTGTCACCGCCGTCCTCGTCGTCTCGTGCCCCTGCGCCGTTGGTCTCGCCTTTCCGTTGGCCGACGAACTCGCCACCGTGGGCCTGCGTAAACGCGGCGTCTTCGTGCGCGAGGGTGACATCTGGACGCGCCTCGCCCGCACCCGCAAAATCGTCTTCGACAAAACCGGCACGCTCACCCTTGAGACGCCTGTGCTGCTGAACCCCGAGGAGCTCGCCGCCCTTGAGCCCGCCGCCCGCGCCGCGCTGCTCGCGCTCGTCCGCGACAATCCCCACCCCGTCAGCCAGTGCCTCTGCGAGCGCCTGCTCGCCGAGGGCACCGGCGAAACCGTCCTAGGCGAAGTCCGCGAGACCGTCGGTTTCGGCGTCGAGCTAGGCGACTGGTCCCTCGGCCGCGCGGGCTGGCGCGACGCCGGCCCGACGGGCGAAGGCGCCGTATTTGCCCGCGCCGGCGTGGAGATCGCCCGCTTCCGTTTCGCCGATATGCCCCGCGCCGATGCCCGCGCCGAGATCGCCGCACTCACCGCCGCCGGTTACTCGATCCACATTTTGAGCGGCGACAGCGGCGAAAAAGTCTCCGCGCTCGCCGCCGGCCTCGCGCTGCCCGCCGCCCACGCGCTCGGCGATCTCACGCCGCAAGCCAAAGCCGACTGGCTCACCGCCCACGCAGCCGACGATGCCCTCATGCTCGGCGACGGTGCCAACGACAGCCTCGCCTTCGATCGCGCCCTCTGCCGCGGCACCCCCGTCGTGCATCGCGGCGTGCTCGAGCGCAAAGCCGACTTCTACTATCTCGGCCGCGGCATCGGCGGCATCCGCGCACTCTTTGAGGTCAACGCCATCCGCCGCCGCGCGCAGACGATGATTTTGATTGTCTCCGTCGTCTACAACCTCCTCGCCGTCGGTCTGGCGGTCGCTGGCGTGATGAGCCCGCTCCTCGCGGCCATCATGATGCCTATCAACTCGCTGCTCACCCTCGCCATCGTCACGGGCGGCATGCGCCCTGTCTTCCGCACCGCCCGCTGATCCGCCGGCAAGAAACAGCCGGCTTTCGCCAAGATCCGCCGTGCGGTCCACCGCGCGTAGGACTACCTTGGCACATGAAAACCATCTTGGTCCCGGTTGATTTCTCGGGCGCTACGACGGTGGTCGTGGCCCAGGCTGTGTCTCTGGCGAAAGCGATGTCCGCCCGCATCGTTCTTCTCAACGTCATCCAGCCGCCCGCCCTCATTGAAGAATACGGACCGCTGCTGGAAAACATCGCCGAGATCACCGACGCCGGTGAAAAAGCCTCGGCGCGCCATCTCGCCCGTCTTCAGCAACAGCTCGAACGCCGCGGCGTGCAGGTCCGCACGCAGCAGGCCACCGGCGCGCCCGTCCCGCACATCGTGGAAAAAGCCGCCGCCGTGAAAGCCGACTACATCGTGATGGGCTCCCACGGCCGCACCGCCTTCTTCGATCTCCTCGTTGGCAGCACCACGCACGGCGTCCTCCGCCGTGCCGGTTGTCCCGTGATCGTCGTGCCCGCTGTGAAGGCCAAGCCGGCGGCCACGGAGGCCCCGCCCCCGCGCCGCCGTCGTTAGCCCGTCCGTTTTCAGAAACCGGTTTGCAAAGAAAGCGAGGCCCGGCTCGCCAACTTGTCACCGCTCCGGATGTCGCCGGCGTAGCCGAGCGACGCGCTCCAATGCTGGCCGAAAAAGAGCGTCGCGGCCCCGCCAAGTTCAAACCCACTGCCATCGCCATCGTCCGTGCCGATGGTCGTCAGGCGCGTCACATTGTCGGTCAATTTTCCCGAGACGTTGCGCGACTTGTTCGTCAACTCGCCGTGCCACGCCGCCCGTAGGTCGAAATGCACCGCCCGCGCCGCGATCTTCGTGTCGGCACCCCAATCGATGCCGAGGCTGCCCGCCGAACTCCGGGCCTGCTGCGCTTCGAAATCCATCGCGACGACGGGCACATCTTTCTCGGTGTAACCGCGCAATTTCACGCGCTCCGTCCGCAGTCCCGCCCACGGACGCAGGTTGAGCCCCGCCGCGTCGAGTTTCCACAGCGCCTTCATGCCTGCCCCCCAGTGGTCGCCGGCCGTTTTTCCGTTCGTCTGAAAGCCCGCGAAACCCGTCGTGCGATGAATGCCCGCCACCGTGAGGTTGCCATAGCTCACATCGAAGGCGAACGCCACGGGTCCGCCGCTCCACACCCCGTAGGCGCGGCCGGCCAAATCCTCCATACGGTAGTTGCCGCCGGCCGAACTCAGCCGCGCCGTCAACCGACCCGTGTTGATCATCGCGCCGGCCACAAACCCGTCGCTCACCCGCAGGTCCGCCCCGGCGCTCACGACTTGTCCGGCGTAGGAAAATTTCTTGCGCCAGCCGTCGGCCGACCGGTTGCCGTCGCCATAGTTGAACGACGCGTAGGCATCCGCCCGGCCGGTCGCGCGGTTCGATCCCGCGACCTGCGCCAGTCGGGAATCATACGCGCCCACGCCGATCGATTGGAGAGCGAGCGCCGCCGTGCCCTGCGTGGCCGAAAACCCGACCACCTGCTCGGGATTCAACGTCTCGATGATCGCATTCGCGAGCAGCGCATGAGTTTTGGCCGTCGGGTGAATGTCGTCGAAGAAAACGTAGTTGTTCGGATCGCCGCCACCACCGGCCGAGGCCGGCGCGAGCACGAACGACGTGACGTTGCTGTAGCCGAGCGCCTTGTAATCGAGGATGATCCGGTCGAGCGCGCCCTGCACATCGACATAGACCACGTTGGCGTCGGCCGCCGCGTTGCCCGCGGCGATCGCCCGCAAGCGCGACTTCAATTCCGCGTTGAAGGCATTCGACGCGCGCAGACCAAACGCAACACCCGTGCTGCCGGCCGCGATCGTGCGCGGCGTCGCTCCGAGGCTGGGCAATCCGCTCACGACGATGTTCTTCGCCCCCAGACCGATCAGCGTTTGCACCCCGCCCGCGACGGTCGCCGCCGCACCGGCACCGGCGACGTCGAGATTAGCCGGATTCGCAGCCGTCGTGGGAGCCGAGAGCACCGGGATCAGATCGTTCGCGCCAAACAGCACCGTAAACAAATCCGTCTTGGCCGGCACGATGCCGCGCGACTGAAACATGCCGATTTGGACCGACATCGACGCCGGCACCACGCTGGACCCCGCCGCCGTCGCGCCACCGAAAGCAAAATTCAGGCTACTCCGCACACTGCTCGGCGCAGTCGCGCCCAGCGCCAACCGTGAACCTAGAAGCTCCGTATAGACCGGCCCACTCGAAAAACGGCCCTGGAAATAGCGAGCGTCCGGACTCGGCGCACCCAAACTGCTCGTGATCGCGAAAAGATTGCCGCTGTCACTGAGACTATCGCCGAAAGAATACTGGTTGGTAAACGCGCGGTTCTGGGCGCAGACCGACGTGGCCAAAACCGAAAGTCCGAACAGAAGCCGACCGAAGTTGGGGAGGTTTTTCATAGAGGGAAACAGGGTTCGAAACACACGAGAACGCACCGCCGCCCCCGCGCAAGCCCCAAGGCGCCGGGGCGTCCGGACCCGGTTGCCCCCGCACGCCCCTCGCTTCGGCGAGAATTCCCTGTAACTTTACCGCAGCGCTCCGGGTTATGGAGCCACACCTCTTCATGAAATCCACATCCCGCTTCCTCGTCGCCGCCTCTTTGCTCGCGGCGCTCGTTTCCACCGCGCAGGCCAAAATCGAGCGCATCGTTGAAAAAACCTTCACCGTCCAACCGGGCGGTTCGCTCCGCGTCGATACCCAGGGCGGAGAAGTCCGCGTCGCGGCCTCGGCCGACAACGTCGTCAAGGTCACCGCCCGGCAAAAGATCCGCGCCAACTCCGACTCCGAAGCCGACGAACTTCTCAAGAAGCTCGAACTCACCATCGACCAAAACGGCAACGACGTGATCGCCACCGCGAAATACGAAAAGAAAGTTGGTATCAGTTTCGGTTCCTGGCCTCCGGTGAACGTCGATTTTCTCGTCACCGTGCCCGCGAGCTTCGCGACTGATCTCCACACCTCGGGCGGCAGCATCACGGTCGGCGACCTCGCCGGCAAAGTGAAAGCCCGCACCTCTGGCGGAAATATCAAACTCGGCAAAATCGGCGCCGAGGTCGAAGCCCGCACGTCCGGCGGCCATGTCTCCCTCGAGAGCGCCCGCGGCCCGGTGAAGCTCGGCACCTCCGGCGGCGATGTCAGCGCCGGCACCGTTACCGGCGAAGCCGACCTCAGCACCTCGGGTGGCAATATCCGCATCGATGCCGTCGAGGGCATTCTGAAAGCCAGCACGAGCGGCGGCAATGTCCGCGCCGCCTTCGTGGGCCCGATCAAAGACCACTGCTCCCTCAGCACCTCCGGCGGCAGTGTGAAAGTCACCGTCGACAAGGCCGCGGCCTTCCGCCTCGACGCCTCCACCAGCGGTGGCTCCGTCGATGCGGACGGGTTGACGATCACCCTGGAGAAATCGACCCGCGGTCGCACCCAACTCGCCGGCGCGGTAAATGGCGGCGGCCCCGCCCTCAAGCTCCGTTCCAGCGGCGGCGATATCGTCGTGCGCGCGCGCTGAACCGCAAACCCCGGCTTGCGGAGCGCGGGTTCCCTCCAAGACTGCGGCCCTGTCATGGGTGCCCGCAGTCTTTTCATTTTCCTCGGCCTTGCGCTCCTCGGACTGCCGCGTGTCTGCGGCGTCGAGCGAGAATTCGCGCGCACCTTTCCCGTCGAGCCCGGCTGCACCGTGAAGTTGGACACCTACCGCGGCAGCATCACGATCGTCGAAAGCGACCAGCCCGAGGTCCGGGTCCTGTTGCAGATGCAGCTCGCCACCGACAACGAGGACGAAGCCGCCAAGCTCTACGCTGCGCTCCAATTGGAGGCCACCGCCGAGAGCAACACGATCAGCCTGCGGGCGCGCAACCCGTGGGAGACCCGCGTGAGGTTCGTCTGGAACGACAAACGCCAGATCGACCTCGCGTGGCGCATCACGGTCCCCCGCCAGTGCAACGTCGATCTTGTCACCCTCGACGGCGGCGTCGCCGTCGGCAATCTCGCCGGCCGCGTCACGGCCCGCACCGACCGCGGCACGCTTTCCGTGAAGCGCATCGACGGCTCCGTCGATGCCCGCGTCGAGCTCGGCAGCGTGGTGATTTCGCGCTGCAGCGGCTCCGTCAAAGCCCGCGTCCTCCGCGGCACGATTCGGATCGGCACGATCGGCGGCGTCGCCGATTTGAAAAACTCCACGGGCGACATCGACGTGTTGGCCGCGCTCGCCGGGATCACCGCCTCCGCCGAAGCCGGCGATGTGCTCGTAGGTTTCCCCAACGAGACGACCGGCGACGCGCGCATCACCACGGCGGGCGGCAATATCCATGTGCGGATCGACCCCGCGACCAATTGCGCAATCAACGCATCCTCGGTCTGGGGCCGTGTCGAAACGCTGCTGCCGCTGAAAATCGAGTCCGGCGCCAACGGCAAAAGCAAACTCGCCGGCCGCCTCGGCACCGGCGGCCCCACGTTTACGTTTCACGCCAACGGCGGGCACGTGAAAATCGTCCCCGGCGAAAACTGGATCGAGTAAACCGCGACAACGGCCTCGCCTCGCGCCCGCCCGCGCGTGCAGGCTGACCGCCATGATTCTCGCGTCTGCCTTCACGGAACTCACCACCCTCGTCCAACGCGCCCACAGCCTCGGCACCGTCGGCGAACTCCTCGGTTGGGATGAACAGGTCAACCTGCCGCCCGGCGCCGCCGAGCAGCGAGCCGCGCAGCATGCCGCCCTCGCCTCCGCCGTCCACGCCGCCGCGAGCGATCCACGCCTCGGCGAACTGCTCGCCGCCCTCGAATCCCGGCGCACCGAGCTGACCTCGGACCAACACGTCGTCGTCGCCCAAGCGCGCAAAGACTACGACCGCGCCACGAAACTGCCCGCGGAGTTTGTGCGCGAAAAAGCCGCCCAAGGCAGCCGCGGCTATCACGCGTGGGCGAAGGCCAAGGCCAACGACGATTTCGCGGGCTACGCGCCGGTGTTGGAGAAAAATCTGGAATTCGCCAAACGCGAGGCCGCCTACCTCGGCTGGGCGGGCCGCGAGTATGACTACATGCTCGACAAACACGACCCCGGCCTGACCGCCGCCGCCGTGGACCGGCTCTTCGGCGAGTTGAAACGGGAACTCGTGCCGCTCGTGCGCACGATCACCGCCTCGTCCGCCGCTGCCCGCGCAAAAACCGCCGCCGGAAAACTCCGCGGCTTCCCCGTGGACGGCCAGCGGGACTTCCTGCGCGAGGTGACAGAGAAAATCGGCTTCGACTACGGGCGCGGCCGCATCGACGTGTCGCTGCATCCGTTTTGCTCCGGCACCGGCAGCGACGTGCGCATGACGACGCGTTTCAAGGCCGACGAGCCGCTCGATTCCCTCTTTTCGTCGATTCACGAGACCGGCCACGGCCTCTACGAGCAAGGTCTTCCCGCGGCGCAACTCGGCACCGCCCTCGGTATCCACGCCGGCATGGCGGTGCACGAATCGCAGAGCCGCCTGTGGGAAAACCAAGTGGCCCGCAGCCGCGGTTTCTGGCGTAACTTCGAGCCGCGCTTCCGCACGCTGTTTCCGACGCAAACCGCCGCGCTCAACTCCGAGGAACTCTACCTCGCCGTAAATCTCGTGGAGCCGACGCTAATCCGCGTGGATGCGGACGAGGTGACCTACAATCTCCACATCATTTTGCGCTTCGAGATGGAGAAGAAACTGTTCTCCGGCGAACTCGCTGTGCGCGATCTCCCGGCCGCGTGGCGCGCAGCCTCGCGCGAAATCGTGGGCCTCGAACCGGCCGACGATCGCACGGGCGTCTTGCAGGACGTGCACTGGAGCGATGGCGCGTTTGGCTACTTCCCGAGCTACTGCCTCGGCAACATGCTCGCCGCGCAGCTCTGGTATCGCGCCCGGGAATTGCGTCCCGGCCTCGAGGAGGAATTCGCCCGCGGCGATTTTTCGTGGCTGCTCGCGTGGCTCCGGGAGCAGATCCACACGCAGGGCCGCCGCTTCGACGCGCTTGAGCTGGCCCGCCGCGTCACCGGCACCGAACTCTCGCCGGCCGCATTGGTGAAGTATCTGCGCGAGCGCTACGGCGCGCTCTACGGAGCCTAACTTTATGGGACTGATCGACACGCACACGCATTTGGAATCGTTTGCCCGCAAGGGCCCGGACGTGCTCGCGGGCATCTTGTCACGGGCGCGGGAGGCCGGTGTCGACGCGATGGTCACGATCGGGACTTCGCCCGACGACTGGGCCATGTATCGCGACCTCGCCCAGGCGCACGCTGCGACCGGGTTCGTCCGGCACACCGTAGGGCTGCACCCGTGTTCGGTCGACGAGCACTGGGCCGATGCGCTTGCGCAGGCGGAGGCGTTTTGGGCCGCGCCGGGACCACGCCCGGTCGCGTTGGGCGAGATCGGTCTGGATCGGTTTCACCTGCCGAAGGACGCCGCCGAAGCGGAGAAAATCTTCGCGTGGCAACGAGCGGCGTTTGCCGAGGGGTTGGCGCAGGCCAAGCGACTGGGCTGCCCGGTTGTGATCCACTCGCGCGGCGCGTTTGCCGAGTGCGTTGAGATGATCGACGCCAGCGGGGTCGATTGGACCCGCGTCGTGTTTCACTGCTTCACTGAGGGCGTCGCCGAGATGGCCGAGCTGACGCGCCGCGGCGGCTACGGCTCCTTCACGGGCGTGCTGACCTACAAGAGCGCAGACATCGTGCGGGCAGCGGCGAAAGCGCAGGGCCTCGCGCGCTTCATGTTGGAGACCGATGCGCCCTACCTGACGCCTATGCCACACCGCGGAAAGCCCAACGAGCCCGGCTATGTCCGCCATACGGCCGAATTCGCGGCCAAAGACGTCTTCGGCATCGGCTATGACGAATTGGCGTCCGTCTCGACCGCCACCGCCAAACGCTTCTTTGGGCTCTGATCGCCGACCTCGCCGGCAGGACGGGCTCAGGCCTCGTCAAACTTGCGGGTAAACAACGCTTCCAGTTCCCCCAACATCGGCGCGGCGTCGTCGCCGGTCGCGATAAACTTCACTTTCGAGCCCTTGCCGGCCGCGAGCATCATGAGGCCCATGATGCTTTTGCCATTCACCTGTTCGTCTTTGTTTTCCACAAAAACCTCCGCTTTGAACTTGTTCGTGATCCGGACGATCATGGCGGCGGGGCGGGCGTGAATGCCCATCTTGTTCTGCACAATCAGCTCCTTGGTGAGAGGCTGGGATGCAGGTGTGGCGTCGCTTTTGCTCATGGTTGCGGAGGAGACCGGGCAAGCTCCGGCAGCCGGCACGGGCTTGCAACCCAAAAACCTGCCGCCACCATCCCGGGCCATGCCCGAAATCGCGATCATCGTGCCCTGCCGGCTTGAGTCTACCCGCTTCCCTCGCAAGCTGTTACACAAAATCAAGGGCCGGCCTTTGCTGCTCTGGGTGGCCGAACGGATCGCCCGCGAAGCCCCGGAATTTCCGCTGTGGTTTGCCGTCGATCATCCTCTGTTGGGCGACCTCGTGACCGCGGCCGGCTTTCAGGCGATCATGACCAGCGGCGCGCACCAGAGCGGCACCGACCGCATCGCCGAGGCCAACCGCACTGTCGGCGCCCGCCACGTGATCAACGTGCAGGCCGATGAACCCCTGGTCACCGGCGGCCAGCTCCGCACCTTGGCCGAACTGCTCATTTCCGGCGGAGGCGCGCCGATGGCGACCCTCGCCACGCCTTTCCGTCGCGCCGCCGATTTCGCCAACCCCAACCAAGTCAAAGTCGTCCTCGCACCCGCCACCCGCCGCGCCCTGTTTTTCTCCCGTTCGCCCATGCCCTACGCCCGCGATCGCGCCGGCATCGTCGACGATGCCTGGGTGACGGCCAATCCGTGTTTCAAACACCTCGGCCTCTACGCCTATCGGGCCGACCTCCTCGGCAAATTCGCCGCGCTCCCCATGGGACAACTCGAACAAATCGAGAAACTGGAACAGCTCCGCGTGCTGGAAAACGGCTACGAAATCGCCTGCGCCGTGACGGCCGACCCGACCATCGGAGTCGATACGCCGGAGGATGCAGTGAAGTTCGAACAGTGGCTGGGTTGAAGTCGCCCGAGCCTCCCGGCAATACGCCGCGTGGAGTCGCGGAGAAGGGCGACTAATCTCTGGGTCTGCGGCGCAATCCGCCGTGGCGTTTTCACGTCATTCCGCGAGGCTGCCGGACTCGTTCCGGCCTCCGTTTCCGCCCATGATCCCGCGTCGCGGCCCCACCCTTCCCCACCTGCTGGGCACCTTGCTGCTGGTGGCTTTGATGTGGGTGCTTCCGGGCTGTAAAACCGAGCGCCCGCTCTCCCCGACCGCACTCGTCGCCACGTCCGACGGACGCACGCTCTACGTCGCCGCCGCCACAGACAATTCCGCGCTGGAGCTGACCTCCACCGGCGAGGTCCGCCGCCGCATCGCCCTGCCGGCACCACCGACCGGACTCGCGCTTTCGCCCGACGGACATCGCCTCGCCGTCACATGCGCGGCACCCGCGAGTATCGTGTGCATCGTCGATACCCGCAGCGGCGAACTCACCGCCCGCTGGCCCGCCGGACACACCGCCATGGCCCCTGTCTTCAGTCCCGACGGCAGCACCCTGTTTGTGTGCAACCGCTTCAACGACGAAGTCTCGCTTCTCAGCGCCACCGACGGACGCGTGCTCGCGCGCATCCCCGTCGTCCGCCAACCCGTCGCGGCGGCCCTCACCCCCGATGGGCGCCGGCTCTTTGTCGCCAACCACCTGCCCGCAACCGCATCGAACCTCGAACACGTCGCCGCCGTCGTGAGCGTGATCGATCCCGCGACCCGCACCGTGCTCGCCACCCTCGGCCTGCCCAACGGCAGCGGCCTCCTCCTCGGCGTCGCCATCTCGCCCGACGGACGCACCGCGGCCGTCACGCACAACCTCGCCCGCTTCCAATTGCCCACAACCCAGGTCGAGCGCGGCTGGATGAACTGCGCCGCCCTCACGCTCATCGACGTGCCCACGTTGCGCATCACCGGCACCGTCCTGCTCGACGAAGTCGACGCCGGCGCCGCGAACCCGTGGGCGATCGCGTGGACGCCGAGCGGCGCCCACCTCCTCGTCACCCACGCCGGCACCCACGAACTCAGCGTGATCGACGCACCCGCGTTGCTGCGAAAAGTCGCAACCAGTGCCGTCGATGCGGCGACCACCCAAAACCTGTCCGCCGACCTTACCGCCCTGCTCGGCATTCGCCGCCGCGTGCCGCTCGCCGGCCATGGCCCGCGCGCCGTCGCCGTGGCCGGCCAACGCGCCTGGATCGCCGGTTATTTCTCCGACTCGTTGGAATCGCTCGCCCTCGACGAGCCAGCCCTGCGCCCCGCGCTCGTCGCCCTCGGCCCGCGCCTGCCGGAGACGCCCGAGCGGCGCGGAGAGCGCCATTTCAACGACGCGAGCCTGTGTTTCCAACGCTGGCAGAGCTGCGCGACCTGCCACTCGTGGGACGCCCGCGTCGATGGGTTCAACTGGGACCTCCTTAACGACGGCATCGGCAATCCCAAGAATGCCAAAAGCCTCCTCCTCACCCATCGCACGCCGCCGTCCATGAGCACCGGCATCCGTGACTCCGGCGAAGCCGCCGTCCGCGCCGGGTTTAAACACATCCAATTCGCCGCCCAAACCGAGGAGGTCGCGACCGCCGTCGACGCTTACCTCAAATCGCTCCGCCCCGTCCCCGGCCCGCAACTCGTCGGCGGGAAATTGTCGCCGGCCGCCCGCCGAGGCCGCGAACTTTTCAACGACGGTTTGGTCGGCTGCACTTTGTGTCACAGTGGCCGCGATTTTACGGACCTCCACAGCTACGACGTCGGCACGGCCAACGCCCGAGAGCCCGCCAATACACGTTTCGACACCCCCACCTTGGTCGAGGTGTGGCGCACCGCCCCCTACCTGCACGACGGCTCCGCCGCGACGCTCCGTGAAGTCTTCGGCCCCCGCAACGCGCAGGACCGCCACGGCCACACCTCGCACCTCACCGCGCTGCAACTCGACGACCTCGTCGCCTACCTCCTGTCGTTATGAACACGCCACCACGCCGAAATTCCCCGGGGCGAATCGCGTTCGCCTGCCTGTGCGTGAGCCTCGCCTACGCGTGGGCCTCATCCGCGACGCCTGCACCCACGCCGGACCTGCTCACGGCATTTCGCGCGCCGGGCGGCCCCATGGCAGAGGCAAACGAGTGGATCCTCGCACTGCGCAAACCCAACGAGACCGACGGCCACTGGTATGCGAATATCGGTTACTACGCGCACGATCCGGATCGCAAAGCCTGGCGCGAGGGTGGGCGCCTTGTGCGCTGGCACGCCGGCACCGGCGAAACGACTGCTCTAATCGACGATCCGCGCGGCGGCGTGCGCGATCCGCAGGTGCACTACGACGGAAAGAAAATTCTGTTCAGCTACCGCAAAGGCGGCACGGAGAATTATCACCTCTACGAAATCGGCCGCGACGGCACGGGCCTGCGCCAACTGACGAGCGGCCCCTTCGACGACATCGAGCCGACCTACCTCCCGGACGGCGGCATCGTGTTTGTCTCCACGCGCTGCAAACGCTGGGTCAACTGTTGGCTCACCCAAGTCGCCGTCCTGTATCGCTGCGATGGCGACGGCACCAACCTCCGCCCGCTCTCCAGCAACAATGAGCAGGATAACACGCCGTGGCCGCTCCCCGACGGACGCCTTCTCTACACCCGATGGGAATATGTCGACCGCAGCCAAGTCGACTACCACCACCTCTGGGCCGCGAATCCCGACGGCACTGCGCAGACCGTGTGGTATGGCAACCTCCATCCCGGCCTCGTGATGATCGACGCAAAACCCATCCCCGGCTCGGACCGGGTCGTCTCCATTTTTTCACCCGGTCACGGCCGGCGCGACCACGCCGGCCACCTCGCGCTCGTCGATGTAAAGGCCGGACCCGACGCGAAAAATTCCGCGCGGCAGTTTTCGAAAGGCCCCGCTGACTTCCGCGATCCGTGGGCGTTTTCCGAAGACTGTTTCGTCGCCGCTCTCGGCGCCTCTGTCGTCGTCCTCGACGGCCAGGGACGACAACAGACGATATTCAAACTCAGCGCGGCCGAAGCCAAAGCCGGCTGGCAAGTCCACGAACCCCGCCCGCTCCTCGCCCGCCCCCGCGAACGGCTCATTCCCGATCGAAGCAAACTCACCGAACCCACCGGTCGCCTGATCCTCGCGGACATCTACGAGGGCCGCAACATGACCGGCCTCACTCCCGGTGAAATCAAGAAACTGCTCGTGCTTGAGACGCTCCCGATGCCGATCCACTACACCGGAGGCATGGAGCCGATCAGCTACGGCGGCACCTTTACCCTCGAGCGCATCGTCGGAACCGTGCCGGTCGAGAAAGACGGCTCGGCCTATTTCGAACTCCCGGCGCTGCGCAGTTTCTTCCTCGTGGCGCTCGACGAACACGACCTCGCGGTGAAGCGCATGCAGAGTTTTCTGACCGTGCAGCCCGGCGAAGTCTCCAGTTGCCTCGGGTGCCACGAGCAACGCACCCAAACCCCGGGAGCCGCTTACTCCATGTTGGCGACCGCTCGTCCTGTGAGCCGCATCGAGCCCATTGCGGACGTGCCCGATGTGATCGACTTCCCGCGCGACATCCAACCGATCCTCAACGCGCTCTGCACCGATTGCCACGGCTACGAAAAAACCGCCGCCGGCGGCCCGCGCGCCGGGCGCCTCCTCCTCACCGGCGACCACGGTCCGATGTATAGCCAAAGCTACTACATGCTCACCGTCGCGCGGCTGTTTTCCGACGGGCGCAACCGAGCAACCAGCAACTACGCGCCGCGCACCCTCGGCTCCTCGGCCAGCCGCCTCCTGAAACTGGTCGACGGTTCCCACTACGACGTTAAGGCCACCCCGGCGCAGCACCGCCTCCTGCGTCTGTGGATCGATTCCGGCGCCGCCTATCCCGGCACCTACGCGGCCCTCGGCTCGGGCATGATCGGCGGCTATGCCGAAAACCACCAGGTCGACAGCGATGCCGATTGGCCGACCACCCGCAGCGGCGCCGAAGCCATCGCGCGCCGCTGCGCCTCATGTCACTCGGAAAGAAACCGCGCACTGCCGCGCGCCCTCTCCGACGAACGCGGCGTCTCGTTTTGGCGCCCGGACATGAACGACCCGCGCCTGCTCACGAGCCGTCACATCGTTTTTAATCTCACGCGTCCCGAAAAATCACTGATGTTGCTGGCTCCGCTCGCCGAGTCCGCCGGCGGATGGGGCCTCTGCCGCAACGCCACGACCAAAGCGCCGGCCAACGTGTTCACCGATGCAAACGACGCCGACTACCGGAAGATCCTCGCCTTGATCACCGCCGGCCAAGAACACCTCGGACGCACGAAGCGCTTCGATATGCCCGGCTTCCAGCCGCGCCGCGACTGGGTCCGCGAAATGGTGCGCTACGGCGTTTTGCCTGCGGGCAGCGAGAGCCAACCGGCCAAGCTAGATCCCTATGCGATCGAGCAGCGCTACTGGCGTTCGCTCTGGCACACGCCGCCCTGAACGAACAGGGCGGCAACGCGCTCAGATCGCGCCCGCTTTGCGCGCCTCGACCATCTTGTAAAAATCGACGAAGAGCGGATCGGCGTCGTTCGGGCCAGGGGCGGCCTCGGGGTGATATTGGACGCTGAAGATCGGGAGCTTCGTGTGGCGCAGACCCTCGACGGTATTGTCGTTGAGGTTGATCTCCGTGACTTTGGCGCCGGTCTTTTCGAGCGACTGCGGGTCGGTCGCGAAACCGTGATTCTGCGCCGTGATCGAGACCTTGCCGGTTTCGAGGTTTTTCACCGGCTGGTTGCCGCCGCGGTGGCCGAACTTGAGCTTAAACGTCGTGCCGCCGAGGGCGTGCGTGAGCATCTGATGGCCGAGGCAAATGCCAAAGATCGGGAAGTCGGGCAGCAGATTCGTGACCGTTTTGTGGATATAGGGGAGCGCGGCCGGATCACCGGGGCCGTTCGACAGGAAAACGGCGTCGGGCTTGTGCTCGCGAACCTGCTCGCCGGTCGCCGTCGCGGGGAAGACCTGCACCTCGAAGCCGTGGTTCACGAGCTTGCGATAGATCGAGTGCTTCGCGCCAAAGTCGAACGCGGCCACGCGGAACTTCTTCGTGGGAATCGCCGGCGCGTTCATCGTCGTGCCGACCGGGAGATAGGGAGCGTTATAGTTCGCCGGATCGTCGGCACGCCAGATGAAGGGTTCCTTGCAGGAGACGTCCTTCACGTAGTCGGCGCCAGCCATGTCCTGCCAGGCTTTGGCGCGTTGCACGGCTTCGTCGTCGGAAATCGGCAGCGTGCTGAGGCAGCACTTCATGGCGCCGTCGACGCGCAGTTTTTTCGTGAGGGCGCGGGTGTCGATTTCGCTGATGCCGGGAATGCCGTTCTGGCGGAGATAGTCGCCGAGCGACATCCGACTGCGCCAGTTGCTGACGATCGGCGAGAGCTCCCGCACGACGAAACCGGAGCACTTCGGAACCTTCGCCTCGGTGTCCTCGGGGCTGATGCCGTAGTTGCCGATCTGCACGGCGGTCATCGTGACGATTTGGCCGAAGTAGGAGGGATCGGTGAGGATCTCCTGATAGCCGGTCATCGAGGTGTTGAACACGCATTCGCCGGCGATGGTGGCATCGGCTCCGAAGGCGAGGCCGCGGAAAATTGAACCGTCTTCGAGGGCGAGGACTGCGGGTTTGGACGTGGACCTTAAAGCCGAACGAAAAGGCGTCGCCTGTCCCCTGCCAAGGGGAAACGCGTGCCGTGCACGCGAAAAATCAGGTCGGACTGCGGCCCTTGGTCACGGCGCGGGCGACGGCGGCGAGTTGCGCGACATCGGGGGTCGTGGCGTCCTCGGTTCGCGTCACCGGATCGGAGGCCGCGGCCCGCTGGCGCCGGCGCTTGATCGATTGCTCAGCCTGCTTGTCGAGCCAGCGGATGATCGCAAAGCGCGGACGCGGACTCACAAACTCCTTGGGCTCGGCCGAACGCCCGTGCGTGTAGAGGGTTTCCGGATCGATGTAGGTGCCAAAGATCCAATCCGGCACCGGCAAACCGAAGATCCCGGAAATCGCCTCGTTGCAGCGGATATCGGCGTGATGGCGGAGGTGAAACGCGTAGGCCTTGCGCCAGAAACGGCCGGTTTTCGGCCCCGAGACGAGACGATCCCACGTGGCCTGCGGCCAGTGCTCGACCGCGTGGATGAGTTCGTAGAGCGAGAGCGACAGCGCGATGCCGATGAATCCACCGAGGAAGACGGGGTATTGCGGCAACAGCCATTGAATCGGCGCGAAGATGAAACTGGCGAGAACCGCGAAGACCAGGAGCGTATACCAGGGGAAATACGAGGCCTCGAACTGCTTCTCATGCTCGATCGGGTAGTGGTTTTCCACGAGGTAGGGCATCGCTTCACGGCCTTTCTTGGCTTTTTGGAAACCGACCCGCGTGAGCGCGTGGTGGAGCGTATGCTGCTTGTAGAAACGGCTCAGGAAAGGGAGCAGCGGCGCGTGCAAAATGTAGCGGTGGAAAAAGAACTCGAAGGTCCCCGCGGCGCAGTGCGTCAGGAAAATCGCCAGCGCCAGCATCCACAACGGCGCGGTGAGTTGGGCGCGCCATACTCCCGGCACGGCTAAGGCCATGATGCCGCAGAGGCCGGCAAAGGTGAGACTGATCGTGATGGCGAACAAGGTGACCGAAAATTTCGGCTCAACTTTGCCCCCGTGATGGTGGTGCGACATGGATTTGGAGGGTCGAATGCGTGCGGTTTCGCCAAAAAGCCAAAATCCTCGCGCGGATTGATGCCCGAGGAGAGCAGTTTGCCGGGAGGCAGGCGAGCAGGGTTTTCCGGAATCACGGCGCGGCCATTACGAAGGAATCGCGCCACCGTTTGACACGATTTCGTTAGCTCCCTAACTGTCCGCAAAACCGATGCCCTACACTGAAGATCGCGCCACCTGGTTCGAAGGCCAGGGACTCTGGCAACACATCCCCGAGAGTGACTGGCGCGACTGGATCTGGCAGCTCAAGAACCGCATCACCACGGTCGCGCAACTCGAGCAGTTCATGACGCTCACCGCGGAGGAAAAAGCCGGCTGCATGTTCGCCAACCAGAAGCTGGCCCTCGCGATCACGCCCTATTTTTTCAATCTGATCGACCGCCAAAACCCCGACTGCCCCATCCGCAAACAGGTTATCCCCCGTTCCGGCGAGATGCTCGTCAGCGACGGTGAAATGCTGGACTCCCTCGGCGAAGACGAGCACTCGCCCGTGCCGGGACTTGTGCACCGGTATCCCGACCGCGTGCTGTTTCTGGTGACCGACCGCTGCGCCGCGTATTGCCGCTATTGCACCCGTAGCCGCCTCGTCTCGAACGCCCAAGACTACAATTTTCACCCGGAATACGAACAGGGCCTGCGCTACATCGAGGCGCACCCCGAGGTGCGCGATGTGCTCCTCTCCGGAGGCGATCCACTGCTCCTTTCCGACAAGAAACTCGAGCACCTGCTGGCCCGTCTGCGCGCTATCAAGCATGTGGAGTTCATCCGCATCGGTTCGCGCATTCCGGTTTTCCTGCCGCAACGCATCACGCCGGAACTTTGCGCGATTTTCAAAAAATACGGCCCGATTTGGATGAGCATCCACGTGAATCATCCCAAAGAGGCCACGGCGGAACTGAAGGCGGCCTGCGAACGGCTCTCGTTCGCCGGTGTGCCGCTCGGCAACCAAAGCGTGCTCCTCGCCGGCGTAAACGACGATGCCGACGTCATGAAAGCCCTCGTCCACCGCCTGCTCCGGATGCGCGTGCGCCCCTACTACATTTACCAGATGGACCTCATCACCGGAGGCGCCCACTTCAAAGTCGATGTGCGCAAAGGCATCGAAATCATCCGCTCCCTTCGCGGCCACACGACCGGCTATGCGGTCCCTCAGTTCGTGATCGATGCACCCGGCGGCGGCGGCAAAGTGCCGATCAACCCCGACTACGTCGAAAAAATCACCGACTCCGAGGTCATCTTCCGCAACTACGAGGGCCAAACGTTTCACTACCCGCTCAAGGCCGGGGGCGTTCCGACGCTTCAGAGCGACGGCACGGTCGACCCAGCCGTCGCCCAAACGTTCGGCGTGGATTCCGTCGTCGTTCACTGAAAACACGCTGAAAAACGCGTCGCTCGACCGCCTAATCCACGAAGCCGCGCATGAATTTATCCTTTACCTCACAGCAGCTTACATCAATTCAGTCGCCAGTTGAAAATTCCTTTCAGTTTTTTTGAGCGTTTTCCAACCGTGAGCATCTATCCACATGTAGTCAGCACTGTCCTGGTAAGACAGTGATTTGTTTGTAGTTCTTACGGTTTGCTTGGTGTTAGGTCACTTGAGCCGCCTCCTTAATTGGGGGCGGCTCTCGTGTTTTCTGGTCCTGATCACTTGGCAAAATCGGGAACCACGCCCCCCATCGCCTCTCAAAGCAATTGCCGGCTCGCGCCGCGCCCGAGGATCAGGGCACCTCGTAGATTTCGAGCAGGGCAATCCCTTCGGCCCCGTTCTTGCCACCGACTTCGACCGTGTAGGCCCCGGGTGGCAACGTGATGAAAATCGCGGCATCCTTACCACCGAATACCAGCGGAAACGCCCCCAACGCCTTCGTGGCCGCCTCCGTGACAGCCGCCTGCTGCCCGACCGACCAATCGTCGATGTCCGCCACGGTTTTCTCGCCGGAGTAGATCTTTAAAACGGGATCGAGCAGCACGCCATCGACGCCGAATGCGCCGAGTGCCGGACCGACGGCTCGAATCAACATGCGTTTGTAAGCCGGGCCCTGCACGACAAAGCCGCCCACCAGCAGCCCTTCCCCCGAACGGACCATCGCACGCGTCGAGAGATTGGTCGTCCGGCCGTTGCCATCGAGCGAGTAAAGTTCCGCGAGCCCCACACCGCCTTGCGCGGATTCGCTGGTGATCTGCATCGTATAAGCTCCGGCCCGCAGTGGCGACACCAGCGCCGCGTCGTGACTTCCGTCGGCCAAGGCAAACGCTCCCACCGACCGCGAAATCCGCGGAATGTCGTCCGCATCCGGACCGTCCTGCCAACGGCTGTTCCGAAAAATCTCCAAGCCGTCCCCGCGGAAAATCCCGAGCACCGGATCGGCCAGCGTGTTGGGCACCCCGAACGCCCCCAAGGTCGGTCCGACGCCGCGGGCCAAAAACGCTTTGCTCTCGGTGTCCGCCACCATCACTCCGGCAATCAATGCACTCTGACCAGCCCCAATCAGGGCGCGGCTCGAGAGGTTGATCAGCTTTGCCGCCGGCACGAGTGGCGAAGCCGACTCGCCGGCCACGGCCGAACTCCACGGACTGCCGGGAAACGCCCCGCGCAGTTCCGCTCGGTAGTTGCGCACGTGGACATTCGCATCCGCCGGCAAGGTGAGCGGACCGGTCGTCAACACTGCGTTCGGCGCCACTGCACCGCCGAGTGAGCGCGGATCGGATCCGTCGAGCGTGTAGGCGAGCAGTGCTCCGGCGGGCGCGGTAAACGTCAGCCCGGCGCCTTCGTTGGCCACGTCGGGCGCCGCGAGAAATTGCCGGTCGATCCACCGCGCGCGGGCCACCAGCCACGTCTTAAACGTGCCAATCTCGCCCGCATAGCCGTCCCCGGTCCGCGGGGCATTGTCCGGCCAACGCGCCGCGTCCCGGGCCGCCGCGTCGTTTCCGACGGTCGCCGCCAAACCGTCGGCGAGTCCGGTGAGTTGCCCGACCGAAAATTCGCTCCGCCGCAACTGCTGCCAGCGGTCGACCCACTCCTGCATGAATTCAGGGTCGCGGGCCAAGACGCCCCACCAACCGCAATTCCAGAAATCGGTGCCCCCGTAAATCGACCACACGTCCGGCGCCGAACCCCGAGGATCCGCCGACGAAAACGCCCGGTCAAAATCCCACACCGGCCCCGCCACGAGTTTCCCGCCGCGGTCTTTGGTGAAGTAGGCGCTGCGCACGAGCGCATCGAGATTTGACGAAAACGTGTTCAGGATGTGGTGGTCGACCCACGACGCCCGATCAATGTAGTCGAGATACGTGCGCGAGGCCCAGCCACCGGCTTCGTCAGCGTAAAGCGCGTCCTCCATGCGTTGCACATAGTTCTGGATATAGTCGCGCTGCGTTGCCGTGAGTTCATCGACCTTGGGAAAGGCCACGACGACTGCGGAGTCTCCGTTGTCCGGGAATCCGCGCTTGGTGATCCACCCCAGCTCGTCGGCATCCTGCAGATCGATTTTGAGAATGTAGCCACCAGTCACTCCCGCCCCGTTCGCGTCGGAGCCCGCGAGCGGCCGCAGATTGAGCCGCCCCGGGTTGACTTCGATCCGGTCAGTGATCGCGACGAGACCGGCGTAACTCGCGGTGCCGAGTTCACCACCGTCGGCGTTGAAAAACATCTCCGCCATTTGGGTCCGCGGAGCCCAGCGGCCGATGCGGTTGCTCAGTGCGTAAATATAGGAGTTCTGGATGTAGGTGCGGTCGTAATTCCACGGCGCGACCAGGGCCCATTTTTCATAAGCCTCGGCGAACCCCGGCAGCCGCTGGGGCCGTTTGTTGCCGGCCGCGTCGTGGAATTTCAGGCTGTAGCCCTTCTTCGGAAAATCGGCCGACGAGGTCCCGCGCACCGCGACCGTCAGCGGCGCAATCACGTCCGGCGTGTCCCCGAACGTCGGCACACCACTTGTCTTCGCGTTGTAGGCGTAGAGCCACGCGGCGTGATCGTAGCCGTCCTGGATCAGCGGCCCCTCGCCGTGATTGTCGATCACGAGCACGGGCAACTTGCTCGAAAACACCGCCGCCGAACTCCCCAACTTTACATAATGGGCCGTGGTCGACATTCCGTGCACGATATCGTCGGAGGAGAATACCGCCGCCCGCACCACCACCGAGGACACGATTGCCAAGGGTCCCGTATACTCGGGAGAGGTAGCCGATGGCTCCGGCGCGGAAGCTCCATCCGGTGACGGAGCGGCCACCACGTAGCGGATCTTCTGCCCGGCGCTCGCACCGGTTAACTCGAGCGAAAACGCTTCCGCAAACGGACCCGACGGGCGGGAAATCGTCACCGTTTCCAGCAGGCGCGCCCGGCCGTTGGCCGCACCGGGGGTCGGTTGGCGCAGGTAGCGCGGCTCCGCGGACAATCCCTCCGCCGTCGTCGGAAAGCCGAATGAAACATCGTTCGTCTGGGCCGGAAAGGCCGGCGCGA
This sequence comes from Opitutus sp. GAS368, assembly GCA_943372705.1. Taxonomy (GTDB): domain Bacteria; phylum Verrucomicrobiota; class Verrucomicrobiia; order Opitutales; family Opitutaceae; genus GAS368. The sequence goes on along the minus strand of CALRZR010000054.1, from coordinate 6,707 downwards.
ATTCCGCCACGACCGTTACCCCATCCGGCTTGATCAACCCGAGGTATTCACCGGCGGCGCTGAGGGAAAAATTCGCGTGGAGCGAACCGCCCGGATCGCGGCGGTCTTTACCCGAGGCCCACACTATGAGGTAACCGCCCGGCGCCAAAGTCGCCGCCGGAAAAGGCCACTTTTTCTTGTTCGCCATCGAATCCGTCAGATACCAGCCACTCAGCTCGACCGGCACCGCATCCGGATTGTAAATCTCTACCCAGTCGGAAAATGCGCCGTCCTCGTCACTGGCCCCCGCCGCGTTGGCCGCCATGAACTCCGTGATAACCGGCTCGGCACGCCCGGTCAAACCCACGACGAGGCAGCCCACGACGAGCCACCTCAGCCCCATCACACGAAGAAACTGGAATAAATTCACCATTGATCAGGTGCGCCCAGTGACGCTCCCGCAGCCGTCAGGTTCGCTCCGCCGGTGCGAAAAATCCGTCAACCTCGTAACCGCCGCACACGCGGTCAGCTGCGTCATTGTTACCCGTGCTGACAAACATTCCGCTTGCGCCACCCCACTCCGCGACGTTTCGTGCGCCTGCCTGTAGGGGTGTCCTCCGCGGAGGACTGAGATTGCGGTGCGCTCGACCGCTCGACCCTTCGAACCTGAACGGATCATGCCGACGAAGGAAACAGCAGGCGCTGCCACCGCGCCACCTCGGGCGCCCAGCGCCCCTTCTGTCGGGAGTTCGTTCAGGGTCACAGGCTCACGCCACCATGAAACTCCCGATCCGCCCGCTCCTCTTCGCCGCCGCACTGCTCGCACCCGGCCTCTCATCTGCTCAGTCCGCGCGGACCACCCCTCCGGCCGCACCCGCCTCGCCGCCCGTCAAACTCGAGGCCCTGCGCGTAACCGCCGATCTCTGGGAAACTCCGCTCGCGCGCATTCCCGCCAGCGTCTCGGTTTATGGCGAGCCGGCCTTGGCCGCCGGTGCCGTGCGACACTTCGGCGATCTCGCCGACCAGATTCCCAACCTCACATTCACCGGCGGCACGTCGCGCCCGCGCTATTTCCAAATCCGCGGCATCGGCGAAAACTCTCAATACGAGGGCGAGACACCCGACTCCACCGTGCGCTTCCTCGTCGACGATCTCGACTTCACCGGCCTCGGCACCCTCGGCGGCACCTTTGATGTGCAACAGGTCGAGATTCTCCGCGGCCCGCAAGCCGGGGCCTTCGGGGCGAACGCCGCCGGTGGCGTCGTTCGCCTCCTCACCCGTGCGCCCACACCGTATTGGACCGGTCTCGTCGAGGCCAACATCGGCGGCGACGCCCTGCGCGAAGGCGGTTTCGCCGTCGGCGGCCCGCTCTCCGCGCAGCAACCCGAAAAACTCATGGCCCGCCTCGCGATCCATCAGAGCAACAGCGACGGCTTCCGCCACAACGCCACGCTCAACCGCGACACGAACGCCCGCGACGAATTCACCGCCCGTCTCCGCCTCACCGCGAATCCGTCGAAAGACTGGCGCTGGGACGGCACGCTCCTCTATGCCGACTTTGACAACGGCTTCGACGAGTTCGCCCTCAATAACAACGGCCGCCTCACCTACAGCGACCAGCCCGGCCGCGACGAACAACGCTCCCGCGCCGCCAGCCTCCGCGGCACGTTTTCCGGCTTCACCGGTGCGCGCCTCACCAGCGTGACCGGCGGCAGCTGGACAAAGTCGCGCTACAGCTACGACGACGACTGGACCGCCGCCTCGTATCAGGGTTTCAGCGACCTCCGCCGCGATCGCGCCGTTTTCAACCAGGAACTCCGCCTCGACTCGTCACTCACCCGCGGCGCCCTCGGCTGGATCGACCGCTGGACGCTCGGCGCCTATTTCGCCAACACCGACGAAACCAGCGCCTACAACAACACCGACCCCGACAACCTCCGCGGCCTCCGCACCACCTACGCCGGCGAAAACCTCGCGGCCTTCGCCCAGATCGGCCACGACTTCTCCCCGCACACCCGACTCATCGTCGGTCTCCGCACCGAGCGCGTCGACCTCTCGGGCCGCGGCACCAAGACCCGCTTCCGCACCGCCCGCAACGCCTTCGATCCAGTGGTCACTTTCGCCCCCGCCTTCGACGACACTCTGCTCGGCGGCAAGCTCACGCTTGAGCACGACCTCACTGCGTCGCAGCTCCTGTTCGCGTCCGTGACCCGCGGCTACAAAGCCGGCGGTATCAACGTCGACGCCCGCATCAGCCCGCCTGCGGACCCGCTCACCTACGGCACCGAAACGCTATGGAACTACGAGGTCGGCCTCCGCGGTCATTGGCTCGATCACGCCCTCACGGGCCAGCTCACTGCGTTCTATCTCGACCGTCGCGACACCCAGGTGCGCGACTCCGCCGGCTTCGGCGGCAGCTACCGCTTCTTCACCGCCAACGCCCGCCGCGCCCACGTCACCGGCCTCGAAGCCTCCGCCGCCTACGCACTCACGCCGCAGCTCTCGCTGCACGCCACGCTCGCGCAAATGGGCTCGCAGCTCGACCGCTTCACGCTCGTGAACGGCAACACCGGAGGCGGTCGCCGTCTCGCGAATACTCCGCGCTACGGCTGCACGCTCGGCACGCGCTACCGCGACACCACCGGCATCTTTGCCAACGCCGAGTTCGTCGCCCGCGCCGAGCAGTTCGACTCCAACAACCAGAACGAAGCCCGCCGCGCCTTCCGCCTCGTCAACGCCAGCCTCGGCTACGCGTGGCAGCAGTGGACCTTCACCGTCTGGGCGCGCAACGCCTTCAACACCCGCTACGAAAAACGCGTCTTCTTCTTCGGCAACGAAGACCCCGACTACACCGAGACCCGCTACGAGACGCGCGCCGCCCCGCGCCAACTCGGTGCGAGCGCGGCGTATCGGTTCTAACCTGACGCGCTTTCCGGCCCGCCCGCGTTTACTTCTTCACCGCAAAAATCTCGGTGAAGAACGACCGCATGTGCGCCCACGAGCGCTTGTCCGCCGCCGCATTGTAGCCCACGCCACCCACCAAGCCAGCCGACTTCGCGATCGCATCCGCCTTTGGATTCGTAAACGCGTGGATCGCGCCCGCGTAGCTCACAAACTGGTAGTCGAATTTCCCGTCGTTCATCGACTTCGTAAACGCCGCGAGTTCCTCCGGCTTGATGAACGGGTCCACCGCTCCGTGGCACACGAGGAATTTCGCCTTGTTTGCCGCCGCCGCTTCCGCCGAGGCGGGAATCAGCGAGCCGTGGAAACTCACGATGCCGGCCAGCGGCGCGCCGCTGTAGGCCAACGCCTGCGTGATCGCCCCGCCGAAGCAATAGCCGATCGCCGCCACGCGCGTCGCATCGACGAGCCCCGATTTCACGAGCTGATCGAGCCCGGCGCGCGCCCGCTCGGCCATCAGCGGCTTGCCGTAGAATTGCCCCGCGAGTTCGCCGGCCTTCTTCGGGTCGCTCGTTACGACACCCGCGCCATACATGTCCGCGGCAAACGCCACGTAGCCGAGCTTCGCGAGCTGCTCCGCGCGGCCCTTCGGGTAATCTGTGAGTCCCCACCACTCGGGAATCACGAGCACGCCCGGCTGCTTGGTCGTCGCCGTTGCCTTGGTGTCATCATAGGCGAGGAAGCCTTCCAACTTCACGCCCGCGTGTTCGTAGGCGACGGGCTTGGTGACAATCTTGGCGGAGACAGCGGACGTCGCCGCGGTCAACGCGAGGAGGAGTGCGAGAGTTTTCATGGGAGCGAACACGGTGCGCGTCCCGCCGACTTCGTCAAACGCCCCGCTCCACCCGCCCGCTCCGCTCACGCCGGTGCGCCACCCGTGATATAGTTCCGCAGATGCTCCGCCTCAGCGCGGTGCGCATCCGCCATCCAGCGCGTCACGTCGCCGATCGAAATCACCCCGCGCAGCGACCCCGCGCTCACGACAGGCAGATGCCGGCAACGTTTCTCGGTGAAAATGGTCATCGTCTGCTCGATCGTCGCCTCGGGCCCGATCGTGATCACGCCCGGGCTCATTACGTCCGCCACGAGCGAGCGCTTCGGGTCGATCCCCGCGCCGACCACGCGTCGCAACACATCGCGCTCGGTAAACATCCCCACCAGGCGCGTGCCGTCGACGACGATGATGGCGCCGATGCGGTGACGGTTCATTTCGGATACAGCGTCGTAAACGCTGAGGGTCGGGGCGACGGCATGCACGGTGGAGCCCTTGCGGTCCAGGATGGCGGAGATCGGAGTATTCATTTTTTGGGAGAACGGGCAGCGACCGACGGGAACGCTGCGGGGCAACTCCGAGTGTGCGCAGACGATTTTCCTCGGCAATCGCAAAGACCGCTCTGCCCGCGATTCCGCGCACGCCCGCTTTCCCCTTGCCGCCGCGCCCCGTTCGCCCGCACAAACGCCCCTTTTTTCATGCAGACCAAAGAAATCTCCCTCGACCTCATCAACATCTACGGCGGCACGCAGGCCCGCGTGCAGACCTCCGACGAAGCCGTCGCGAGCTACGCCGACGAGATGACGCAGGGCACCGTCTTTCCGCCCATCGATGTCTACTTCGACGGCGCCACCTACTGGCTCGCCGACGGCTTCCACCGCTTCCTCGCCGCGAAACGCAACCAGCTCCCAACCATCCTCGCCGCGGTCCAGCCCGGCGGCCGCACCGATGCCCTGCGCCACGCCCTCGGCGCCAACGCCACCAACGGCGTCTACCGCACCAACGCCGACAAACGGAACGCCGCCGAAATCGCCCTCGAAGAGTGGCCCGACCAGGCCAACCCCGTCCTCGCCGAGCTCTGCCGCGTTTCCGTCGATCTCGTGCGCCGTTGCCGCAACGACATGGCCAAAGCTGGCAAACTCGACCACCCCGAGACCGTCATCGGTCGCGATGGCAAAGAGTATCCCGCGCAGATGCAGCGTCAGCCCCGCGGCAAGACCGAGGGCAAATCCAGCGACGCCTCGGCGGGCGGTGGCGGCGGTTTTTCCAAGGGGAAATCCGATCCCGGCGCCGTCGGCGGCAGCACGATGGAACTCGAACGCGAAGCCCGCGCCATGATCCGCAAAGGCGAGATCAACCCCTTCGAGCTCCCCACACTCCTCACCGCCAACGCTCTCGATTACTCCGAGACCGTGATCAATCTCCTCGGCACCATGAAGCGCGACGATCCGCGCCGCCACGAAGGCCTCACCCGCATCAAACGCTGGGTGGAAAAAGCCCTCGCCGGCGAAGAGACCGCCCTCGCGCCCGCCACCCCCGACGCCGCGGACGCTTCCGAAGAAGACGCCTCGCCGACGCCCTGATCGCTCACGCCCGCACCGCCCAGCGCAGCTTCGCCGAGGAGCTGCGCGGATTGGCGCGCCGCTCTTCCGGTCCGGCCCGCACCACTTCGTCGTTCGTCGACGCGTAGATGCCCGCCCGCACACCGTCGCGAAACGCGTGCTTCACCCGCCGGTCTTCCCCGGAGTGAAACGTGAGCACCGCCACGCGCCCGCCCGGCTTTAGACAATACGGCAGGTTTCTCAGAAACCGATCCAACACGCCAAACTCGTCATTCACCGCGATACGGATCGCCTGAAACACCCGCCGCACGCAATCATCGTCGGCCTCCGCATCGCGTCGGGGTTTGTGCTGCTGGAGAATCGCGCGAATCACCTCGGAGAGTTGGCGCGTGCGCGTGATCGGCGCCGCCACCCGCCGCGCGACGAGCTCACGTGCGAGCAGCGCCGCCTGCGGTTCGTCTGCGTTTTCTGTCAGCGCCGCCGAAAGCTCGTCTTCCGCCACCCGCGCGAGCCATTCGGCAGCCGACGGCGCGCGTTGCGGATTCAGCCGCAAATCGAGCGGCCCGTCCGTCTTGAAGGTGAAACCGCGCGCCGGGTCGTCGATCTGCATCGAGGACACACCGAGGTCCGCGAGAATCCCGTCCGCTCCTTCGAGCCCCAGACTCGCGAGCACCTGCGGCAACCCCGCGAAATTGGACCGCACCGTCGTCAACACGTCCTCGCCCCACCCTGCCGCCCGCAATCGCGCAGTCGTTTTCGGTTGTTCGACGGGGTCGACATCGAGCGCGACGAGCCGACCGCCGGGCGTCACGCGCGCCAGCATTTCCCGCGTGTGTCCGCCAAATCCCAGCGTGCAATCCACCGCGAGTTCACCCGGCTGCAGCGCCAGCACCTCGAGAATTTCCGCCACCATAATCGGGCGATGCGTGCCCGCCGGTGTTTTGCCGGAAGCGATCACCTTGGCCACGTCGGCCGCGTAGCGCTCGGGATTGAGCTCTTTGTATTTCTCTTCGAAGCGCCGCGGATTTTTTCCGGCATAGCGCGGCCGCCGGCGGTGAGGCACCGGCTGATCGACAGGGGACGACAAGGGTTCGGGTTCAGACATCGCGAAAGTGCAGGCCAAGAGCCAACAGTCTCTCTCGCCACAAAGCTACCGGAGAAACCCAAAAAATGCTGCGGCCCTTCTCCCGCTCACTTCCCGGTGAACCAGGATTTTGCCAGCGGATCCGCTGAGCAAAAATTCAACAGCAACTCCGCCACCTTCTGCCGGCCGGCCATACTCGGATGCACCCCATCGTCTGCGAAGTCGCTGCGCTCCCATATCAAGCCGTCAATTTTCCGTCCCCGCGCGCCGTCCGCCCACAGGTAGGGCCCCCACAGGAGCAGTGGCGTCTTCGCCAGCGCCAGCTCCGCGTCACCCCGCCCCTGCCGCT
>CALRZR010000053.1:0-35623 GCA_943372705.1 Opitutus sp. GAS368 | reverse complement strand
CAAGAAGTAGCGCTGCGCCATCGGGAGAACTTTGGCGGGTTCGCAGGTGAGGATGCGTCCGTCGGCTTTCACGGTGTAGGTCTCGGGATCGACTTCGATCTTCGGGAGAGCGTCGTTGAGCACCATGTCGCGTTTGCCGACTTTGCGGCAGCGCTTCACAGGTTCGAGTCGACGCTGCAGGCCGAGGTCGGCGAGTTTGCCTTTCTTGAGCGAGGCTTCGCTGACGAAGGTGATGCTCGTGGACGTGAGGGCTTTGCCAGCGGCGCCGAATTGCGGGCGATAAAACGTGGGCTGCGGCGTCGGGATCGAGGCGTTGGGGTCGCCCATGTTGGCCCAGGCGATGAAACCGCCTTTGAGGACGGTCTCGGGTTTCACGCCGAAGAGGGCGGGTTTGAAGATGACGAGGTCGGCGAGTTTGCCGATGGAGATCGAGCCGACGATGTGGCTGATGCCGTGGGCGATCGCGGGGTTGATGGTGTATTTCGCGAGATAGCGGAGCGCGCGGAAGTTGTCGGCGGCGGGGTGGGCTTTGCCGCGCGGGTCGACGAGGCCGCCGAACTGCGTCTTCATTTTGTGCGCGGTCTGCCAGGTGCGGATGATGACTTCGCCGATGCGGCCCATGGCTTGCGAGTCGGAGGACATCATCGAGATCGCGCCGAGGTCGTGGAGGCAGTCTTCGGCGGCGATGGTCTCGGGGCGTATGCGGCTCTCGGCGAAGGCGACGTCTTCAGGAATCTTGGAGTCGAGGTGGTGGCAGACCATCAGCATGTCGAGATGCTCGTCGATGGTGTTGACCGTGAAGGGACGCGTCGGGTTGGTCGACGAAGGGAGGACGTTGGGCTCGCCGCAGACGCGAATGATGTCGGGGGCGTGACCGCCGCCGGCACCTTCGGAGTGAAACGTGTGGATCGTCCGGCCCTTGAAGGCGCGGATCGAGTCGTCGACGAAACCGGACTCGTTGAGTGTGTCGGTGTGGATCGCGACCTGGACGTCGAGCTCGTCGGCGACGCCGAGGCAAACGTCGATGGCGGCGGGCGTGGTGCCCCAGTCTTCGTGGAGCTTGAGGCCGATGGCCCCGGCGAGGACTTGCTCGCGGAGCGGGGCAGCGGTGCCGCAGTTGCCCTTGCCGAGGAAGCCGAGATTCATCGGGTAGGCTTCGGCGGCCTCGAGCATGCGGTGCATGTTCCACTTTCCGGGCGTGCAGGTTGTGGCGAACGTGCCGTGCGCGGGGCCGGTGCCGCCGCCGAGCATCGTGGTGATGCCGGAGCTGATGGCTTCGTCGATCTGCTGCGGGCAGATGAAATGGATATGGGTATCGATGCCGCCGGCGGTGACGATGTGGCCCTCGCCCGCGATGACCTCGGTGGCGGCCCCGACGATCATCGGGTTTTTCTTTTTCGTCTTCGGGTCGGCGTAAACGGAGCCGAGGCCGGACTGAATGCCGGGGTTGCCGGCGTGGCCGATGCCGACGATGAGGCCGTGTTTGATACCGATGTCGGCTTTGATGATGCCGAGGAGCGGATCGAGGATGAGGGCGTTGGTGATGACGAGATCGAGGCAGTCTTTGTCAAGGGCGGTGGGCGACTGGCCCATGCCGTCGCGGATGACCTTGCCGCCGCCGAATTTGATCTCGTTGCCGTAGCCGCCGCCCTCGGCGATGAGGTCGCGTTCGACTTGGACGAAGAGATCGGTATCGGCGAGGCGCACGCGGTCACCGACGGTGGGGCCGAACATCTCGGCGTATTGGCGGCGGGTGAGTTTGAGGCTCATGAGCGGGAGCGGAGCTTTTTCTTCGTCTTCGTCCCGCCTCTCACAAGGCGGGCTACGGGCGTGGAGTCGAGGCGGCCGTTGATCTTGGCGTTCAGGCCGTAGACTTCGCGGAGGCCGGCGAGGGCGACGAGCTCGACGGACTTGGTGTCTCCGGCTTCGAAGCGGACGGCGGTGCCGGCGGGGATGTTGAGGCGGAAACCGCGGGCGGCTGCGCGGTCGAAACGCAGGGCTTCGTTGGTCTCGAAGAAATGATAGTGCGAGCCGACTTGGATCGGGCGGTCACCGGTGTTGGCGACCTCGAGGGTGAGCGTCGCGAGGTGGAGGTTCGCGGGGAGAGGGCCGTCGTCGGCCACGATGATTTCGCCGGGGATCATGGTCAGCGGATGGGGTTGTGGACGGTGACGAGTTTGGTGCCGTCGGGGAAAGTGGCTTCGACTTGGACTTCGTGAATCATGTCGGCGACGCCTTCCATGACGTCGCCAATTTTCAGGATAGTGGTGCCGTAGCTCATGAGGTCGGCGACGGAGCGGCCGTCGCGGGCGCCCTCGATGATCTCATAGGTGATGATGGCGATGGACTCGGGGTAGTTGAGCTTCAGGCCGCGCGCCTGACGACGGCGGGCGAGGTCGGCGGCGGTGACGATGAGGAGTTTTTCGCGTTCGCGGGGGGTGAGATGCATCAGTCGGAGTTGTTAGCCACGGATTACACGGATGAACACGGATAAAATCGTTCAGACTTGGAGATGTTTTTTCACGACCTCGTCGGTGAGGCTGTCGATGGTGCCGGAGACGACAACGGCGCCGCGGTCCATGGCGTAGTAGCGGTCGGCCACCTCGCGGCAAAAATCGACGTATTGCTCGACGAGGAGAATCGCGAGGGCGTGCTCCTGTTTGATGAGGCGGACGGCCTGCTTGATCTCTTGGACGTCGTTGGCGGCGCGTTGGAAGACGTCGACGGGCGCGGCGGGGGCTTTGAGTTTTTTCAACGTGTCGCCGATCTGGTCGATAATCGACGGTTGGATGCCTTCGGTCGGCTCGTCGAGGATGAGGAGCTTGGGCTTCGTGAGGAGCGCGCGGCCGATGGCGAGTTGCTGCTGCTGGCCGCCGGAGAGGACGCCGCCTTTGCGAGCGAGCATTTCCTTTAGCACGGGAAAGAGGCTGTAGACGCGTTCGAGACCCTCTTTGTCGGAGGCGCGACCGCGGCTGTGAACGACGAGGCCGACGTGGAGGTTCTCTTCGACGGTGAGGTGAGGGAAGATGTCACGACCCTGGGGAACGTAGGCGATGCCGGCGCGGGCGCGGACGTCGGGCGCGAGTTTCGCGATGTCTTTGCCGTCAAAGGTAACGGTGCCGCTGCGCACCGGGAGCAGGCCGGTGATGGTGCGGAGCGTAGTGGTTTTGCCGACGCCGTTGCGGCCCATGAGGGCGACGACTTCGCCGGCGTTTACCTCGAGATTGACGCCGCGGAGAATGCGGGAGCCACCGATGTCGGTCTCGACGGAAGTGAGTTGGAGGAGGGCGCTCATCGGGTGCCGTGTTTGCCGCGGCCGAGGTAGACTTCGCGGACTTTGGTGTCGGACTGGACCTCGTCGAATTTTCCTTCGCAGAGGACGTGGCCCTGGTGGAGGACGGTGACTTTGCCGTCGCGGGCGATTTGTTTCACGAAGGCCATGTCGTGTTCGACGACGACGATGCTGTGTTTGCCGGCGAGGGAAAGGAGGAGTTCGCCGGTGCGGTGCGTCTCGTCGTCGGTCATGCCGGCGGCGGGTTCGTCCACGAGGAGGACTTGCGGGTCTTGGGCGAGCAACATGCCGATCTCGAGCCACTGTTTCTCGCCGTGGGCGAGTTTGCCGGCGAGCCAGTCGCGCTTGGCGTCGAGGCGGATGAGTTTGAGAAGTTCGTCGATGCGGTCGCGATGCCCGGAGGTCGTGCGGTGGAACAGCGTGGCGAACACGCCGCGCGGACCTTTGAGCGAAAGGAGCAAATTTTCCCAGACCGTGTGGTCGCCGTAGACAGAAGGCGTCTGGAATTTGCGGCCGATGCCGAGCCGGTTGATTTCGTATTCGTTGAGCTCGGTGAGATCGGTGTCCCAGCCGAATTCGATTTTGCCGGTATCGGGTTTGGTGCGGCCGGTGATAAGGTCGAAGAAGGTAGATTTGCCCGCGCCGTTGGGCCCGATGACCGTGCGGAGCTCGCCGCGGTCGAGATAGAAATTGAGATCCGTGATGGCTTTGAAGCCATCGAAGGTCTTGTTCACGCCCTCGACGGTGAGGATAAAATTGGTCTTTTCCTTTCCGGGATTCATGACGCGGCGGGGGCGGGAGTTTCGGCCGAAGAGGCGGAGGCAGTGCGGCGTTTCCACCACGCGGAAATACGGCCGGGCAGACTGACGATGCCGCCGGGGAGCAGGAGGACGACGATGATGAACATGCCGCCGAGGAAAAATAACCAGAGATCGGGATAGGCGCGGGTGGCCCAGCTCTTGAGGGCGTTGACGACGATGGCGCCGATGACTGGACCGACGAGGGTGCCACGGCCGCCGACAGCGACCCAGACGACGGCTTCGAGGGATTTATCGGGTGTCATCTCGGACGGATTGATGATGCCGACCTGCGGAACATAGAGGGCGCCGCCGACGCTGGCGATAAGGGCGGCGAGAACAAAGATGAAGAGTTTGAAGCCGGCGGCGGCGTATCCGCTAAACAAGACGCGATTTTCGCCGTCGCGAATGGCGCGCTGGACTAGGCCGAGTTTGGTGCGGCTCAGCCAGCGGCAGCCGAGGTAGACGAGCACGAGCGTGATGGCGGTCGCGATGAAGAGGGCGCGCTGCGTGCCGGCGTCGCGCACATCGGCACCGAGGAGGAATTTGTAGTCGGTGAAGCCGTTATTGCCGCCCATGAGCATGTCGTTGCGGAAAAACATGAGCGAGCCGCCGTAAGTGAGCGCCTGCGTGAGGATCGAGAAATAGACGCCCTTGATACGGGAGCGAAAGGCGAGGAAGCCGAAGATCAGGGCGACGAAGCCGGGCAGGAAAAACACCATCGCGGCGGCGAACGAAAAACTGGAGAACGGCACCCAGAACGAGGGAAGTTCCGTCCAGCCGAGGAATACGAGGAAGTCCGGGATGGGCTTCTTGTATTGGCCGAGGTCGCCGATCATGCGCATGAGGTGCATGCCGAGCATGTAGCCGCCGAGGCTGAAGAAGAGGGCTTGGCCGAGACTGAGGAGGCCGGTGTAGCCCCAGAGCAGATCGACGGAAATCGCGAGCAGGGCATAGCAGAGATATTTGCCCCAGAGGTTGAGGGTGAAGTTGCTGATGACGCCGGCGGAATTCAGCAGCGGAAAGACGACGATCAGCAGCACCGCGATGACGGCGACGGCGATGAATTCGATGCGGCGGGTGGTGGGAGCGCTCATGCGGACGGGAGGGTTGGGCGGAGCGCGGGTTAACCTTCGAGACTGCGGCTCTTCGTAACGAAGATGCCGGCGGGGCGCCACTGGAGGAACAGGATGATGGCGATGAGCACGGTGATTTTTCCAAGGACGGGATTCAGGAGGATCTGCTGCAGCGACTGGTCGGCGAGACCGATGCCGAAGGCGCTGACGACGGTGCCGGGGAGATTGCCCACGCCGCCGACGACTACCGTCATGAAACAATCGACGATGTAGCTCTGGCCGAGCGACGGACCGACGTTGCCGATTTGGCTGAGAAACGCGCCGGCGAGACCGGCGAGGCCGCTGCCGAGGCCGAAGGTCAGCATGTTTACCCGCTCGGTGCGGACGCCCATGCAGGAGGCCATGTTGCGGTTTTGCATCACGGCACGGATGAGGAGGCCGAGCGAGGTGCGCGTGAGGACGAGCCAGACGCCGAGCACGATGACGGCGGCGAAACCGATCACGAAGACGCGGTTCCAGCCGAAGATGATGTCGTTGAACGTCCAGTTGTCAGAAAGGTAGCTGGGGCTGCTGACCTGGACGTTATTGGAGCCGAACACGCGACGGAAGAACTGTTGGAGGAAAAGCGATACGCCCCACGTCGCGAGGAGACTTTCGAGCGGACGGCGGTAGAGCCACTGGATCACGGTGCGCTCCATCGCGATGCCGACGAGGGCGGCGGAGAGGAAGCTGAGCGGAAGCGCGAAGAGAAAGTAGCTTTCGTAGAGCCAGCCCGTGGTGTGCATCCCGGGGAAGTTCACCGAAAATCCGAACGGCGAGAGTGCGAGGCCGGTGCCGAAAATATTTTGGACGACGTAGGTCGTGTAGGCGCCGACGGCGATCATTTCGCCGTGCGCCATATTGATGACGCCCATCAGGCCGAAGGTGATGGCGAGGCCGAGGGCGACGACGAGGAGAATGCTGCCGAGGCTGAGTCCGCGGAAGATCGTGCCGAAGAAATTGACGATGGAGAGGTGGCCGTTGACGGCGTTGAGGGCGGAGTTGGCGGCGGCGACGAGGGCGGGTTTGCCGGCGGCTTCAGCTTCTTTGAGGGCGAACTTGAGCGGATCGGCGCTGGCGATGGTGTGGAGATCCTGGAGCTCTTTGAAGGAGGCGAGGCGCACGTCGTCGCTGGCGTCCTTGAGATTGATGAGGGCAACGGCTTCGCGGAGGGCGCGCTGGGCTTTCGGGTCGGTCTCGAGTTTTTGGCGTGCGAGGAGCGCGGGAAGTTTTTCGATGTCCTGCGCGGAGCCGAGCGTCTGGATGGCGCCGATACGCTTCTTGAGGTTGGGCGTGGAGAGGTCGAGGAGGTCGAGCACGGCTTTCATTGCGCGGCGGAGGGCGCTGTTGTGTTCGACGGCGGCGAGTTCTCCCGCGACGAGGCGGAGGGGCTGGCCGGCGGGAGTGAGGAGGGGTTTGCCGGTGTCGACGCGGGTGGCGGTCTGGGAGTCTTTGGCGTCTTTTTCGCCGCTGAGTTGGACGGGGATTTTCGCGCCGTCGGGTGTGGTGTAGACGAAGAGCGCGTCTTCTTTCCACGCGGCGAGGAGGCCTTGGATGGATTCGTCACCGGAGCCGATGAGCGAGGTGATAATCTCGATTCGCTGCGCGGGAGTCTCGGCGAGGGCGGCCTTGGCGATGATCTGGCGCGCGGTGTCGGCGGCGGAGATCGGCAGGCAGAAAGTGAGAGCGGCGAACGCGAAGAGGCGGAGGGCGCTATGGAAAAAATTCATCGTTAAGGGGCGCGGCATGAATGCTAGTGGCGTGCCAAGAAAAAGGGGCGGGCGCTGTTTGAGCACCCGCCCCGCAAGTTTCTGTGTCAGTGCGATGCGTCGCGTGGAGCGCGAGGCGGGCGCGGCTTATTTGGCTTTGAACTTACCCTTGAGCCAGGGCTCGCCGTAGACGTTGTCGAAGGACTTCACGATTTTGAACTGACCGTCGGCCTTGGTCTCGCCGATGAAGACGTTTTTCGTGACGTGCATGTTTTTCTGGGTGGTGACTTTGCCACCGGGCCCGTTGAAGGAGATGCCGCTCTGGTAGGCGGCGCGGACCTTGTCCACATCGAAGGAACCGGCCTTCTCGACGGCGGCTTTCCAGAGGTAAACGCCAACGTAGGAGAGAACCATGGGCGAGCAGGTGACGCGGCCTTCTTTGACGATGCCGGGGGTCTTGGTGGTCTTTAGCCAGGCTTGGAAGTCGGCGACGAATTTTTTGTTGGCCGGCGTATTGATGGACTGGAAGTAGGTCCAGCAACCGAGCTGGCCGACGAGCTGCTTGGCGGGGAGACCGCGGAATTCGTCCTCGGAGATCGAGAAGGAGACGACGGGGCACTTTTCAGCGGTGAGACCGGCGGCGGCGTATTCCTTGAAGAAAGGAACGTTGGTGTCGCCGTTCAGGGTCGAGATCACGCAGGCGTCACCGGAGGCGGCGAACTGTTTGATTTCGGCAACGATCTGCTGGTAGTCGGTGTGGCCGAAGGGAGTGTATTTGCCGGCGGAGATGATCTTGCCGGACTCGTCCTTCTTGAAGCCGCCGCCGATGTTGGCGAGGGGCACGCCCTTGCTGAGGAGATACTCGAGGAGCACGAGGTTCGTGGTCTGCGGGTAAACGTAGTCGGAACCGAGCAGGTAGAACTTCTTCTTGCCGTCGGCGAGGTAGTAGTCGACCGCCGGGGTGGCCTGCTGGTTAACGGCCTCGGCGGTGTAGGCGACATTCTTGGACTCTTCTTCGCCCTCGTATTGGACGGGGTAGAAGAGGAGGCCGTTGTTCTTTTCGTAGACCGGGAGAACGGATTTGCGCGAGACGGAGGTCCAGCAGCCGAAGGTCACGGCGACTTTGTCCTGCTCGAGGAGCTGTTTGGCTTTTTCGGCGAAGAGCGGCCAGTTGGAGGCGCCGTCAACGACGACGGGCTCGATCTTTTTGCCGAGAACGCCGCCCTTGGCGTTGATCTCGTCGAAGGTGAAGAGGAGCACGTCGCGCAGCGAAGTTTCGCTGATCGCCATGGTGCCGGAGAGGGAGTGGAGGACGCCGACTTTGACGGTATCGGCCGCGCGAGCGGTGCCGAGAGAAGCGCCGAGCGCGAGTGCGCCGACGCCGAGCAGTTTGGTTAGTTTCGTAATCATGGTTGGGACTGGAGGTGGTCTGAACAAGTCGCGGGGCAAAGCGGTAGCTCGCCGCCGCAAAAGCGGTGAAATTTATTTGGGAAACGGACGGGGGTAACGGCTCCGCGGAAAACGCGGGCGTAAAAAAGGTGGTCGCGGGATCGCGCGACCACCGTATCAGACAATCAGATGCGGCGGTGGGCCGCGGAGAGATTAGAACTTAAAGATCGACTGCACGGCGAAGAACGTGGCGCTGTTCGCGGTGTGCTTGTTGTAGTCGTAGTAGGACAGCTCGGCGCGGACCGAGAAGTTGTCGTTGATCTTGTAGGTCGGGGCGACGGTGAGCTTGGTGAACTCGGGGCCGCCGTTGCTGAGCTTCTCGCCGCTGACGCGGAAAGCGGAGGACCAGTTCTTGTCGAAGGTGTAGTTCAAGAAGAGCAACCAGTTGTAGCCTTTGTCGCCAGGACCACCGTCCTTGGTGCAGAACTCGGCGGCGATGGTGGCTTCCTTGGTGAGGTTGTAGCTCGCCCAGAAGTCGAGGGTGAGGATCTCCTCGTTCTTGTGGACGACGTTGCCCTTGGTCTCGTAACCGAAACCGGCCCAGAGAGTGACTTCCGGAATGGCCTTGTAAGTGAGGTAACCTTCGAAGCCGGCGTTGTGCTTCAGCTCGCCGTCACCTTTGAGGTAGTTCGGGCCGGAGTAGACGGAATCGAGAAGCGCGAGACCCCAACCCACATCTTTGTCACCGCCGTCGATCTTCACGCCGGAGTGATAGCCGGGGATCGGGGCGAGGAGATCGCCATTGGCGTAGGAGACCTGGGTCATGTTCGGGATATCGAAGGCCTCGTAGCCGAGATAGCTGAGGAACTTGCCCGCGGTGATGCTGGTGCCGCCGCCCACGTCGACCGTGGCGAAAGCATCGAGAAGGGTGACGTCGCTCGGGGCGCCGGGCTGGTAGTAGAGGCTGACCACGCCAGTGACAGGCTTGAAGGTGCCCGTGAAGAGCGCTTTCGCGGCGTCGAGGTCGAACTTGTCGACAGAAGTGCCCGGGTCGGTGTCGGTGTTGCGATAGGAACCGACAGCGTATCCGCCGACGGAGAGCGTATCGTTGACTTTGACATCGGCGAGAGCCGTCAGGGAGGAGGCGAGCGTGAGAGCCGCCGCGAGTTTTAGACGAGTGTTCATTGGCAGTTTTGTGAGGTTAGCTGGTGGCCAGCCTAGGAATCGGCCGGATAGCGGTCTATTAGCAGCTCCCTTGCCAAGCCATGCGGCGGACTCATTCCTATGACATAGAACCGTTTTCCGGCTCATGGAACGGGTTGCCGACGAAGTGTAATGTTTCAGCAAGACAAATATTTAGCGTGAAAACGGATATGTCGCGTTCGGCTCTGGAACAAATGCGTCACGTTTTGCTCTATGGCGGTGATTGCCCTCACGGGCCGTCACTGAACTAGAAAACAAACCTACCATACCAATGACCAAAAACCTCCTCTTGGCTCTCCTCAGCGTCGCTGCTGTCGGGTCAATCAATACACGTGCGCAGGCTCAGGCCGCGGCGTCGTCAACACCGGCCTACTCGGTGACGGGCACATTTACTGCGGTTTCGCAGTATATGTTCCGCGGTCAACGTCTCGGCGGTCCGTCGTGGCAACCTTCCGTTGAGCTCGCTGCGGGTGATTTCACCGCCGGCGTCTGGTCCAACCTGCCTTTCAAGGACAAGGTGGCCAACAGCTCCGATCCCGAGTTCGATCTCTACGGTTCCTATACGTTCAACGTGAACAAGGAGCTGAGTTTCGTGCCCGGTTTCACGGTCTACACCTACCCGAAGGCGCCGACGAATGCCGGTTATTACCGCTCGACGATCGAGCCGAGCGTCGCGCTGAACTACACCGTTGCCGGTGTGAAGCTGACGCCGAAGTTCTACTACGACGTGAACCTCAGCGGTCCGACCTATGAACTCACGGCCGCCTATGCCTATCCGCTGAAGGATCTGGGCACCGAGTTGGGCTTCACGGGCCAAGTGGGCACCTACATTCAGCGTGATGTGGCGAACAATACCACGCCCGATGTAAAGGCGTGGGGCAATTACTGGCAGCTCGGCGTCGCTGCGCCGTTCCAGCTCACGAAGGAATCCAAGCTCACCGTGGCTTTTGCCTACACGGAAGGCACGAGCGCCAACGTTAAGCAGGGCTCCGCTCCGAAGACCCCGAACTCGCTCGCGGTCGGCCGCGGCGTGGTGACGGTCAGCTACAGCTACGCGTTCTAATCCGCCCGTCGGCAGGCGCGAGTGGCGCCGCTCCGAATGCACAGCAGCCCGCGCGGAAACGTGCGGGCTGTTTTTGTGTGCGGACGGTTTGTGATTTGACGCGGCTGGCGCCGCGGATGCAGTTCACCTCCTTTACAACTATGAAAGTCGGCATTGTCGGTGCGTCCGGATACTCCGGCGAAGTTCTCGTCAAACTCCTGCTCGCCCACCCGCGCGTCACACTCGCGGCGGTGACATCGCGCACCCACGCGGGCAAACCGCTTTCGGCGGTGATCCCGGCTGTGCGCGGGAGCGACCGCGGCCTGAAATTCGTGGACTCCGATCCCGCGGCGTTGGCCGCGAGCGACGTCGCGCTCTTTTTCCTCGCGCTCCCGCACGGTGCGGCGGCGACCTACGCGCAGGCGCTCGTCGCGGCCGGCAAACGCGTGATCGACCTGAGCGCGGACTTCCGGATCGCCGATCTGGCGACCTACCAAAAATACTACGGCGAGCATCACGCGCCCGCGCTGCTGCCGTTTGCGCGCTACGTGCTGCCCGAGCTCTCCGCGACGGCCTGGAAGACCGAGGCGAAGCTGATTGCCGCACCCGGCTGTTATCCGACGAGCATTCTGGTGCCGCTCGTGCCGTTGCTCAAAGCCGCGGCGGTGACGCGTGAGCATATCGTGGTCAACTCGTTCAGCGGAGTTAGCGGTGCGGGCAAAAAGGCCGAAGAGGCCTACCTCTATTGTGAACGGGCCGAGAGCGCGAAGGCCTACGGACTCGTTAAACACCGGCATCTCGCCGAGGTGGAGGAGCAGCTCGCTCTTCACACCGGCGCCAAGACGATCATCCAATTTAACCCGCACCTCGCGCCGATGCGTCGCGGGATCGCCACCACGATTACGGTGCCCGCGGCCCCCGGAGGGACGATCGAGCAAGTCTACGCGGCGTGGCGCGCGGCCTATGCCAACGCACCGTTTGTGCAGATCCTGCCGAGCGGCGAAACGCCCGATACGGCCTACACGGTGGGCACAAACCGCGTGGACATCTCGGCCGTGCACGATCCCCGCACGGGCAATTTTGTGATCACCTCGGCCGAGGACAACCTCGTGAAAGGTGCCAGCGGCCAGGCCGTGCAGATTATGAATCTATGGTCGGGCTTTGAGGAGACGGCGGGGCTGGTTTGAGCCTTTAGCTGCGATAGTCGGCGTTCTCGCTCACGTATTCGTGAGTGAGATCGCCGCCCAAGACCATGGCGGCGGCGGGGCCGTTGCCGACATCGATGGCCAACTCCACGCAACGCTCGTGCGGCGGGAAATCGATCGGCGCGGAAAATACACCGTCCTTCGGGGCGGCGCTGGCGTAGAGCTCGGCACCGCGCAAATGGGCGACGAGTGCGGCTTCTTTTTCGGGGTTCAGCTGGAACACGCCATTGGCAAAAATTTCCACGCCGCCCATCGAGGCGCGGAGTTTTGACATATCCGTCTTCGGGGCAAAAGCGCCGATATGTTTGCCGATGGCCTGCACGAGGCGGCCGACGTTGGGATCGTTGCCCGCTACGGCACATTTGAAGAGGGGCGCATTGACGATTGCTTTGCCGAGCGCTCGCGCGAGCACGGGACTCGCCGCGCTGGTAATGCTCACGCGGATCACGTGGCGCACGCCTTCGCCGTTGCGCACGACGTCTTCCGCGAGATCGCGACACACGGTGTGCAGCGCCCGCTCAAACGCGCCCAAGTCGTCGCACGGCACGCGGCCGGAGGAAATCAACGCGACCGTGTCTGACGTGCTCGTATCGCTGTCGATGCTGATGGCGTTGAAGCTCGCATCGATGGCTTTTGCGAGGAGGGTGCGGAGTTCACCACGCGGAACGGCGAGATCGGTGAGGATGTAGACGAGCATCGTTGCGAGGTTCGGCTCGATCATGCCGGCGCCCTTGGCGATGCCGACAATGCTCCCGCCGCCGGGGAGATCGGCGCGACGGATTTTTGGATACAAGTCGGTCGTCACGATGCCCTCGGCGGCCGGAACGATTGTGCCGCCGGCGAGCGCGTCGACCGCCTTTGGCAAGGCGCCGAGAATCGCGTCGGCGGGCAATTCCCAGCCGATAACGCCCGTCGAACTCGGCAAGACCTGCGTGGGCGTGAGGCCGAGCAAGCGGGCAGTCTCGGCGCAAACGCGCTCCGACGTCTCGACGCCACCGGGGGCGCAGACGTTGGAGATTTTGTTGTTCACGATGATGGCGCCAAGTGCGGGCTCATTGAGGCGTTTGCGGCCCACGATAATCGGTGCGCCGGGAAACGCGTTTTTGGTGAACATCGCCGCGAAATCCGGCGTCGGCCGGTCGAGCGCGATCAGCGTGAGCGTCATCTTCGCGGGCTTCGGCGCCTCGCGTGGGACGAAATCGAAACGCGTCGTGCCGACGCGGAAACCCGCGGGCAGCGCGGCCTGTGAGGCGAGCCACGCGCGGTGGGCTTCGCGATTCGGAAACGTGAGATTTGTGCTGGGCACGCGAGAGAAGTGGGCACGTCATGCCGCGGAGTGAAGAAGAATTTCCACGGCGCGCGGCGGATGATGGAAACGGGAGGCTCCGAAAATTTTTGTGGAAATGCCGGGCGCGTGTGCCTTATTCCCATCTTCACTTCCAAAAAATAGTGAGTGCCCACCTTAGTTTTTCCCACCACGTCGCGGCCACCGGCCGCGCGCTCTGAACGCCGATGAACGTCGCTGAAGTTACCGCCAAGGCCAAGGTGCTGCTCGAAGCACTGCCCTATATCCAAGATTTTCGCGGCTCCACGTTCGTGGTGAAATACGGCGGGAGTTTCATGGACGACCCGGATCCCGTGGCCCGCACGCGCGTGGCCTACGACATCGCGTTTCTCGCCGCCTGCGGGATCAATGTCGTGGTCGTGCACGGCGGCGGCAAAGCCATCACGAAGGCGATGGCGGAGTCGGGTCTGAAGGCGAATTTCATCAACGGCCTGCGCGTCACCGATGCGGCGACGATCGCAGTCGTGAAAAAGACGCTCGACGAAATCGTGAACAAAGATGTGTGCGAAGCCGTCGCGACGGCGAAGGGCAAGCCGAAGGGACTGCCCGGCGACACCGTGCTCGTGTGCGAGAAGCTCACGATCGACGACGACGGCAATACCGTGGATCTCGGTTATGTCGGCGATGTGACGGAGGTGAAGGTGAAGCTGATCAAGAAAGAGATCGGTGAAGGATTTATTCCGATCATTTCGCCGGTGGCCGAAGGCTACGACGGCAAGCCTTACAACGTGAACGCGGATCTGGCGGCGGGCCGCGTCGCGAGCGCGCTGCGCGCGCGTCGGCTCGTCTATATGAGCGATGTGCCCGGTCTGCTCTCGAATCCGGCCGATGCGAATTCGCTGATCTCCACGTTGAAGATTTCTCAAGTGGACGACCTGAAAAAGAAGGGCGTGATCGACAAGGGCATGCGCCCGAAGGTGCAAAGCGCGGTGCGCGCGCTCGAGGAGGGCGTGCAACGGGTGCACTTCATCGACGGCCGGCTCCCGCACTCGCTGCTGCTCGAAATTTTCACCGACAGCGGTATCGGCACTGAAATTGTGCACGGCTGAATTGAGTGAAGGTGATAGGGAAGGTGAGAGTGAAATAGCTTTCGCCTCACTTTCACTTTCACATTCACTTTTGTTCGTATGACTGCTCCCTCCATCGTCCGCACCAGCACTGCCGAGCTTTACGACGCGCATGTAATGAAGAATTACGCGCGCGCTCCTCTCACGCTTGTGCGCGGCCGCGGCACCCAAGTCTGGGATGATGCCGGCAACAGTTACCTCGATTTCACTTCGGGTATCGCGGTCAGCGCGCTGGGGCACTGCCATCCGCACTGGGTCGCCAGTGTGCAGCGGCAGGCCGGCGAACTGATCCACGTCAGCAATCTCTTTCGCAATCCGAACCAAGGTGAACTCGCGCGGCGGTTGGTCGGCTATGCCGGACCGGGGCGGGTGTTTTTCTGCAACAGCGGCGCCGAGGCCAACGAAGCGCTGATCAAGCTCGCGCGGTTGCACGGCGTGGAGAAATCCGGCGGAGAAGAGGGCAAGTGCTACAAGATCATCTGCGCGAAGAACGCGTTTCACGGCCGCACGTTTGGCGGCATGAGTGCGACGCCGCAGGAAAAAATCCAAAAGGGTTTTCGTCCGCTGGTGCCTGGATTCGCTTTCGGCGAAATCAATAACCTTCAGAGTTTCGTCGACCTGGTGGACGAACAGACGGCCGCGATTTTCGTCGAGACGATCCAAGGCGAAAGCGGCATCAATCCGTGCACGCCGGAGTTTTTGATCGGGCTGCGGCGCCTGTGCGATCAACACAATCTCCTGCTGCTCCTCGACGAAGTGCAGTGTGGCATCGGCCGCACCGGGCGGTTTTTCTCCTACGAGTATGCGGGGATCACGCCCGATGCGATCGGCATGGCGAAGGGCCTCGGCGGCGGTTTTCCGATCGGTGCGGTGTGGGTGCGCGAACGTTGCGCGGAGCTCTTTCATCCGGGCAACCACGGCACGACGTTTGGCGGCACGCCGCTGGCGTGTGCGGCTGCGTTGGCGGTCCTCGACGTCGTCGAGCGGGACAAGCTGCTCGAAAAAGTGCGTGTCAATAGCGCGGCTTGGATCGCCGAATTGAAAAAATTCGCCGTCGATTTCCCTCAGCAGGTGCTCGCGGTGCGCGGCCAAGGATTCCTCGTGGGCGTGCAGTTGACGGGCGATCCGGGCCCGTATCTTGCCGCGTTGCGCGAGCGTGGTTTGCTCGCGCCGAGCGCAGGCGGAAACGTCGTGCGGCTGCTGCCGCCGCTTAACGCGACGCCGGAGGAATTGGCCAAATCGGTCGAGATTTTCCGGGCGGTGCTCGCGGCGAAAGCCTGAGCCAAAGCGTTATTTTTCCCTCGTGGGCCGCCGTGCGGCGGCTTACATCCCTTCGCTTTCCATGAAGCACTTCCTCAAAGAGACCGACTTTGCGCGGTCCGAATTGCCCAAGTTGTTTGCCCTGGCACGTGAGTTGAAACGCACCCGGGGCAAGCGTGGCGCGCCGAAGCCGTTGGCCGGGCAGACATGGGCGATGATTTTTTCGAAGTCTTCCACGCGCACGCGCGTTTCGTTCGAAGTCGGCATCCATGAACTGGGCGGCAATCCGCTTTTTCTGAACAAGAACGACATCCAGCTCGGGCGCGGTGAGACCGTCGAGGATACCGCGAAGGTGCTTTCGCGGTTCGTGCACGGACTGATCGTCCGCACGTTTGACCACAGCGAAGTGGAACGGCTCGCGGCGGCTGGGACGGTGCCGGTGATCAATGCGCTCACGGATTTTCTGCACCCGTGCCAGATTTTCACCGACGCGTTTACGATGACGGAGCGTTGGGCAAAAGGCACGACGGGCGCAAAGCTGGTCGACTCGTTGCGCGGCCGGAAAATCGCGTTTCTCGGAGACACGGCGTGCAACATGGCCAATTCGTGGATTCTCGGGGCCAATCTCTTCGGGATGAAAATCTCGCTGGGCGGTCCGAAGGAATTTGCGCCATCGGCAGAATTTCAGGCGCAACTTGCGAAGGAGAAATTTCCGGGCGGCGGCAGCTACCATTTTACGACCGATCCGTTCGAGGCCGTGCGCGACGCCGATGTCGTTTATACCGATGTTTGGGTGAGCATGGGCAAAGAAGAGGAGGCCAAAGAACGCCTTCGCGTGATGTCGCCTTATGTGGTGACCGGGAAGCTGTTTGCCGCGGCCAAGAAGGATGCGCTGTTCATGCACTGCTTGCCGGCGCACGCGGGCGAGGAAGTGACGCAAGAGGTCTTGGACAATCCGCGCTCGATCATCTTCGACGAAGCCGAAAACCGCCTCCACACCCAGAAGGCGATTTTGGCGACATTGGCCGCCGCGGCGCGCTGACGCCGCAGGGCTCGTGGGTTACTGTTCGAGAATTAAGGTAAAGCGGCCTGTGTATTTTTGGAACCGACCGGTGGAGAGATCGCCGTCGTCGAGTTTGGCGTCGATGGCGGTCATCTGGGCATCGGACGCGGTCACGCTGGTGGTCGAAATGCCGGCCGCGTTCCCGTTGAGTCCGCGATCCCAATTCCAGCGACCACCCACGGAATTTTTCGCCGTGGTCCAGGACGCGTCGCTGAGTTCTCCCGACATGCCCGCGGGGACGACGCCGGTGCTGGCGTTGGCCGGCCAGGCGCCGTTGCGCAGCGAGTAGGTTTCGAATGCCTGGGCAAAGGTCCGGAGGTCCGAGACGAAGCGGGCATTCTGGGCGCTCTCACGCACTCGCGTGAAGGCGGGAATCGCCATGGCGGCGAGCAAACCGATGATCACAACGACGATCATGATTTCGACGAGGGTGAAGCCTCGCTGTCGGGGTCGGGGAGGGCGGGGGGCTGAATTTTTCATGGAGGGAGCTAGGACTGACGTGATGATGAATGATATTCGAAACCTGACCTCCTCAGATTCCGGCGGGATGAGAATGGGCACAATCTTCCGGGAGTAAACCACCCGTTAAAGCCCCTACGTGTTAGTCTGTCCGTCGCTACGTGTTGTTGCCCTTTCGCGCGTGCCGCCGGGAAGCTGCGGGTCCGTGCGCTTTTTCTTTTGCGCGGCGGCGCGCGATTTCCCCACACTCGGCCTCCCATGAAAATCGTCCTCGCATACTCTGGCGGCCTCGACACGTCCGTCATCGTCAAGTGGCTCAAGGAAAAATACGACGCTGAGATCGTCACGTTCGCGGCCGACGTCGGCCAGGAGGAAGAGCTGAAGGGCCTCGACAAGAAAGCGCTGAAGACCGGCGCGTCGAAGCACTACACGCTCGATCTCGTCGAGGAGTTCGCGAGCGACTTCATCTATCCGATGATCCGCGCGAATGCGATCTACGAGAGCCAGTATTATCTCGGGACCTCGATCGCCCGTCCGCTGATCGCCAAGGCGCAGGTCGACATCGCGAAGAAGGAAAAAGCCGACACCGTCGCGCACGGCGCCACGGGCAAGGGCAACGACCAGTGCCGTTTTGAGCTGACCTACATGGCGCTCGCACCGCATCTGCAGATCATCGCTCCGTGGAAAATGGAAGAATATCGCGCGTTGTTTCCCGGTCGCGCGGAGATGATCGCCTACTGCGCAGAGCACAAGATCCCGGTCGAGGCTTCGCTGAAGAAGCCGTATTCGATGGACCGCAATCTCCTCCATATCTCCTACGAGGCGGGCATCCTTGAAGATCCGTGGTTCGACCCGACCACGCCGGAAAACAAGGCGATGTTCAAACTCTCGGTTGCACCCGAGGACGCGCCGGACAAGGCGGAATACGTCGAGCTCGATTTCGAAAAGGGCAACTGCGTCGCCGTGAACGGCAAGAAGCTCACGCCGGGCGGCGTGCTGAAGGCGCTGAACAAACTCGGCGGCAAGCACGGCATCGGCCGCGTCGATCTCGTGGAAAACCGTTTTGTCGGCATGAAGTCCCGCGGAGTCTACGAGACTCCGGGCGGCACGATCCTCATGCAGGCCCACCGCCAGGTGGAGTCGCTCACGCTCGACCGCGAGGTGTTGCACCTGCGTGACGGCTTCATCCCGAAATACGCCGAGCTTGTTTACAACGGCTTCTGGTTCGCGCCCGAGCGCGAAATGCTCCAAGCGATGGTCGACGAGAGCCAGCGCTACGTGACCGGCACCGTCCGCCTGAAGCTCTACAAGGGCAACATCATCACCTGCGGACGTAAGTCGAAATACTCGCTCTACGACGACAAGATCGCGTCGATGGAAGGCGTGAAGAGCTGGTATAACCAGAGCGACGCGACGGGCTTCATTCGCCTCAACGGTCTGCGTCTTCGGGCGCGCAATCTCGCCCAAGGCGGCCCGAAAGTCTGAGTCCGAAGTTTTATGAACCGCCGCGAATTCCTCCGACAGTCGGCAGGATTCGCGGCGGTTTCGTTTTCGGCCGTAGCGGCGGAAAAGGAAAACGTGGCGACGCGTCCGCTGAAGGCGGCGGTGATCGGGCACACGGGACGAGGAAATTTTGGGCACGGACTGGATGCGATTTTTGACGGCGTGCCGGGAGTGGAATTGGTCGCCTTGGCCGACGCCGATGCGGCGGGCCGCGCGAAGGCGCAGGTGCGCACAAAAGCGCCGCGCGTTTACGCCGACTACCGCGAGATGCTGGACAAAGAGCGGCCGCAGCTGGTGTCGGTTTCGCCGCGCTGGACCGATCAACGGCACGCGATGGTGAAGGCCGCGCTGGAGGCGGGGGCGCACGTTTACTGTGAGAAACCCTTCATGCGGACGCTGGCGGAGGCGGACGAGGTGCTCGCGCTGGCAACGAAGCTCGGGCGGAAAATCGCCGTCGCCCATCAAGGGCGTGTGGCGCCGAGCATTTTGCTGCTGAAGCAGCAACTCGACGACGGCGCGATCGGCGAGCTGTTGGAAGTTCGCGTGCACGGGAAGCAGGACAAGCGGGCGGGCGGCGAAGACCTACTGGTGCTGGGCACGCACTCGTTTGATTTGGTGCGTTGTTTCGCCGGCGATGCGCAGTGGTGCAGCGCGCGGATTTTGCAGGGCGGTCGCGAGGTCACCCTTGCGGATGCACACCCGGCGACAGAGGACATCGGGCCGATCGTGGGCGACGAGGTCGACGCGATGTTGGCGATGTCGAAGGGCGTGAATGTGCGTTTCACGAGTCGCGCGCAGAATGCGCGGGCGAGCGGGCCGTGGGGGATGGAAATCGTCGGCACGAAAGGCAGCGTGCGATTGCTGAGCGATGTTTACCCGCAGGTGCTCTGGTTGCAGTCGGACGGAGTGACGCTGGAGGGCGAAGTGCGCGCGTGGCGGCCACGGGTCGGCGAGCCCTCGGCGAACGCGACGAAGGTGGAGCGGGGTTTTCCGGCGGCGAACCGGCGTGTGGTCGATGATTGGCTGGCGGCAATCCGGGAGAACCGCGAACCGGTGTGCAGCGGATACGCGGCGATGAAATCACTTGAGATGATCCATGCGGTGTTTGCAGCCGGAGTGACGCGCGCGCGCGTGGCGCTGCCGCTGCGGAATCGACGACACCCACTCGAACAAGCGGCCGAATCACGCCGATGAGGGCGGCTGGCAAAACCATTGGTCACGCATGACGCGCCGCTAGTCACCGGGGACTTGCTGGCGCAGGTCGCCGCGCGTGTGTTGGAATATTTGCCAAAAGCGAACACTGTCTCCGCCGCCGATGTATAAACTACGCCCGAATGCTCCGAATGCCGAAGCCGCTGCCGCGGCCAGCGATCGGAACGACTTGGATTGGACGCCGGGGCCGGTGGTCGTGCAGGCGACGACGCGGGTGACGCGGTCGCCGTTTCCCTCGGCGCAGCCGCCGGCGGACGCGGCGCCGGGCCGCTCGACGATTTCCCGCAAGTTGGAAGATCTGCTGATTCGCGAGGCGCATCTGCGGTTGAGCCGGGCGGAACTTACGCCGGCGCTGGCGGAGATGGACGCGGAAGTGGAGAAGATCGTGAAGGCGCGGCCGACGCTGCTGTCGTTTCAGGCGAAGGAAAAGCGCGACGCTTACGAGGCGCAGTTGGCGGAGGTCCGCGAAACGGCGAAGATGTTGCGCGACGGGATCGCGCAGCTGGACCGCGTGGATCCGCACATCCGCCGGATGTTGCGCGACGAGGTCGAGGATTTGCTGCGGGTGGCGTGCCCCGAATACGTGCAGGCGCTGGCGGCGCGCGAGCAGAAGGAAGATTGGAAGCGGTGCATGAACCGGTTCGCGCAGCGGATGCACGATTTTCTCCAGGCGCTGGGCAGTGCGCGCAACATGGCGTGCACGGCCTACACGCGCGACCGGCAGGTGTTTTCCCAGGCGGCGGTGCAGGGCTTCGTGCTGGCGATCGGCTGCGCGGAGAAGGTCGAGATCGAGGTGCGTTTCGCGAACCGGATCGCGGAGCTGCAGCAGAAAATGTTTTTGGAGTCGGGCCTGGAGGCGCCGGCCCTGCCGATGTTGCCGACGACGGCGTTTTCCGTGGTGGTTTCCACCATCGCGTCGGTGTCGCTGGCGGAGGCGCAGTTGCGCTTCGATGCGATCATCGCGGAAGTGCGGGACCTTTATGAAAAGAGCATTCCGCAAATGCTGGCGCAGGCGGAGACGGCCGACAGCGGTCACGGCTCACTGATCGACAATTTTCTCAATTTGGCGTGGGACCAATTGCGCGAGGAAGTCGCGCCGCTGGTCCGACCGGAGGATACGGAGGGCAACGTGGCTTCGACCGAACGGATGCTGATCGAGCTCGCGAAGGGCACGGTCCACGGCCGGCTCAAGGAATCGCTGACGAGGCCGCCGATGCCGTTGAGGAAGTGAGGTCGCGCGGACGGCGCGCGATCAAAAGCGGCGTTCGAAGCGCTGGTTCTCGGCGTTGCGGAAGATCACGCGGTCGGCTTGCACGGAATCGAGGAGGACGCCGGGAATGACCGTGTCGCCGGGTTCAAAAACTTTTCCGCCAACGACGATGCGGGCTCCTTTGCCGGGGCGGCGCGCGGTGATGTTGAGTTTTCTCAACTGATCTTCGATCTCGGGCGCCATAGGGCCGGCAGCGTCGGCAGATTTTTCGGCCGGAAGCGCGGCAGGTTTTGTGGCGGGCTTTGGCACGGGCGAGGTGACGACCGGTTTGGCGGGAGCCGGGGGCGGTGCGGGCGGCGGCGGTTCCGGTCGGAGGAAGAACCATGCGATAACGAACAGCGCGAGTGCGCCGCCACCGACGAGAACGTAGAGGCGGGCGGATTTTTTTGCCGGCGCAGCCTCAGCGGGGCGCGCGGGCATGGGCGGGACCGACGCGTGGATCGCGGGAACAACCGATTCTTGGCTGGGGACGGGGTCGACTTTCTTGCCTTTTTTCCGGGCAAGCGCGGCAGCAATCTGGCTCACGCGGCGGACGGTAGCGCAAAGCCGGCGGCGGGGAAGCCCGAAGTTCGCGGTGCGCGGACGAAAGCCAAGGCACGGCGGTTGGAAAACCGCCGCTCCGTGCGGTCAGAAGAGTGAGTTGGCGACGACGCCGAGGGCGGTGATGGGGCCGGAGTCGCCGAGGCCGTCGATGGCGGTGTTGGCTTTTTTCATGATCGCCTGCGCGTCGCGGAGGATGCTGTCGTCGTTGAGGAGTTTGCCGAGCGTGCCTTCGCCTTTGGCGAGTTTGTCGGAGACGGCGCGGAGATTGGTGACGGAGCTCTTGAGGTCGGTGGCGGTTTTTTCGTCGAAGACGAGGGCGCCGATGGCGCCTTTGCCGGCTTTCACCTGGTCGATGATAGCCTGAGCATTGGCGACGAAGGTGCGGGCATCGCTGGCGGCGTTCTTGATTTCGGTGACGCTGGCGACGAGTTCGTTGTGCATCTTGGGGTCGTTGATGAGACGGCCGAGCGTGCCTTCGCCCTTGTTGAGCTTCGTGGTGACGTCCTGAAGATTCGTCATCGTGACAGTGAGTTTTTCCGAATTGTCGGTGACCACTTTGTCGAGCTTCTGGAAGAGGCCGGGGGTCTTGCCGTCGCCGTTGACAGCGCCGGTGATGGTGTTGAGGGCGCCCTCGAGTTTTTTGCCGAGGTTGCCCAGTTCGCTCATGATGGCGTTGATGTCGGGAGTGACACGGGTCTGGATTTCGGAGCCGTCTTTGAGCGCGGGTGCGGCGGTGGTGCCGAGGTCGATGCCGATGTAGTTCGTGCCGATGAGGCCGGCCATGACGATGGAGGCGGTGGCGTCGGCTTTGATGACGACGTTTGGATTGATGCGGAGGACGGCCTCGGCGCGGCGTCCGGAGGCGGAGAGGTGCGTGTCCTCGACGGAGCCGATTTTTACGCCGGCCATGCGGACTTCGTCTCCCTGTTTGAGCTCTTTGAGGCTCTCGAATCCGGCGATGAGGGTGTAGCCGCGGTCCTTGAAGACTTTGCCGTCACTGAGGGTCTCGAAGGTCACCCAGGTGAGGGCGAGACCGAGGAGAAAGAAGAGGCCGACGCGGGCGGTTTGCTGGGCGTTGTTCATGGGATTCAGGTCTCCAGTTTTTTGAAACGGGGATGCTTAAGGTCGATTTTCGGATAAAGGAATTCGGCGACGCGCGGGTCGTGGGGGGCGCGGAGTTCGGCGGGGGTGCTGAGGCTGACGAGTTCGCCGCCCATCAAAATGCCGACGCGGTCGGCGATGCCGAGGGCGAGTTCGCGGTCGTGCGAGACGACGATGCTGGTGACGTGGTATTCGTCTTTGAGCGTGGCGATGATCTCGCTGATGGTGGCGGACATCACGGGGTCGAGTTCGCTGGTGGGCTCGTCGTAGAGCATGAGTTGCGGCTCCATCACGAGACCGCGGGCGATGGCGACGCGTTTTTTCATGCCGCCGGAAAGTTCGGAGGGGGATTTGTTCGCAGTGCCTTCGAGCGAGAGAATCTGGAGCGCGCGCATGACCTTTTCACGGATGGCGGCTTCGTCGGCGATCTGGTGTTCGCGCGGGTAGAGGGCGAGATTGTCGTAGACGCTGAGGGAGTTGAAGAGGGCGCCGGATTGGAACACGAGCGCCATGCGGACCTGCTCGCGGGTTTCTTCGGAGGCGGCATCGCGACCATCGACCGTGACGCGGCCGGCGGTGGGCAGCTCGAGGCCGACGATGTGTTTCAGCAGCACGCTCTTGCCGGAGCCGCTGGGACCCATGAGCACGAAGATTTCGCCGGGCTCGACGGAGAACGTGATGTTTTTCAGCACCTGAAGTTTGCCGAAATTTTTCGACAGGCCCTCGATGGAAACGCCGACGGCAGCGCTCTCGGTGTGGGTGAAAGGATTGCGGGTGGGCGCGCAGGGCATGGTCACATGAGGGCTTTCGTGACGAAGTAATCGAGCACGAGGATGAGGATGAGCGAGACGACGACGGCCTTGGTGACGGCGGCGCCGATCTCGCGGGGGCCGCCGCGGGTGTTGAGGCCGATGCTGCAGCAGACGAGGACGATCGCGAAGCCGAAGACTTCGGCTTTGATGAGGCCGTTGAGCACGTCTTTGAACTCCATGAAACGGCGGAGGACGGAGAAATAGGCTTCGGGCTCGATGGCGATGGACTGCGTGTATTTGGAAATGATCGCTCCGCCGAACCAGCCGACGAGATCGGCGATGATCGCGAGCACGGGCATCATGACGAGGACGGCGGCGAGGCGCGGGAGCACGAGCACCTTGGCCGGCGGAATGTTCATGGTCACCAAGGCGTCGACCTCTTGGTAGACTTTCATCGAGGCGAGTTCGGCAGCGATGGCGGAGCCGACGCGACCGGCAAGGAGAATGGCGGCCATGACCGGGCCGAGTTCGCGCGCCATGGAGAGGCCGACGAGGGAGCCGATGAACTGTTTGGCGCCGAAATTCGACATCGAGTAGCCGGCCTGGAGGGCGAGCACGCTGCCGATGAAGAAGCTGAGGATGGCGACGATGGGGAGCGTGGTGTAGCCGATGAGGTAACACTGCTCGATGAAGCGCGCGCGTTGCCGCCAGAGCGTCGGCGTGTAGGAGGCCGCGCGGAACAGCAACTGAATCGTGCTGCCGATGCCTTCGAGGATGGCGGTGATTTGGTTCATGTCAGCGGGCGGACGCGGTTACGGCGGTCACATGGGCGGCGGAAACGTTGGTCGGTTTCGCGGGAAAATCTAATGCGAAGAGGCGCCAGGCGCGTTCGCCGGCGGGGCGACGGAGACCGACGAGGCCGCGGGCGAGGGTGAGGCGTTCTTCGGCGGGTGCGGGGGACGCCGTGGCGGCGGAGCGTGGGGACGAACCGGCGGGGAGCGTGGACGCGGAACGCGTTTCCCACGAAAAAATGTCCCAGAGCAACGAGTGTTTGGCACGACCGGGCGCGGGTTGGTCGTAGCGGTAGAGGGCGAAGAGGGGCGACCACGCGTCGCGGATCTTCGTGTTGCCGGGGAAGAAGACTTCGAAGGGGCTGAGCGCGAGGAATTGGCGGCGGCCGGCGCCGTTGTCCCACGTGCTGAAGAGCGGCCAGACGTGAGTGATCGAGGCGGGGGCGGCCTGTGGACGGCTGGCGCTGCGTTGTTCTTGGGACCAATAGAGGACGTAGAGGAACTGGGTCTTGGTCTGCGCAATATCGCCGGTGGTCCAGTGGGCTTGGCGGAAAAACGGCCACGCGATCCAGGTCTTGTCGGTGCCTTTGATGACGGAGTGCGTGTAGAACGGACCCCAGCGGTTGACGAAGCGGTCGTCGCCGCGGCCTTGCACGAGGAATGGCCAGAAGTAGCGCGTCTCGTGGTAGCGGTGGGGGGCGGTGCGATCCGTGTAGCCGAAGAAGGGCCAGAGGAAATTTTCGCTGACGAAACCGGCGCTGGTTTCGCGGGCGTAGAACGGGAGCGCGGCGATTTGGCGGGCCGGAGGCGTGCCGGCAGGGGCGTCGGCGGCGGGCTGTTGAGTGTTATTGTAGCCGAGGGGCCAGAGGTAAAATTCTTCGCGGGAGACGCCGGGGCGGTCTTTCCAACCGAAGAGCGGCCAGAGGGCGAACCCACGGGCGGCGCCGCGAGTGGTGCGGACGAAGGGCCACGGGGTTGAGGTGGTGGTGGCGCCGCGCTTCTCGGACTCGACGTAGAGCGGGAAGAGCGTCCACGAGAGGCGTTCGTAGCCGAGGCGGTTTTTCACGGTGCCGGCGATGGGGAAGAGGGCGCGGTAGTTATCGGCGGGGTCGCGGGCC
The DNA here is from genome assembly GCA_943372705.1 of Opitutus sp. GAS368. GTDB lineage: Bacteria > Verrucomicrobiota > Verrucomicrobiia > Opitutales > Opitutaceae > GAS368. The sequence continues at coordinate 10,387 of CALRZR010000053.1, read as the reverse complement.
TCGCGGGAGAACCAAAACGGCCATACGTCGTAGGCCTCGCCGGATTCGAGGAGGCTTTGGGGGGCGGGGGCGCCGGGCTGCCGGCCGGAGCGCTTAATGAGTTCGAAAAGGCTCCACGCGTAGGTGTCGGTATCGGCGCGGTAGGTAAAAAGCGGGTAGAGCGAGGTCGCGGAGCGCAGGTCACCGGCGGGGGTGCGTGCCTCCAGCCAGAACGGGCGGAGGCCGCGGGTGGTGGTGCCGTCGGGATTGGTGCGGTGGGCGACGAAAGGGCCGACCGAGTCCGCGCGCGCCGCCGCCCCGGTCGCGAGACCGATCAGGAGGAGGAGAAGGCGGAAGTTCATGGCGGCGGAAAACAAGGACGCGGTAGGACCGCGGCAGTCAGGGCAACGAGTCGGCGCGGCCCGGAATTGCGGATAGTTAGGGTCCTAACCAAACAAATGAATCTGCGTGGTGCAAATCATTAGTTGAAAATGGGGCCAACTGTAACGGAAGCGGCGCGGGGAGGACGGAGGAAGGCGACGGTGGGAGTCGGTTGGGAGATTGAGGGCGGCCCGGCGGGCGACTCGGAAGCAGGGTGCGGAGGGCTGGCATGGTTGGGTCAGACCGTGCGAGTGACCCGCGGTGCCAATACATTCGAAACGTCGACGTGGGGGCTTAGCCGAGTGCGCGGCAGGCGGCGTATGGGGCTGGAGCGGCGGACGGATAGGTTTTCCCGTTGAGTTGCGCCGAGGGCAGCGGTGTCATCGCGGGGTGGTGACGTGGAATTTCGAATTTTTGGGGCGATCAACCGGTAAGGACGGGCAGGAGGGGGTCGCGTGCGCATAAGCGGCGGAGCAGCCCGCGGGATCACGCTCGTGGTGCCAAAAGGCGATGTGACGCGGCCGGCGACGGACGGGATGCGGCAAGCGGTGTTTTCGAGTCTCGCGGCGGTGGTGCCGGGGGCGCGGTTTCTCGATTTGTTTGCCGGCAGCGGCGCGTATGGCCTTGAAGCGGTGAGCCGCGGGGCGGCGGGCGGGGTGTTTGTGGAGCAGAATCCGCGGGCGGTGGCGTGTGTGCGGAAAAACATCGAGGCCGTGTGCAAGAGCGTCGGACGCGACGCGCGGGAGCTCGCGGTCGTGCAGATGGATGCGCGCGGCGTGCCGCTCGGGGGTGGCACGGTGCCGGACCTGGTATTTATCGATCCGCCGTATGAGCTGATTCCGGAGATCGCGCCGGGGCTGTTTGCGAAACTGGCGGAAGTGCTGGCGCCGAAGCCGGAGGCGATCGTGGTGTTTGAGTTTCCGGGCGAGTTGGAGCTGGCGCCGATCGGGTGGACGATGCTCAAGCGCCTCGGCAAAGGTGCGCGGCAGCCGACGGTGGGATTTTTCCGGCGGAGCGTTTGAGGGCTTTCGGTGGCGTTGAGTTTCGGTGTAGGGTGAACGGATGAGACTTCGATACGCGGTGGGTTTCGCTCTGGCAACGGCCGTGGCCGCGGTGGCGGCGCCTCGTTGGGCGGGCGATCCGGTGGCGGGCGCGCGGGAGTTGGAGGCGCAGTGGGCGCTCGTGGCGGACGCGGGGCGGGCGATGCCGATTCGCGGCGTGTTGCGGTTCGCGGTGGAGGCGACTGGGCTCGGCTGGCACCCGGAGCGCGTGGAGGTGGCGCTCGCACGGGCGCGGGCACTGCAGGATCTTGATCGGGCGAGCCCGACGTTCGGAAATTTCAAGTGGAGCGGCAGTCACACCGGGGTGCAGGATCTGAATGCGGTGGAGTTTGCCGCGCAGCTCATGGGGTTTATGCGCACGCGGCAGACGGCGCAGTTGTCGGCGAAGGCGCGGAGTCAGCTCGATGAAATGATGGCGGATGCGATCGCGGGGCTGCGGAGCCACGTGGTGAGGATCGAATACACGAATATTTTTGTGATGAAGGCGTGGGGGCTGATCGCGATCGGCGAGGCGCTCGGGCGGCCGGAGGTGGCGGCGGACGGATATCGGCGCTTCGACGAGTGGATCGCGTTTACGGCGCAGCACGGCATCGGCGAATACGGCGCGGTGGTCTACTACGGGATCGATCTCGATTCGCTGGCGATGATCGCTCGGCTGGCGGGACGGGCGGATGCGCGGGCGAAAGCGGAGCGGGCGATCCGTCTCGTGTGGACGGACCTCGCGGCGAACTGGTGGGCGCCGGGAGACCGCATGGGTGGGGCGAACGCGCGGACCTACGATTATTTGTTCGGACACGGTTATACGGAGGCGCACACGTGGACGGCGGGGTGGTTGCGGGCGCGTCCGGAACTGGAGGGCGCGGGGTGGCTCGGGGGCGCGCGCAACAATCTGACGACATTGCGCGAGGCGGTAAGGTGGCCGCCGCCGGCGGAGTGGACGGAGCCGATTCGGGCGCAGTTGCCGCGCACGGTGGTGCAGCGGTGGGGCGACCGGCCGGAGCATGTGGCGGTGAATTGGATCGGGCGGGGTGTGAGCTTGGCGTCGTCGGGCGCGTCGCGGAGTCGCGACGAACGCACGCTCGTGGCAAATCTCGGGGATTCGCCGGCGGTGCCGCAGGTAACGCTGTTCATGGACGGGCGTGGCGATCCCTTTGGCGTGAAGAAAGTGGCGAACGCGGCGGGGCAGGCGAAGGCGCTGCACCTCACGCCGTTTCTCAGGACGGTGCAACGCGGGGCGGAGGTGTTGCAGGTGCTATCGGATGAACCGATGAGAGCAGGCACGCGCTACAAGGCGGGCGAACTCTCGTGTTTTCTTTCGCACCTCACGCTGCCGGCGCAGGCGGAGATTTGGATCGGCGATGCGCGTGCGCAGCCCGGCACGCCGGAGAAACCGGCGGAGGTGCCGGCGGGCGCGGCGGTGTATTTGAAAATGGGCGACGCGGTGATCGGCGTGCGCGTGTTGCACGCGACGACGACGGCGGGAGCGGCGGCGCCCGTGCAGTTGATCGAGGACGCGCGCGGCGGCGTGGCGCGGAGGATGACCGTGGTGCATGCGGCGGGAGAACCGCGCGGGCGGGCGACGCTGGTGGTGTGGCTGCGAGCGGCGGAGGGGCTCGATGGCGCGGCGTTCGCGGAGTGGCGGAGAAATTTTGCGGCGGCAGACGCGCACGTGAAATGGGCGGGCAGCGTGCTGGCGGTGGACGCGGCGGGCGCAAACGGGGCGATGCGAATCGAGGCCGATGTAGCGACGGGTGAGCGGCGGGTGGTCGCGGGCGGTGAGCCCACGGCACTGCTGAGTGTGAACGGCCGCGATGTGGGCCGCGAGGTGATGGCGGAGTTTTTGCCGCGCTGAGGATCGCAGGCGCGATCAGAGCAGGCCGAGCTTGGCGCGGATGAGGGTGACGGCCGCGAGTGCGGCGGTTTCGGCGCGGAGCACGCGGGGGCCAAGGTGGGCGAAGGTGAAGGCGTGGGTTCGAAACAGGTCGCGTTCGGTGGCCGACCAACCGCGCTCGGGACCGAGGGCGATGACAACGGGCGTGTAACCCAATAGGTTACACGTCGAGAGGGCGGCGGGGGACTCGTAGTTGTCGAGGACGAGGCGGGTGGCGGGCGAGGAGTCGTGGGCAGCGTCGAGTGCGGCGAGGACTTCGGGGAGTGGGCGGCCGTGGGTGACGACGGGGAGGTGGGTGTCGAAGGCTTGCTCGGCGCCGATGATGAGATGACGGCGCCATTCGCCGGAGGACCAGAGAGAACTGCTCGCGTAGTTGGGATCGCCTTTTTCGGTGACGACGAAGTGGAGCGCGGCGACGCCGAGCGTAGTGGCGTCGCGGAGGATGTCGCGGGCGGTTTGCGGGCGGGGGAGGCCGAGGATGAGCGTGATCGGCGCGGGGGCGGGCGGCGTGGTAGCGTCCCAGGCGAAGGTGAGCGAGAGTGTGGTCGCGGCGACGGCGGCGAGGGTGGCTTTGCCGCGGGGGCCGTTCACGAGGCCGCAGTCGAGGGTGTCGCCGACGGTGCGGCGGAGGACTTTGAGGATGTGCTGCGCGCGCGGGTCGGCCAGTGGCAGCGGCGCGGAGATTTCGGAAGGATCGAAGAGGATGAGGTTCACGCGGGGAGCGCGAAGGTGTTTGGGGAGCGCTGCGAAGGCAACGCGCACGCGGGGAGGGTGACGAGGAGCGAAGTGGTGGCTGGAAATGCGGATTGCGCCGAGGGTGGGTGGCGGTAGGCTGGCGGGGCTATGAACTCTTCCGCTGTCAGCGTTGCGACGTCTGGTGTGTTCAAGAAGGCCGGGGTGAAGGAGACGACGGTGCTCCTCGCGTTGGCGTGGTTTATCCCTTTTGCGATTCACCTCGCGCCATGGTCGGGGGCGCGACCACTCGGAGCGTATTTGCTGCCGATGTTTTGGGCGACGTTTGTGGCGGTGTATTTTTTTGGCGCGGGCCTCGGCGTGGTTGTCGGACTGTTTGCGCCGGCGGTCAACTTGCTGGTGACGGGGCTGCCGGCGTGGAAATTTTTGAGCGTGCTGAGTTTCGAGCTAACGGTGTTTGCGCTCGTGACGACGTGGGCGGTGCGACGCTGGCCGCGGTTCGTGCTGGCGGCGCCGCTGGGCTACGTGGTCGCGAAGATCGGGAGCACGGGGTTGCAGGCGGCGACGACGGCGTTTGGCGCGATCGGAGCGCCGGGCGAATTTTTTGTGCGGTCGCTCGTCGGCGGAATTGCGGGGCTCATGGTGCTCGCGGCGATCAACGCGGGTTTGGCGTTTTTCTATCCGAAGGCCGCGGGTGAAGTGAAATGACGCGGTGGGTGACGCGAGAGGTTAGGCGCGAAAACAAGCGCGTTGGGGTCAACGCACTCCACCACGGATGAAATGACGACACTGGATTTTCGCGACATCGCGGGGCGGCTGGCGGCGTGGACGTTTCCCGCGGGCATTGATGGGGTGGTGGGAATCGCGACGGGCGGGGTCGTGCCGGCGGCGCTGGTGGCGCAGCGGTTGGGCGTGGGTATGAAAGTGATCGCGCTCAACTATCGCGATGAGGCGAACGCGCCGCGGTTTGCGGAGCCGCAGTTGCTCTCGGCGGTGCCGGAGTTGGGGGCGTGGCGGCGCGTGCTGCTCGTGGACGATGTGTGGGTGAGTGGGAAGAGTTGGCAGGCGGCGCGGACGTGTTTGCCGGCGGACGTGGAGGTGCTGCCGTTTGTGATGAAGGGAAAAGTGGAGTGGGCGTTGATCCGCGACGTGGAGGGCTGTGTGCGGTGGCCGTGGAAGCCGTTGTGAGCGCAGGTGCACTCGGCGCTAGACGGGGCGCGGGGCGGGCGTGATGCTGGGTGCGTGTTGATTTTGAATACACTCGCGCCGGTGTTTCTGCTCGTCGCCCTCGGGGCGGGGTTGCAGCGCACGGAGTTTGTGTCGGCGAGTTTTCTGCGGGAGGCGAACCGGGTGACGTATTGGCTGGGGTTGCCGGCGCTGTTGTTTTCGCAGCTCGCGGGATCGTTTCACGAGGCGGCGGGGGCGAAGGCGATGCTCGGGGCGATGTTCTATGCGACGCTGGCGAGCGTGGCGGTAGCGTATCTCGCCGCGTGGGCGATGCGGGTGCCGGAGGCGGCGGCGGGGACGTTTGTGCAGGGGGCGTTTCGCGGGAATTTGGCGTTCGTGGGACTGCCGATTATTTTCACGCTGCCGGATGTGCCGCTCGGGGGCGGGCTCACGGCACGGACGGCGGCGGTGATCACGGTCGCACCGATGATGGTGTTCTACAATGTGGCGGGCGTGGTGGTGTTGTTGCTGAGCCAGCATCCGTTGAGTTGGAAAATGGTGCGGCCGTTTTTGAAACAATTGGCGACGACGCCGCCGCTGCTCGCGACGGTGGCGGGCGTGAGTTTTGCGCTGATGGGGTGGAAACTGCCGCCGGCGGTGGACAAGACGTTTTCTTCGTTGGGCGAGATGGCGTTGCCGCTGGGGTTGCTCGGCGTGGGCGGATCGATCGTAACGTCGCGGCTGGGCGGTGCGTGGCAGCGGCCGTTGGCGTCGGCTTTGGTGAAAACGGTGGCGTCGCCGGTGTTGGGCTGGGCGGTGGGGCGCTGGATGGGGCTCGGGGAGGCGGAGCTGAAAATGGTGATGATCCTGATGGCGTGTCCGGCGGCGATTGTGAGCTACACGATGGCGTTGGAGATGAAGGGCGACGAAGCCATCGCGTCGGGGGCGATCGTGCTGAGCGTGTTTACCTCGGTGGTGACGCTGGCGACGATCGTGGGGGTGTTTTGAGGAGCGAGGGATGGAATCGGATTTATTACCGCGGATTTCGCGGATGAACACGGATCAAGGCGACGGGAGGCGGTAGCGAGGGGAGCGCGTATGCATGATGGGCGTGGAGGGCCGCAAAGAGGCGCAGAAGGCGCAAGAAAGACGGACTGAAAGGGTGGAAACCGCGGAGGCACACGGGCGACGGGGTCGCCAAGTCGCCGAGTTATGGCGAATTTCTCTTGGCCAGAATTCTGCGTGCAGCGACTTCGATCCGCTCTCGAAAGTGATCCTCAATCAATCTGATTTCCCGGTCTTTCCTTATGACAGCTGAATCGATCCAGTGTTTTCGACTTGGACCGACTGGAAGGTGCAAGGTGGCTCCAACGAGTTCGCAGAAATCGGTGAAATCTTCGTGCTGAAAATCGGCGAACAGAGGGTTCGCCTTCTCCATTGTCGCAACGATCACGCGGGCGGCCTCAGCGCTGGAAACCCGGTGAGAAAGCAAATCCTCGCAGATGGGGTAGATAGTCGTAGCCGTTTGATCGTTCCACCACGGCCAGCCGTCCAAGGGATTTCGATCAATGAGCGCCGGCATAGATGCAGGGCCAATCCAAAACTCAGTCTTTCGGGACTTCGAGTTGCATGCCGGGTTTGAGGGGGCGGCCGCCGCTGAGTTGGGCGTTGTTGGCGAAGTAGATGGTGCGCCAGCGGGCGGGGTCGCCGTAGTATTTTTGGGCGATTTTTTCGAGGGTGTCGGTGGCTTGGACGACGTGGATGCGCACGGGTTCGTCGGAAGGGGTGGTGGGGGCGGCGGCTTTTTCGGCGGTGCTGCTGACTCGGGCGGGCGTGGTGCGGAGTTCGGCGGTGGCGCCGGTGCCACCGGGGACGGCGATGGCGGTGGTGGGGCGCGCGGCGGTGTCACGGGCCTCGGCGAGGGTGGCGGGGGCGGTGTTGCTGCGGGCCATGACGGCGGTGAGTTGGGCGGCGGTGGCGGCAGCTTGTTGCTCGGCACGGGCGCGGGCTTCTTTCTGCGCGAGGAGGGCGGTGTTGAGTTGGGCGAGCGCCTCCTGGGCTTGGGCGTTCTGGGCGGTGGCGGTCTTGACCTGCGCGGTGAGCGTCGTGTTTTCGGCGCGCGTGCGGTCGACCTCGGTGCGGAGACGGGCGTTTTCCTCCTGGAGCTGGGTGTAGTTGCGGAGGGAGACGGCGAGTTTCTCCTCGAGGTCGCGGGCGCGGGCGGCCGTCGCGGCATCGGGTTGCGCGGAAGGCGCGGCGGCGGATTTGGTTTCGCTCAACTTGGCGTAGCTGGCGCGGAGGGCGGCGAGTTCGCGGGTGGTTTCGTTGAGGCGGGCGACGAGATCGGGGGACGGGTCGGCGCGGTCGGTGCGGTTTTCGAGGGCGGCGCGGAGGGCCTCACCTTCCTTGCGGGTGAGTGCGAGCTCCTGTTTCAGAATTTTGTGCTCGGTGGAGAGATTCGAGTAGGCGGTGTTGAGCGCGGCGTCGTTGGAGGTGGCTTCGGGTAGGCGGCCGAAATGGACGAAGCCGCAACCGGTGAGCGTGGAAAGGAGCGCGAGCGCGAGGAGGGCGCGAAGAAAAGACATGAGGGGCGATGAAGGAGGAAACGGAGCGGCAGGCAATCTTTCGCGAGGGAGAGGCGTTGGAGCGGGGAGCGGGACCGAGGAGAAGATTGGAAAGAGAACGATTATGAGAACGAGAACGATTTTGCGGAAAGGCGCTGATGGGAAACGGGAAGGTCGGGCGAGTTCCCGACGAGGAAACAAAAACGGCGGTCGGAGACCGCCGTGTGAAGGGGCTGAGGCGGGCGCGAGGGCCTACGGGATGCGAAGCTGGCGGCCGATGACGAGGTTGTTGTCTTCGCCGAGGACGTCGCGGTTGGCGACGAGGATTTCGGCCCAGCGGCCGGGAGTGCCGTAGTATTGGGCGGAGATTTTTGAAAGGGTGTCGCCGCCGGTGACGGTATGATAGCGGGGGGTGCCGGAGCTGGCCGGGCGGGTAATGCCGGCAGCCGGGGCGGTGGGCGGGGCGACGACAAACGTGGCGGTGACCGGGCTACCGGTGGCGGGACGCGGAGTCTGGGTCGTGACGGGCGAGGGGGCGGCAGGAGCGGGGGCGGGCGCAGGCGCGCCGGAGGTCGTGGTGACGAGCGTGCGGGGGGCGGTGCCAGTGCCGGCGGCGGGCAAGGCGGGGGCCGGGGCGGCGTTCAGGCGGTTTTTCAGCTGGGCGTTTTCTTCAGAGAGCGCGGCGGCCTGGGCTTGGACTTGGGCGAGTTGATCGCGAAGCGTCTGGGGCTGGCCGGCAGCGGGAGCGGAGGCTTTGGCTTTCGCGAGTTCGGCTTCGAGGTCGGTCTTGGCTTTGGCGAGTTCGGTGCTGGACGCCTTCAGGGTATCGTTTTCATCGCGGAGCATTTTCGCGCCGTTGAGGGCGGCGATGAGTTGGGCCTGGGTGTCGGCGAGGACCTTGGGGTCGGCGCCGGGCGGCTTGGCCGCGAGTTGCAACTGGAGCGTGGAGCGTTCGGCTTCGAGGGCGGTGACTTTCTGGCGAAGTGCTTCGAGCTGGGTGCGCAATTCGACAGTGTCGGCGTCGGCGGGAGCAAGCGCGCGGGCGTCGGAGGCGGGGGCCGTGCGCTGTTGGGCGAGGGCGCTGAGGCGGCCGTTGGCGCTGTCGAGCTGGGTGCGGAGGGTGAGGGCGTCCTGTTCGGCGCGGGTGCGGGAATCTTTTTGAACGAGGAGGTCGGAATTGAGCTGGGCGAGGGCGAGCTGAACTTCGGCGTTCTTGGCGGTGACAACCTTGACCTGTTCGGTGAGCGCGAGATTTTCGCTGCGGGTCTTGGCGACCTCGGTGCGGAGGCCGGAAATTTCTTCCTGGAGCTGGGTGTAATTGCGAAGAGAGGAGGCGAGTTTCTCTTCGGTGCCGGCGAGCTTGGCGCGGAGATCGGCGACTTCGCCGGCGCTGGAGGACGACGTGGTGTTGGCGCGCTGGGTCTGGAGTTGGGCGTAGCTGGCGCGGAGCAGGGCGAGATCGCGGGAGGTTTCGTTAAGCTTGTCGGTGAGGCGGCGCGAGGTGTCGCCGTCGGCGGCGCGGTTTTCGATGGCGGAGCGGAGGGCTTCGCCTTGGGCGCGGGTGAGAGCGAGTTCCTGCTGGAGAATCTTCTTCTCGGTGCGGAGGTCGGCGTTTTCCTTCAGGAGTTTGTCATCGCCGACGACGGTCGTGGTGGGCGCGGGGATTTTGCCAACATGGACGTAGCCACAACCGCTGAGAGCGAGGAGGGCGAGCGGGGCAAGACACGAACGGAGGCGACAGGAACGCATCGGGGGGCGATGAAGGAGGGAGGCAGCAGAGGGGGCAACTCTGGAAATCAGGGGAGATTACGAATGGGGCTGTCAGGGAATGCGCAGAACTCGCCCAGCGACGAGATCACGTTCGGTGCGAAGGACGTCGCGGTTGGCGGCGAGAATTTCGGGCCAGCGGCTGGCGGCACCGTAGTATTGCTGGGCGAGGCGGGTGAGTGTGTCGCCGGTGACGATGGTGTGAGAGCGGGCCGGTTTGGCGGGAGCGGCGGCGGAAGTGGTCGGCGGCGGCGTGGCGGGGCGAGCGGATGCGGAGGCTACTTGGGTGGCGGTGGGGGTCGCGGGAGCGGTGGGCGCAGGGCGGGTCGGCGCGTAGGTCGCCGGGGCGTCGAGTTTGGCTTGGGCGGCAGCGAGATTGGTCTGCGCAGTGGCGAGCTGGGTCTGCGAAGTCGCGAGCGTGGCGGCGAGGTCGTCGCGCTCCTTGGCGAGGGTGGAATAGGAGCGAAGAGCGGTGGCGAGTTTTTCTTCGACCTCGGCTTTCGCGGCCGATTCAGCCTTGGACGCAGCGGCAAGCGAGGCGTGGGCGGATTCGATTTCGGTGAGACGGGAGGCGAGGGCGGATTTTTCGGATTCGAGCTGGCGGAGGCGGGTCTCGACGGAGGGATCGGCGGCGGGCGCCGGGGCGGGCTTGGTCTGGGCGGCGGCGAGCTGGGTTTGCGCGGTGGCGAGGGTGGCGGCGAGATCGTCGCGCTCTTTCGCGAGGACAGAGTAAGAGCGGAGGGCGGTGGCGAGTTTTTCGTCGGTCTCTTTTTGTGCGGCGGCGAGGCGGGCGAGTTCGGCTTTGGCGGCGGAGGAATTTTCGAATTTCGATTTTTGATTTTCGAGTTCTGCGGTGCGGGATTTTTCGGCGGCGAGGGCGGTTT